>JBJTQP010000259.1:0-37239 GCA_046075685.1 Planctomycetaceae bacterium | reverse complement strand
GGCTGCACGCCGATGCAGTCGAGGGCCGATGCCGCGAGCACCGGCACCACCTGCCGGGCGATCGTGGCCCTGCGGATCGCCTTCCGCAGCACCTCCGGCGGGATCTCGGCCTCGGCCATCACGAGCTCGGCCACCTCGTCGGAAAGGTCGAAGAGCGTGGAGACGAGGTGCTCGCGATATTCACCCGCCACGTCGGCGAGCTCCGCCGGGACCGGCCCCGCGGTCACGGCCACGAACGCCGCGCCGCCCGCGAGCGCCTCGTCCTTGGGGGGAAACGTGAGCAGCCGCATCTCGCCCAGGTCCACGATCCCGCGGAACGGATCCTTCGCGTGGGGCGGCCCGAGGCCCAGCGGCACCTGCAGCACGAGCGGCTTCGCCCCCAGCCGCTTCTCGATCTGGTCCACGGTGCCGAAGAAGTCGGCCCCCTCGCGATCGAGCTTGTTGACGAGCGCCACCCGCGGCACGCCGTACCTGTCGGCCTGCCGCCACACCGTCTCGCTCTGGGCCTCCACCCCCTCCCGCGCCGAGCACACCACGACCGCCCCGTCGAGCACCCGCAGGCTCCGCTCCACCTCGGCCGTGAAGTCGACGTGGCCGGGCGTGTCGATGAGGTTCACGGTCACGTCCCGCCAGCGGAACGACACCGCCGCCGAATAGATCGTGATCCCCCGCTCCTGCTCCTCGGGGTCGAAGTCGGTGATCGTGGTGCCGCGGTCCACCTCGCCGAGCCGGTGGCTGGTTTTCGTGAAAAAGAGCAGCCGCTCCGTGAGCGTGGTCTTGCCGGCGTCGATGTGCGCCACGATGCCGATATTGCGGATGTTTTCGAGTGCGCGTTTCATGCGTGGCTGCCGTGATGCTCCATCGGGGCTGGAGCGGTGTGCTTGCCGGCGATCGGCTCGGTCGTCCTGAGGCCAATGGGCCCAACGGGCGACGCGGCCGCCCATGCCCCCTCGCCGGACGTTCGCTTCGGGCATCCCTGCCCTCCGCTCACTCGGAGGTGCCTGCACGTTCGCCCTCCGGGCTTCGCTTGGCACCTACGCCGGCTCCCGGGCACGGGCAGCCCCTCACTGCAACCTCAGTGCCATGGATCATGGAACCGCCATGCATGCCTCCGGCCGGCTGCGGTGCCGAGACCACGTGCGAGGATCACGCGTGACCCGGATCAGCTCTCGGCGGCGTATTCGCCGAGCAGGCTCTCGATGCGGGCGAACACGTCGGCCATCTGGTCGGCGTCGGGGAGGAGCGTGACCCGGAAGTGGTCGCGATAGGGGACGTTGAAGCTCGAGCCGGGAGCCACCAGCACGTGCTTCCGCTCCAGCAGGTCGAGGGCGAACCGCTGATCGTCGAACGCGGCCCCGCCGCCCGGCAGCCGCTCGGCGTGCACGCGAACGAAGGCATACATCGCCCCCTGCGGCGGCAGCACCGAGAGCCAGCGGCTGCCCGCCACCGCGCCGAGCAGCGCCGCCCGCGTGGCGTGCAGCCTGCCGCCCGACCGCGTGAGGTCGAAGATCGACTGGTGGCCGCCGAGGGCGGTCTGCACCGCGAACTGCCCCGGGACGTTGGAGCACAGCCGCAGGCTCGCCAGCAGTTCCACCGCCTGGATGTAGTCGCGGGCATGCTCCCGTTCCCCGGAAAACACGAGCCAGCCGACCCGCAGGCCGCAGGCGCGGTAGACCTTGCTGAGGCCCGAGAAGGTGAGGCAGGGCGTCGTGCGGGCCAGGGTGGCCAGGGGAATGAACTCGGCCCCGTCGTAGAGCATCTCGTCGTAGATCTCGTCGGCGCAGAGCACGAGGTGCCGCCGCTCGGCGATGCCCGCCAGCGCGGCGAGCACCTCGCGGGGATAGACGGCGCCGGTCGGGTTGTTGGGGTTGATGAGCACCAGCGCGCGGGTGCGGTCGGTGATCAGCGACTCGATCTCCGCCGGGTCGGGCACGAAGCCCCGCTCGGGGCGGCAGGGGTAGTGCACGGCCTGCGCCCCATGGATCACCACCGAGGCGGTCCAGAGCGGGTAGTCGGGGCTCGGGACGAGCACCTCGTCGCCGGGATTGAGCAGCGCCCGCATCGCCATCATGATCAGCTCGCTGACGCCGTTGCCGATGAACACGTCGTCGGCCGTCACGTCCATCACGCCGCGATTCTGCTGCTGCATCACCACCGCCTCGCGGGCCGGGAAGATGCCCTTCTGATGCGAGTAGGGATCAGCCTGGTGGAGGTTTTGCACGATCGCCACCCGCATCGACTCCGGCATCCGGAAGCCGAAGGCTCCGGGGTTGCCGATGTTGAGCTTCACGATCTCGTGGCCCTCCCGCTCGAGCTGCTCGGCGCGGCGGGCGAGGGCGCCGCGGATCTCGTAGCGGACGTCGTGGAGATGCTCGGAGGCGCGAAGGGGGCGGAGCGTCATGGGGGGATCGGGTTCGAGGGAGCGGGTCATCCTACACGCGAGCCGGCTGCACATGCGGGCCGCCGGCTCACCCGGCGAGGGCCGCCTTGAGCGCGTCCCATGGCAGCGTCGCCCAGGGCACGCTCTGCGGGAGGCCCGCGGCGGGCCGCGGCATCGTGCCGCCGTGGGCCGCGGCCCCGGTGCGTTCGATGGCCCGATCGACCGCCGCCGAGAGTCGCTCGAGCCACTCCGGCACCTCGACGCCCGATCCGCTCGCCACCCCCAGGAAGCCTTCCGCCCTGGCTTCGAGCGCCGCCCCGGCGCCTGCGGGCGCACCCGTGACGAGCTCCGCCACCGCCGGCTCGACCAGGGCCTCGAGCTCGTCCTGCTCCAGCGCGGCCGTGAACGGCCGCCGCACGCGGTCCGAGATGCTCGCCAGGCGGACGCTCCAGTGGCCCTCCAGCTGATCGAGCCGGCGGACGAGATCGGCGGCGGTGTCGCGGGTTTCGTCGCGGAGCCGGTTCCGCCAGGCCTCGGCGGCGTCCGCCGTGGCCCGGCGGGCGAGCACCCGATGGGCCATGGTGACCGGCCGGAGCGTCCACGCGATCCGATCGTGCTCCGCCTTCACGCGGAGCTCGTCGAGGAGGATGTGCAGGCACTCCCCGCGATCCGACTGCGTGGTGGTGGAGTTCCAGTCGCGATACTCCGCGTGATTCTCGGCGATGCTTTCCAGCACGAGCCGCAGGCGGGTCACGGCCACCTTCATCGGCAGCGCTCCGGATGCGAGGTCTTCCACGAGCCTCTGCGGTGAACGGCCCGCGGCGGGCGGGTCGTCCGCGTCGAGCGATTGATCGACGAGCCGCTCGAGCCAGCCGCGGACGCCGCCGCGAAGGATGCCGCGGAGCGACGACGGGGCCAGCAGGTGCTGCGTGAACAGGCCGTGGCCGTACCGCTCCACGAACTCGCGGACCGCGGCGAACGCCTTGTCGTCGCGAACCCGCTCGAGCACCGAGAGCCGCAGCTGGCGGGCGTGCGTCATCCAGGTCTCCAGGAGCCGCGGAACGAGCAGCGCCAGGGCGTCGAGAATGCGGGCGGTCCGCGTCGCCTCGTCGGGGAGTCCGTCGCCGCTGCTCTCCACGATCCGCTCGACGAGCGCGGTGGTGCCCGCCTCGAAGACGCGGTCGAACTCGCTGACGCTCGCGCCGCCGGGCGGCCGCCGGCTCTCCAGCGACTTGGCGAGCTGCACGACGGCCACGGCCTCCTGCACCAGGCCGAGCCGCGGCAGGCAGGCCGCCATGCGCTCGAGGAGCCGCTCGCGGGTGCGGGCCTTCACGACCCGGTCGGCGCGGCCGCCGCGGGAGAGCGGCACGTAGAGCACGGGTCGGCCGAGGAGCCGCTCGCAGATCGCGGCGGTGCGGACGGCGGCGTCGGCCGCGTCGCCGCGGAAGAAGGCTGCGACAAGCCCGCCCACCGAGCCGGCCGGGGCGGCCGCCCCGGATCCGCCGAGGTGCCTGCGGGCAGCCAGGATCCAGCGGGTCTCGCCGGCCTGCACGGCGGCTTCGACGAGCCGCTCGGCGGCCGCGTCGCGCTGCCAGCGGAGCCGGTCGAACTCGACCGGCGACATGCCCGGCGGCGGCGCCTGATCGCGGATCGCGACCAGCGCCGCGGCGCGAACCAGCGTGCGGCGCAGCCGCCGGACGCTCCGGCTCCACGCCTCGACCGCGTCGAGCTCGTCGCGGTCGGGGGCGGTGCCGCCGGCGGCGTCGGCGGCGCACCACGCAGCCACGGCCTCGCGAAACAGCCGGAGCACGCCCCGCACCAGTTCGGCGGCATCCTCGATGGCCGCCACCGCGTCGAGCGAGTCGCCGCCGGGAGCATCGACGTCGATCATGCCGCCGTCCACGCCGTCGTCGGCCGAATCCCGCCAGACCATCGACTCATAGGCGGCGGCCACCCGCTCCTCCGGATCGGCATCGTCGTCATCGTCGGGGTCGTTGCTGCGGCCGGCCGTCGGCGCCACCGCCGCGGCGACGATCACGTCGATCACGGCCGAGGTGTTGGCCTCGACGAGTTCCAGGAAGCGGCGCACCCGTCCGCGGGAGGCGGCCGTTGAATCCACGGTGGCCAGCGCGACCCAGCGGGCAGCGGCGGCCAGCCACGCGGGGCCGCTCCGCTCGATCGTCGGGCCCTCGAGGAGCGATGCCCAGTGCACGAGGAGACCTGCCGCGCCGTCGAGATCGCCTTCGTCGAGCAGGGCGTCGGCGGCCTGGGCATGGCTCCGGGGCGACGAAAACCCGTCGACTGCCCGCTTCCAGAAGCCGGGCGGAGGGGGCTCCGGGGAGGATTCCCGCCGCTGCTCGAGCGCGGCGATGACCTCGCGGGTCGAATCGACGCACTCGCGGCCGGAGAGGTGGGGCACCCCCGACACGGTGGTCGTGGCGAACGTGTCCCACCATGCCGCCAGCCGCTCCACGGCGGCGGCGGCCCGCGCGGCGGCCGCGGCATCGCCGGCGAGGCCCGCCTGCCTCCACGCCGTCGCATACCCCTCGACGATGGAGCTCGTGGCGTTGACGAGGTCGTCGACGCGGGGATCCGGCAGGCTCTCGCCGCCGGGTTCATGGAGCGGAAACTGGCCCGCCAGTCCGAGGATGTTCCACGGATCGACCAGCGCGCCGCAGGCCACGCCGCGAGCCAGGAGATCATCGGCGGCGTCGAGGTGGTCAAGGGCCGCGACCGCCGACCGCGTCCGCCAAAGCGCCTGCTGGGCGGCGACGACATGCCCTGTGATCCGGGCCAGCATCCTGGCGCTCGCCGCCGGCACCGCGCCGGCCAGCCGCTCCGCACCCTGCTGCCTGCCCATGCGGGCCAGCACCGCGGCCAGCGCCACGTTCTCCACCTGCCGAGCCCGGCGGCCCGCCAGCATCGCGTTGATGTGCCGGCGGACGCCGCCGAAGGGCTGGCGGATGCGGCGGGCCTCGTCCTCGAGGCGGCTGCGATGGGATGGCGGCAGCGTCGAGAGCAGGCGGCGGTAGAACTCGTCGCGGTAGGAGGCGATCCGGGGCAGCAGTTCCGCCAACGGCAGCGCCGCCTGCAGGGCGCCCGGGCCGTGCCCCGAGAGGCCGCTGGCCATCAGCATGACGCCCGCGAGCACCGCGGACGACTCCCAGCGAAACTCCGCCTCCGTTCCTCCACCCGCCGCGTGCGATGCCGACTGCGGCCAGGAGAGGATGCCGTCGAGCGTCGCCTGCTGCACGACCATGCGGCGGTAGAGGCCCCGCTCGTCGATCCGGGCGGGATCCCAGAGCCCGAACAGGTAGTTGGGCCGGCTGGCCGCCGGGTGGAGAAAGTCGAAGGCCCGCGGATCGATCGCCAGTTCCTCCAGCGCGTCGAGATCGAAGTCGGCCTGCCGGAGGAGCTCCACGGGAACTTCGCCGAGGATCGAGATCGCGCCGGCGACGAGGCTGCGATAGCGGCCGTGTGCCGCCCCGGCTCCGGCGACGTAGAGCGGGATCGGCCGCACCCGCTCATGGGGGTAGGGGGCTGCGAGCCGGCCGTTTTCCAGCACGGCCAGTGGCCGCCAGCCGACGTAGTCGTCGAGCCGGTCGACCGCCCGCGCGACCGCCTCGTCACGGTCGTCGTCCGGCGTCGATCCGGAGAGCAGCGTGCGGATCGCGGCCATCACGAAGAACGGCCGCTCGAGGCCGCCCGGCGGCTGGTGTTCGAGCAGGTCGGCATGAAAGCGGCGGTAGCCGGGCAGCAGGTCGGCGAACACCGCATCGATCGCCCAGCGGGCCTGGCCCGGATCGCGGAAGGCGGCTTCGGTGGCCGCCAGCTGGCCGAGGCGATCGCGGAGCTGCACCGCGACCAGGTCGGCGGAGTCGGCCTTCTCCGTCACCGCGCCATGCTCATCCGGAGGCTCGATGGCCGCGTAGAGGTCGTTCAACGCCCGCCATACGGCCGGGTCGAACGCTCCCGACGAGAAGTTGAGGTAGCCGAGCACGACCGCGGCGGCGTCGCGGGATCCGGGGCGTGTCGCGGCTGGGGCCATCGGCGGGAGGGTTGGGAGGGTCGTGCACGAAAGACGGGCGAACCGGCGGAAAGCCTAGCATTTTTGAGGTTCCACGATCACGAACTATCGTTGACGTGCCGCGAAACAGTGCGCGGCACCCGACAGGACAACCGCGATCATGTTCCGCTCCGCTTCGTGCCAGACCATGGGCCTGGCTCTCGTCGCCGCGTGCCTTCACACCGCCACCGGTCTCGCCGGCGGCACCCTGCTGTGCGGCACGGCGGGAGACGAACTCGTGGCGGCCCGCGCCGGCCTGGTGCGGGAGTGGGTCGTGCAGCTTCCGTTCGACTCCGCCGGTTCGAGGCTCGAATCGGTGACCGTTGACGACGGCCTGGTCGTGGCCCGCACGAGCGACGGCACGCTGCATGCGGTGAGCACCGGCACGGCTGCGGGCCTGCCGCGTCCGGGCAGCGTGCTCTGGTCGAGGCGGGGTGCGGCCGCCTCCACCCCCGGCGGGCTCATCCTCGACCCCGAGCTTGCCGCGCGGATGTCGCCGACTGCGCGCGTCGACGTCAGCGTGCCCCCTCCGCAGCGGTTTGCCGACGGAATCGCGTGGAGCGACGCGGGGGGCACGATCTTCGTGGTGGCCTCGGATTCCGGCAGCTGGAGGGGGATGGACTTCGAGAACAGCTCGCCCCTCGCCGGCCAGCTGGCCGTGCGTGACGGGGCCGTCTACGCCGCCACGAAGCGCGGCGACCTGTATCGGCTCGAGAACCCGCCCGGAGGCCCGTTCGCGTTGCAGGAGACGTGGCGGACGGCACTGCCGTTCCCGCCCACCGCCGGACCACTCGTCCTCGGCAACACGGTCGTCGTGTCGCTCGGGGGTGATGGAATCATGGCCTTCTCCGCCCTCGATGGCACGGCGCTGTGGTCGTCGTGCGTGGACGGCACGGTGATCGCGGGCACCGGCACCAGGCTGTGGTGTCTCGACCGCATGGGTCGGCTCACCGGCATCGATGTCGACACGGGGATGCCGAGCGAATGGCTCTGCCTCGGTGCCTTCACGCTGCCGGTGGTGAACGGGATCACCGACCGGCTCGTGCTGGCGTCACCCGACGGGCTGCTCGTGTCGCTCGCCTCGCGGCTCACCGTGCCCGCCGTGCCAGACCTTCCACCGGCCGCCGAGAATCAGCCTCCGCCGCCCGATCCCGCCTGGCACCCGGATGCCGGCGGGCCGATGCCCGAGGGCGGTGAGCCTCCGCCCGAAGACGCCGCCGAACCGGCCGCCGCTGACGCGCGCAGCCCCGCGCTGAGATTCTCGTAGCCGCGGGCTTGCAGCCTGCGGAATCCGGCCGGCCGCGGTGCGAACCGACGCGCGAGGATCACGTGGAGTCCGTATGACTCACCGTCCGCGGGCGGCGCGGACCGGCACCCTGCGCCTCGGGTCCTGCCGCCAGGCGGAGGCCAGCAGGCCGTAGAGCTCGCCGTCGTGCCTGGCGAGCCGGTGCGGATCCTGGAAGAAGCATTCGCTCGCCACCGCGAAGAACTCCACCTCGCTCTCCGCGGCGTAGTCGTCGAAGGCGGTCGAACGGCCCTCGTCGACCGCGTCCTCGAACCGCCGTCGAGCGGCCGTGACCGCGGCGCTCCAGGCGGCCCGATCGCCGCCCGGCAGCGGCGGCAGGCCGTCGATCTCCCCGTCGAGGGCATCGAACAGATGGGCGCACTCGTGGATCACCACGCTCCGCGGGCCGTCACGCAGCCGGCCGCCGTCGACGACACCCGGCCAGGAGAGCGCCATGCTGCCACCCGTCCACGTCTCGCCGACCCGCGGTTCCTGCCAGGCCAGTTCGCCGCCGCCGGCGAGCGGCGTCGTGCGGGGCACGAGATAGTCGCCGGGATACACGAGCACCGAGCGGAGCGAATCGAACCATTCACCTCCGAGGCCCAGGGCCGCGATCGCCGCCTGCCCGGCGATCGTGAGCCGCACCTCGTCGGTGATGGCGAGGCCGCCGCAGCCTTCAAACCGCTTCTCGGCGACGAACACGGCCACCCAGCGGCGAAAGGCGTCGGCCTCGGCCGGATCGAGCCACTGTGACTGCAGCACCATCCGCCGCAGGATCGCATCCCATGCGGGCGGAAACGGCCGATCGCCGATCGCCCGTCGCCGGCGGGAACGCAGAAACCAGAGCGGCATCGCGGACGCCCCGTGACGGGCGGCGGCCCTACTGCGGCGGCACCGGCGAGAGGGGCATGCGCCGCATGAACAGGTCGAGCGCCAGGATCAGGCAGCCGATCGACAGGGCCACGAACGACAGCACGAGCATGGCCGTGTCGACGTTCATCGGCGAGCGGCGCTGGGGCTGGTCGTCTGCCATGGATCGGCTCCGCGGGGCGAGGGCTCAGGCCTTGAGCCGGGTCGTCACCTTGTCGCCCCGCTGCACCACGCCGCGGGCATAGGCCTTCACGATCTCGGCCACCGCATGATCCGGGGTGACCGTCTTCACGAGGGCCCGCCCGATGTACTCGCCGCCGCGGTAGACTTCCAAGGTGTGGCCGACCTGGAGGCCGTCATCGCTGCCGAGCGAGACCTGGATCGACCCGCCTGCCACCGCGACCACGTCGCCGTCCAGGGTGGGCACGCGATCCTTGGGGGTGCTGTCGATCGTCAGGCCGCTCTGCTTGAGCAGGTCTCGGGCGTTGGTCACCTGCTTTTCCAGCTGCGCCTTCCGCTCCTCGGCCATCGCCAGCTTCGCCTGTTCCTCGGCCAGCGCCGCGGAGAGTTCCGCCGACTTGCCGACCTGGGCGTCGACCTTCTGCTGCTGCTGATTGACCTGCTCCTGGAGCTGGGCCACGTCCTTCTCGGCTGCCAGCAGGTCGTCGCGGAGTGCGGCGACGTCGGCGACGGCCTTGTCCATCGCGGCCTGCCGCTCGTCCTTCTCGGCCCGCAGCTTCTGGAGCTCGCCTTCCTTCTGGACGATGGCGGTCTGCAGCTTGGCGATCACCTGGTCCCGCGTCCGTTCCGATTCCGCCACCTTCTGCTGGAGCGACGAGATCTCGTCCTGGAGCTTCTTCCGCTCGGTCTCGGCCTGGGTGATCTGGTAGCGGTAGCCGGGCTGCTGTCCGGGCAGGCAGTCCTTCGGCTCCCGCTCCACCTCCGCCTTCCAGTTGGTGTGCGACATGTAGACGGCGCCCGCGAACGTCATGAGCATCAGGCTCATGACGAACACCGCGAACACGAAGATCTTGCCGATGATGTTCATGCCGCTCCTCGCCGCTGGACCCGGACATCCCATTGTCGGGCCCGGCGGACGGCCCGGGCAAGCCAACCGACCGGGTTTCTGTTCGGCAGGCCGGGGCGTCAGGCTCTAGTGGCGGCCCGGTTCGGCGGCGCGGTCCGCCGGCCCGGGGGCCGCGTGCCGCCCCGGGGCGGCACCCGCGCCGTCAGGACCGCCACGACCGTCACGCATGCCCAGATCGGCAGGTCTCCCCAGGCCAGCCACGGGCTCCAGCGGCCGTCCCTGTGGATGGCGGCCCGGAGCGTGGCCGTCTGCCGGCGGGGGCCGCGGTCGAGCAGCCGGCCGCAGCCGTCGATCGCCGCCGAGAAGCCCGTGTTGGCGGCGACCACGACCGGCGTGCGCACCTCCACCGCCCGGAAGATCGCGGCGGTGAGGTGCATGTCGAGTTCGCTCGAGCCCCAGAACCAGCCGTCGTTGGTGAGATTGACGATCACGTCCGGCCGAGACCCCGCGGCGGCCAGCGTGCGGACGAGCGAGCGGATCGCCGTCGGCAGAGCCGTCTCGTAGCAGATCGTGGGGGCGACACGGTAGCCGGCGACCTCGACGGCCACCGCCTCGCGTCCGGCCGAGAGCCCTGCCGGCAGGGGCGTGACCCGATAGAGGATCGGAAACACGTCGGCGAGCGGCACGTACTCGCCGAACATGACCGGATGCATCTTGTCGTAGCGGGCCACGGGATGCCCCTCGGCGTCGAGAAAGAGCCCGCTGTTGAAGTGCTCCGCGCCTCCGGCCGCCCGCGGGGTCACCACCTGCCTGTCCACGCCCACGAGCCACAGGGTGCCGTACCGCAGGGCGAACATCTCGAGAGCCTCGAACCGCTGCCGCTCGAGCGCCCGCCGGCAGCGGGCCTGCCGCTCCGCCTCGGTGTCGCCCTCCTCGTGCGGGCCGAGCGTGTCCTCGACGACGGCCTCGGGGAGCCGCTCGGCGGGATCGATCTCCAGCACCGGCCACCGCCACATCGTCTCCGGCCAGACGATCAGGTCGGGCCGCGCGGCGGTGCCCGATGCGGCGAGGCCCATGAGGGTCAGGGTGTCGTAATGCTGGGCCACGTCGATGGCGCGGTCGGGATCGTGCTTGAGTTCGGTGTCGATCGATCCCTGGACCAGCAGGACGTCGAGGGGTCGCGGGGCCGCCGCGGATGCAGGGGGCATGAGCCGCAGGCCGCCGTACACCACGGCCAGGATCATCAGCGCCGCGGCACCACCGGCGGCCAGGCGATCACCGCGTCGCCGGTTGTCGCCCCAGCCACCGCGGGTTGCCAGCACCCCCGCCACCATCATCACCAGGCCGCTGACACCGACCGCCCCGAAGACGTCGGCCGCCTGGATGATCGTGGTCCAGCGCCACTGCGTGTGGCCCAGCATGCCGAACGTGAAGCCGCCGAGCACCCTGCCGCGGAGGTGTTCGCATGCCATCCAGGCGAGGGTGGCGGCGGGCACCAGGGGCCAGCCGCGCCGGTGGACCAATCGTCGCGTCGTCCACACGAAGAGCGGCAGGGAGCAGCCCAGGTAGGCGGCGAGCGCCGCCCAGCCGAGCGCGGTGGCCGGATGGGGGAGCCGCAGCCAGTGGATGGTGAACAGCCAGTGCAGGAAGCCCGCGACCCAGATCGCGAGCCACGGCCCCCGTCCGGCGAGGGCCGGCCGCTGCACGAGCGCCAGCCACGGGAGCGGCGCTACCCACGCCAGCCACCAGAGGTCGGCCGGAGGCTGGGCCAGGAACATCGTCGCGGCACCTGCCAGCGCCGCACGCCACACCAGCCTCAGGTCGTCGGGAGCGGGCGATTCCTCGGCCGCGTCGAGGAGCGTCATGCCGCCACCTCGAACTCGGCGATCACCTCGCCCGGCCGCAGACGATCATCCTCGTCGACCAGCCGGCTCACCAACCTTCCCGACACCGGGGCCTCCAGGTCGATCGTCACGCCCCCGGCCGAAAGCTCCGCCACGCGGTCCCCCGCGAGCACGCTCGCTCCCGGCGGCACCAGCCAGAGGGAGAGCGTCAGCGTGACCTCGCCGAGGCCCAGGTCCGGGACGACGAGCCGCTCCCGGGGCCGTGGTGGGCTGCCGCGCATGACGGTCACCGCTGCTCGCGGAGCCAGGCGAGCATCACCCGCCCGACGGCCGCGAGCGATTCAGCCGAGCAGGCGGCCGGCGTGTCGCCCGTCGTATGCCAGGCGGGATAGTCGAAGTCGATGATGTCGCAGGTGGGAATGCCGGCGATCATGCGGAGCGGCAGATGGTCGTCCTGCACCGCGTGCTTCGGTCGGGGCACGAACTGCCGCACCTCGAGGCGGCGGGCGACGTCCCAGATCGAATCCACGATCGGCCGCGTGTCGGCCCAGTCGACGCTGTGCTGCTCCTGCCAGATCTCCAGATCGCGATCGGCGACCATGTCGAGCAGCACCCCTGCACGGTACGAGCGGGCCAGCGTGCCCGCCGTGCGGTCGGCCGCGTACTGCCGGGCGAAGAAGGTGGAGCCCAGGAAGTAGGGGTCGCGGGGACCAACCACGTACTCCTCGCCGTCGAAGAGCACGAAGTCGACGCCGACCGGACCTGGCAGCGCGGGGATCGCGGCCGCCAGTTCCATCAGCACCGCCACGCCGCTGGCGCCGTCGTTGGCGCCGAGGAACACGCCCTGCGGGTCGGTCGGATCGCGGTCGGGATGGGGCCTGGTGTCGTAGTGGGCAGCCAGCAGCACCCGCTCGGTGCGGTCGGGATGCCAGGTGACGAGCAGGTTCTCGAGATGCACCGGCTCGCCGGTGCGGCGATCCCGGATCTCGAACGCCTGCCCCTCGACGACCGCGCCCGCCGCGCGGAAGTGCTCGACCAGCAGTTTCCGCTGGCGGGCCATCCCGGTGGAGCCGCTGGGCCGCGGGCCGAGGTCACAGATCGCGCGGAGGTGCGCGTACGCCCGGTCTCCCGAGAACGCCGGGTCGGCGGCGGTCGCCGGGGGGGCGAGGCTGAGGGCCGCGAGGATCAGACAGGTCGGCAGGCGGTGGCGCATCGGGGCGGACGGACGGCCGGTGAAATCCGAGGCGGTTCAGTCTAGCGTCGTTTCCCGGCATCCATGGAGGACGTTCCGCGGAACGCCTACACTTCGGCGGACCAGTTCGGCGACTTCTCCGCGAGCATCACCATGATCCGCCGCCCGTTTTCCTGTCCGGCCGTGATCGCCGTGCGGCTGCTGTGGGCCGCGGTCGGCTGCCTGGCGCCGGGCGTCGCCACCCGGGCCGGCGGCGGCCCGGAGAACGTGTTCGTGGTGGTCAATCCGGCGAGCGCCGACAGCATCGCCGTGGCCAACGCCTTCGTGGCGGCCCGCGGCATTCCCCCGATCAACATCCTGATGCTTCCCTGGCAGGACAGCGTCGAGAGCACGACGATCTCCCGGTTTCGCTCCGAACTGCTGCTGCCGATCATCAAGGCGATCGACTCGCGACGGCTGTCGACCCAGATCGACTGCCTGGCCTGGTCGAGCGACTTCCCGTGGCGGATCGACTTCAAGGAGGACCTGCCTCCGGACCTGGCCGCCAAGGATCCCTATCCGTCGGCGTCGCTGACCGGGATGACGATGCTCTTCGCCGCCGTGCAGAGCGGCGGCCCCGCCTGGCTCGATCCGGAGAGCAACGACTACTACCGGCCGCTGGCCCGCGACGGGGTTCCGACGACGACGCTCGGGTTCCGCGGCTGGTACGGCTGGGGCAACGACGGCGCGCTGCTCGAGGCGGGGGGCACGAGGTACCTGCTCTCCGTGATGCTCGGCGTGACCGCCGGCCGGGGCAACACGGTCCGCGAGATCGCCGCCTACCTGAAGTCGGCCGCGCGGGCCGACGGCAGCCGGCCCGAGGGCACGATCTACCTCATGACCAATGCCGACGTGCGGACCACGACCCGCAGCAGCGTCTTTCCGGCGATCATCAAGGCGCTGGGGAATCTGGGCGTGAAGGCGGAGATCGTGTCGGGTGCGGTGCCCGGCGGCAAGGCGGACGTGGCCGGCCTGATGGCGGGCACGCCCGACTTCAACTGGCGGTCGAGCGGCAGCACGATCACGCCGGGCGCGATCTGCGAGAACCTCACCAGCTTCGGCGGCATCTTCACGGCGTCGTCGTCGCAGACCCCGCTGTCGGAGTTTCTCCGCTATGGGGCGGCCGGATCGAGCGGCACCGTGATCGAGCCCTACTCGATTCCCGCGAAGTTTCCCCACGCGGCCCTCCAGGTGCACTACGCCCGCGGCGCCAGCCTCGTCGAGGCCTTCTACCAATCCGTGCGTTGCCCCTACCAGCTGCTCGTGGTGGGCGATCCGCTCTGCCAGCCGTGGGCCCAGGTGCCCGAGGTGGAGGTCGTGCTGGCGAGCGACGCCCGGGTGCTCGAGCCGGGCACGGTGCTCACCGGAACGATCGAACTCGAGCCCCGGGCCACGGTGCCGGGCGGGGGCGTGGTCGATCGCTACGAGCTGTTTCTCGACGGCCTGCGGGTGACCGACTGCGGTGCCGGGGGGCGGCTCGTGCTCGACACCGCGGCGCTGTCCGACGGCCATCATGAGCTGCGGGTGGTGGCGATCGAGTCGTCGCCCGTCGAGACCCAGGGCCGGGCCGTCGTGCCCGTGATGTTTGCCAACCACGGCCGCACGATCGAGCTCGTGGTGGAGCCGGCGAGGGTGAGCCGCAGCGGCACGGTGCGGGTGAGCGTGCGGGGGAGCGGCATCGGCGGCGCGGTGGTGTTTGCCACCGGCCGCGTGCTGGGCCGGACCACCGGCCCCGAGTCGTCGATCGAGGTCCCTGCCGACCTGCTCGGGGAGGGCACCGTGACCGTGCGGGCGGTGGGCCGCGGCGGGGCCACGCCCGCCGAGGGCGTCAGCGCGGTCCCCGTGACGATCGAGGTGGGTGACTGACGCGGCCCGCGGCGGCCCGCTGGCCGGAGACCGTCGGCGTCGTCAGCGGATCGGGTTGGCCGCGGGGAGCAGCGCCACGTCCGACCGCGGCTGCGGCGGGCTGGCGGATGGTGCGGGCACCTGGCCGTGGTGGGCCCGGGAGAGGTGGTCCACGAAATCGGATCGCGCTCCCTTGAGCACGAACACCTCGCTCGAGGCGTCGGGGGCGCCGTGCGGCCTGACGATGCAGATCACCTCCGCGCGGCCGCCATGCTGCCGCACGTGGTCGATGAGCGCCGCCTCACCGGCGGAGAGGGCCGCCGGACCGGCCTCGCGGACCGCCGTCGGGCCGCTGGCCGATTCCGGCGTCGCCGCCGCGGCTCGCGGCGTGTCGTCGCCGCCCGCCGGTCCGCCGGTCGACGCCGTGGGAACCGCGTCGGCGCGGTCGCGGCGGTCGAAGGACACGCCGGGCATGGCGGCGGGCATGGTCGGCAGGTGCGGGCCGGCGGCGGCGACGTCGAGGCCGCCGCTCGGATAGACGTTGCGGTAGACGAACGCGAGGCCGGCCTCGTCGAGCTGGTCGTGGATCGACGGGAGGGCGGCGAACAGCCCCTCGTTGTCGGCGGGATCGGCCGCATTGCAGACGCCGATCAGCGTGCCGTCGATCGCGAACAGGCCGCCGCCCGAGCGACCCTGCACGGGCTGGCCGGCGACCTGCAGGTTCGACGGCCCGAGATACTTGTCGACCGCAGTGATCCGGCTGTGGCGGATCGACGGATCCTTGCCGCCGTCGCAGCCCACGGTGACCACCGGGACACCGACCGGCGTGCTGCGATCCGTGCCGCCGACGGCCACCGGCTTGATCTCCGCCTCGGTGAAGATGCTCACCAGCGCCAGATCGCGCTTCAGGTCCCATGCGATCACCTGTCCCGCCACGCCCCGCGGGCCATGCGGGCCGAAGAGATCCACCTCGACGCGGCCCTTGCCCTGGGAGTCGCGAAACACGTGGCCGCAGGTGAGGATCAGCGCCTCGCCCTGGCGACAGTCGATCACCGTGCCCGTGGCCCAGGAGACGCCCGCCGCGTCCTCGACGCGAAGCCGGGCGGTGGCGGCGAGAAGCCGCTGTTCGAGGGCGGCACGGTCCGCGGTGTCGCTGCCGGACGGAATCGTCTCGGGTGCCCGCAGCGGCTGATCCGCGGCCGGGATCGTGGCGGCGACAGGTGGCCGAGCGGCCGGTGGATCGGCTGCCGGCACGAGCGGTGTGAGGGTCGCCGCCGGCGGATCGGTCGCAAGATGGCGGCCCGCCGGCGCCAGCGGGATGGGCACGCCGGCGATTGCCGGCTGCTCGGCCACCGCCGCCGGGGCGGAGGCCGGTGCGCCACCGAGCGGGGCGGCCGCCTTGGCCAACAGGGTTTCGAGTTCGCCGCGGGTCGTGGCGCCGTTGATGCGGCCCACCTCGTGGCCCTTCACCAGGAGCACGTAGCAGGGCACCCCGGTGACGGCGAACCGCTTCACCAGGTTCGTCTCGTGATCGACGTCGACGTGACGCACGATCCAGCCGGCGGCCGCGACCTCGTTCACGATCGGCGCCATCTGCCGGCATGGTCCGCACCACGAGGCGGCGAAATCGAGCAGCACGGCCTCCCCCGCGCGGGCCGCCGCGGCAGGGTCGGCGGCGGCCGCCGGGCCGAGGGCCAGGCTGGCCGCGATCAGGGCGGCGAGCGGGAGGAGTCGAGTCATGCCATCACTCCGCAGGACGTGGACCGGCGGGCTGCGACCGCCGATGCGGGGCGGGATACTGCCCGCGGGGTCGAGGGGCGACAAGCCCACTTTCGCGCTCCCGCACTTGCCCAGTCGGCCGGCATTCCCTCGATTCCCCGCCGGTTCCTACAATCCGCTCGGTTCCGCCACCCCCGCCCGTCCACGTCGCGCATGCCTGCTTCTCCCCGGCGCCGGATCCTCGTCACCTCGGCGCTTCCCTACGCCAACGGGCACATCCACCTCGGGCACCTCGTCGAGTACATCCAGACCGACGTGTTCGTGAGGTTCCAGAAGCTCCGCGGCCACGAGTGCGTCTACGTCTGCGCCGACGACACGCACGGCACGGCGATCATGATCCGGGCCCGGGCGGAGGGCCGCAGCGAGCGGGAGCTGATCGCCGAGATGCGGGCGGCCCACCTGGCCGACTTCGCCGGATTCGAGGTCGACTTCGACCACTATGGCTCCACCGACAACCCGACCAACCGCCGCCTCTGCGCCGAGGTGTGGCAGGCATTGCGGGCGCAGGGCCTGGTGGTGAGCCGCGATGTGCAGCAGCTCTACGACGCGGCCGCCGGCACCTTCCTTGCCGACCGCTTCGTGAAGGGCGCCTGTCCCCGCTGCACGGCCGCCGACCAGTACGGCGACACCTGCGAGCAGTGCGGCGCCACCTATTCCCCCGCCGATCTGCGGGATCCCGTGAGCACGCTCTCGGGCACGCGGCCCGAGGTCCGGTCGGCCGAGCACCTGTTCGTGACGATCGAGGCGCTGCACGGCTTCCTGGCCGGATGGACGCGGTCGAGCGGAGCCCTCGACCCGCGGATCGCCAACTACCTCGCCGGCCACTTCCTCGGCGAGCCGCTCCGCGACTGGGACGTGTCGCGGCCGGCGCCGTACTTCGGCTTCGAGATCCCCGACGCCCCGGGGCACTACTGGTATGTGTGGTTCGACGCCCCGATCGGCTACCTGGCCGCCACGGCGGAGTGGTGCGCAGACCGGGGGCAGGCGTTCGAGTCGTGGTGGGGCCGCGGCGGAAGCGGCCCGCCGGCCGAGATCCACCATGTGATCGGCAAGGACATCGTCTACTTCCACACGCTCTTCTGGCCGGCGATGCTCGAGGCTGCGGGTCTCGCGCTGCCGACGAAGGTCCGCGTTCACGGATTCCTCACGGTCGACGGCCAGAAGATGTCGAAGAGCCGCGGCACGTTCGTGCTCGCCCGCACCTGGCTCGAGCATCTCGATCCTGCGGCGCTCCGCTACTACTACGCCTCCAAGCTCTCCGGCGGCATCGATGATCTGGACCTCAATCTCGACGAGTTCCTGGCGAAGGTGAACGCCGATCTCGTCGGCAAGGTCGTGAACCTCGCCAGCCGCACCGCCCGCTGGCTGGAGGCGACGGGCCTGGCCGAGCGGTATCCCGACGACGGCGGGCTGTTCGCCCGGGCTGCGGCCGACGGCACCGACATCGCCGCCGCCTACGAGGACGGCGACACCGCCCGGGCGATGCGGCAGATCATGCTCGCCGCCGATCGGGCCAACGCGTACGTCGACGCGGAGCAGCCCTGGAAGCTCGCCAAGCAGGGGGCCGACGCGGCCGGCCGGCTCCGCGACGTCGCCAGCGTGGCCCTCAACCTGTTCCGGCAGATCGCGGTCTACCTCGCTCCGGTGCTGCCCGGCCTCGCCGCGCAGGCGGGGAGCCTCGTGGGCGGGCCGATCCGCTCCTGGGACGAGTCCCAGGCTCCGCTCGCCGGCCTGCCGGTCGCCCCGTTCACCCCGCTCATGAAACGGATCGAGCGGAGCCAGATCGACGCGGTGCTCGCGGCCTCGCGGGCCGCCGAGCCGAGCCCACCCACCCCTGGAGGATCATCGATGGAAGGCACCCCTGCCGCCCCAGACTCGGCCACCCCAGACTCCGTCACCCCAGACTCGGCCGCGGCACTGGCCGCGGAGCCGCTCGCGGCAACCTGCTCGATCGACGACTTTGCCAAGGTCGATCTCCGCGTGGCGCGGATCATCGCCGCCGAGGAGGTGCCCGAGGCCAAGAAACTGCTCAAGCTGACGGTGAGCCTCGGGGGAGACGCCACGCGGACGGTGTTCGCCGGCATCAAGGGTTTTCACGAGCCGGCGGCGCTCGTGGGGCGGCTGGTGGTGGTGGTGGCCAACCTGGCGCCGCGGCAGATGAAGTTCGGCCTCAGCGAGGGCATGGTGGTGGCCGCCAGCGGCGCGGGGGCACCGGGTGTCTACCTGCTGTCGCCGGACGCCGGATGCCTCCCCGGGATGCGGCTGCACTGACCGCGGTATGATGCCGGGCGGCGATGAATCGCCCTCTCGGGGCAGGATGCCGTCACGCCTTCGTTCGACGCGGGAGCCAGCACCATGGGCAAGACCATCCTCTTTCCGACCGATTTTTCCACCGCCAGCGATGCGGCGCTCGAGCACGCCGCGGCGCTCGCCAAGGCGACCGGGGCGACGCTGCTGATCGTGCACGTCGAGGAACCGCCGCTCGCGTACGGCGGGGGCGAGCTGTATTACGGCATCCCGGAGCCCGATTCCGAGCGGATCCTGAAGATGCTCGAGGACGTGCGGCCCAGCGACCCGGAGGTGGCGTTCACGCACCGCCTGACGATGGGCGATCCGGCGGGCGAGATCGTGCGGCTCGCGACGGACGAGCACGCCGAGATGATCGTGCTCGGCACGCACGGCCGCACCGGCGTCACGCGGCTGCTGATGGGCAGCGTGGCGGAGGTGGTGGTGCGCCGGGCGCCGTGCCCGGTGCTGGTGTACCGCGAGACGCCCGCCCGCCTCACCGCGGCCGCGAAGGCCTGACACCATCCCGCCATGACGGCCCGTCCGCTCCTCGAACTCCGCGCCCGGCTTCGCCGCGGCCTGCGCGACGTGTTCGACCGCCGGGGCTTCGTCGAGGTCGACACCCCGGTGCTCTCGCGGGAGGTGCTGCCCGAGGCGCACATCGACCCGATCGAGGTGCGGCTCGACGGCGCCGACTCGCCCCGCTTCCTGCAGGCGAGCCCCGAGGCGCTGATGAAGCGGCTGCTCGCCCAGGATGCCGGGCCGATCTACCAGTTCGCCCAGTCTTTCCGGGCGGGCGAGCGGGGCGACCTGCATGACGTCGAGTTCTGCCTGCTGGAGTGGTACGCGCCCGGCGGCACGCTCGGCGACGTGGCGGGGCTCGTGGAGGAGATCGCCGCCGTCAGCCTGGGCACGAGCGGCCTCGACCGCGTGACCTGCCGCGAGGCCTACATGGACCATGCCGGCGTCGACCCGCTGACGGCGGACGCGGACGAGCTCGAGGCCGCGGCCGTGCGGCTCGGCGTCGCGCTGCCGCCCGTCGCGTGTGGGACCGGAGCGGACGAGCGCCGGGATCGGGCGTTTGAGATCCTGCTCGCCGAGGTGGTGCAGCCGCGGCTCGGCCGGGGCCGGCCGGCGCTGCTTGTCGACTGGCCGGCGTCGCAGGCCGCCTTTGCCCGTCTCGATTCGGCCGCACCCGGCGTGGCCCGGCGATTCGAACTGTTTGCGGAGGGCGTGGAACTCGCGAACGGCTGGGAGGAGGAGACGTGCCGGGCGGTGATCGAGGAGCGGATCATCGCAGCGAACCGCATTCGGGAAGCGGCCGGCCGCCGGGTGCTGCCGCTGCCCAGCCGGCTGCTCGAAGCCCATGGTCCCGCGATGCCGGGGGGCGTGGGTGCGGCGTTGGGATTCGACCGGCTGGTGATGCTCGCCGCCGGGGCCGGCTCGATCGCCGCCGTCCGTCCCTTCAGCCGCGAGGCCTGATCCACCGCGGGTCAGCGGTCCAGATCGACGACCACGATCCGCCACTGCTCGAGGCTGCCGCCGGCCTTGCGGACCCGCTTGGGCACGACGATGATCCGCGCCATCGAGCCGGCAGCGCCGCAGCCGGCAAGGTCGGCCCGGACGATCCAGCCGCCGTCGTCGGTGCCTGCGGCCACGGGTGCGGCCAGCGTGGGCCGGGTCGTTCCGCATCCGGCCACGGCCTTCACGGCCGCCAGGTCGGTGAAGCGTCGCAGCCGCTCGGCGTCGGTCTCCTCGTGGTCGAGATCGGGCGGCAGCGTCGAGACGGGCAGCACGGTCGCCGCGCACAGCGAGAGCGCCTCGGCGGCCCGGCCCTCGCGCACGGCGTCGATCCAGGCCGTGGCGGCCGCCCGGGCCCGGGCGGCCATGATCCAGCGATCCGCGAGCACGGCCGTCACGGCCTGGGCACCGAAGCCGACCGAGAGGGCGAGACCGGCGAGCGCCGCCAGTCGGCCGGCCTTGCGGGCGTCGGGCCGGCCGACGTCGGCGAGCGCGGCTGCGGCGAGCAGCGTTCCGAGCAGCGGCAGGCCCCACGCGAACCTGGTCACCAGCGCGAGCGCCGCCGAGCAGCCGGCCACCAGGGCCGCCACCGCCAGCGGGCTCACGGGCCGATAGTCGGCCCCGGGGTCGGCGGGCGCGGCCTCGGCCACTGGTTCACCGCCTCACGCGGAGTTCGGGCTGGAACTCCAGTTCCCGCCGCCGCATGGCGTAGCGGAGCACGAAGTCGGCGTCGGCGTCGAAGGCATGGTCCGGGCGGGCGAAGGGGCCGTGGAGCGTCGAGCCGCGAACCCACTGCAGCCAGCGGCGATCGGGCGCGAGCCCGAAGAACATGCGGGCCTCGGGCGTGGCCTGGATGAAGTCCCGGGGCACCGCGGCCGTGTGGAGCGTGGCCGCCGTGAAGCAGACCACGATCCAGGCGCCGACCGCCGCCACGAGCGGGCTGACGAACATCTCCACCGGCTTGCGGAAGCGGACCTTCGTCCGCGAGACGCGGTCCGACACCTCCCGGAGGAACAGGAGGATGATCGCGAACAGCCCCCAGATGCAGAGGAAGTCGAGCAGATAGTCGTAGCTCGCCAGGCCGCGCTGCATCAGGAAGGCCACCGCGGTCTCATACCACGCCGTGGCGAACGTGGCCGCCGCAAGCAGGTTCAGCACCATGATGGCGCTGCTCCACAGCCCCTCGCGCCATAGCGCGAAGGTCACCACCAGGAACAGGGCGAGGAGGGCGAAGTTGATCATGCCCGGCGTGCTCCCTTGGCCGCGGATGCCGGCGGGGAAGGCTGTGCGGGCCCCGGCGGCGCGAACACCCGCTGCAGTTCGTCGATCGACGTCAGGCCCTCGAGCACCAGTGTCCGGCCCGCGTCGCCGAGCGGCTTCATGCCGTCCTGGATCGCCGCCTTGCGGAGCGTGGCCTGGTCGGCGCCGGCCGCCACGGCCTTGCGGACGGTCGTCCCGCTGGCGAGCTCGAAGATCGCCGCGCGGCCGAGGTAGCCCGTGCCGCCGCAGACGCGGCAGCCGTGCTTCGACGCCCGGCGGAGCTTGGCCCGCTGCTCCGGGGGCAGCTTGAGGGCCGCCAGGATCTTGGGCAGCGGCTCGGGGTCCGGCGGGTATTCCTCGCGGCACTTGGGACAGAGCTTGCGGACCATCCGCTGGGCGAGCGTGCCGATCAGGGTGGCGGCGAGCGCCTCAGGAGGCACGCCGCAGGCGAGGATCCGCGCGATCGCATCGGTGGCGTCGCTGGCCTTGAGGCTCATGATCACGAACTTGTCGTCGCCTGCGAGCTCGAGGAGCTTCTGCACGAGCTCCTTGTCGCGGACGTCGCGGGTGATGATCACGTTGGGATACGTCCGCAGCACGCCCTCGAGCGCCGCCATGGGCGTCACGCCCGTGCGGGCATCGAAGGGAACGGGCCGCACGTTCTGGATCTCGCGGGGCGGAGACTCGGCGTCTTCGATGGAGATGAAGTCGCGGAGCAGCCGGTCGGCGGAGAGCACGACGAGGTCGAAGGTCGTCGTCAGCCCCGAGCTCGGCGGAGACGCGATCAGGATCAGCCCCTTCTGCACCGCGGTCAGGCCCACGAGCTTCTCCGCCAGGGGCTCGGGCATCCCCAGATCGGGCAGCTTCTTGAAGATCGTCGCGGGCGGGTCGATCTGCACGATCAGCTGCTCGCCGGCCGGACGTGCGGCCACGGTGAGCCGGCAGTTCCGCGGCTTGCCGTCGACCTTGAGCACAAACGGCACCGCCTTGGCCTGCCGAGCGGCCGGCGGCAGGCCGCAGAGCGATTTGAGGACGGCGGTCACCGCCTTGCCCACTTCGAGGCTCGACTTGGGCGCCTCGACCCACGCCTCCCGCTCCCGGCCCCGCGGCGGCTGCCGGATCTTGGGCTTCTCCCAGACGCCGTCCACCTCATGCCGCACGCCCATCCCGGCGGCGTCGAGGTCGATCACCATCGTGCCGGCCCGGGCCATCACCGCCCCGAGCATCGTCGTGCGGGCCTCCTCGAAGCCCGGAAGCTTGCCCGCCGCCTCCAGCCGCGCCGCATTCTCGGCGGCGTCCTTGCCTCCCATCGCCGCCAGCTCCACCTTCGGCACGAGGTCGCCCTCGTCGAAGCCGGTGTCGATCTCGATCCCCAGCGGCGCCAACATCCGGGCCAGGATCCGCCGCGCGTGGCCGACCGTGAGGATCCGCTCCGACGGCGGCAGCTGCCGGTTGCGGATCACCGCGTAGGCGATCACCGGGGCCAGCCAGGCGACGATCATCAGGGCGATGCCGCCGAGGGCCGACGGGATCCACCACGCCGCGAGCGCCGCCAGGAACATCGGGGCCGCGGTCAGGATGCCCCACAGGGCGGGCTGGCACTTGTGCTTCGTGGCGTCGCGGGAGACCCAGTCGACGGTCCGCATCCAGCACAGCACGCAGAGCCACCAGGCGACCGCCGGCACGATCGCGAGGCCGCCGCCGGGGCCGCGGCCGCTCCAGCCCCCGGGCAGGTGCGGCGGCCAGCCGTCCGCCGGCGCGCCGAGGGCCGGCGCGGCGGCCGCGGCGAAGACGGCGAGGGCCGCCGTCGAGGCGGGCAGGAGACGGGGAATCCGCATCACGACACCCCGATCCCCTTGAGGGCCATTTCGAGCGCCTCGCGGTTGGGGGCGATCTCCATGGCGTCGTTGCGGTCGATGAGCTGCTGGTCGATGAGGCTCTTGAGGCTCTGGGTGAAGTCCTGCATGCCGTCGCGGAACGATTTCTTGATGTGGTCGGCGATCAGGTGATCCTGCTCCTCGAGCACGTACTTGCGGATCAGCACGTCGATGAACATCACCTCGCAGACGGGCACCCGGCTGACGCCCGGCTTGATCGACTTGAGCAGCTTCTGGGCGATGATTCCCTTCATGTTGAAGGCGATGGCGCTGCGGATCGAGGCGTGCTCCTCCTGCGGAAACAGGTCGAGGATGCGGCCGATGCAGCTGGCGGCGCTGGCGGCGTGGATGGTGCCGAACACGAGGTGGCCCGTCTCGGCCGCGTGGATCGCCGTCTTGAAGGTTTCCACGTCGCGGAGCTCGCCCACGAGGATGATGTCGGGATCCTCGCGGACCGCATGCTTCATGCCGATCTCGAAGTTCTTGACGTCCTGGCCGATCTCCCGCTGGTTGATCAGGCACTTGTCCTCGGTGAACACGAACTCGATCGGGTCTTCGAGGGTGAGGATGTGCTTGCGGTACCGCTGGTTGATGTAGTTGAGCATCGAGCCGATGGTGGTGCTCTTGCCGGAGCCCGTCACGCCGGCGAGCAGCACCATCCCCTGGTCGAGCACGCAGAGCTTCTCGATGCTCTCGGGCAGGAACAGGCCCTTGAAGTCGGGGATCTTGTTGTTGACCCGGCGGGCCACCATGCCCATCGCGCCCTGCTGCGTGAGCAGGTTGACGCGGAACCGCCACTTCACGCCGTCGACCACGCAGGTGTGGGCGAAGTCCACGCCCCCTTCCTCGATGAAGATCTGCCGCTGCCGGTCGCTCATGATCGGCATGCAGAGCTGTCGCATCCGGGCGTCGTCGATCTTGGGGTGCTTGAGCGGCTGGAGCGAGCCCTTGACGCGGATGATGGGCGGCTGGTCGGCCTTGAGGTGGAGGTCGCTGCCGTTGAGCCTGACGAGGGCCTCGAAGAGGCGGTCGACCTCGTGGGTGTAGCCGTTCGTGGCGACGGGCTTGGCGACGTCGCCGGCGGGAGTCTCGATCGTGGACATGGCGGGCTGGTGCGGGAGACTAGCGGGCGGGACGGACGGGAATGCCCCGGCGTGCGAACAGATCCTTGACCTCGCGGATCGTACACTGGCCGAAGTGGAAGATGCCAGCGGCCAGCACGGCGTCCGCACCCCCGTGCTCGACCGCGTCGGCGAGGTGCTCGGCCGCCCCCGCGCCGCCGCTGGCGACGACCGGAATGCCGACCGCCCGGCTGACGGCGGCGGTGATCTCCAGGTCGTAGCCGGCGCGGGTGCCGTCGCGGTCCATGCAGGTGAGCACGATCTCCCCGGCACCGAGCCGCTCGACCTCGCGGGCCCAGGCCACCGCCTCGAGGCCCGTGGGCACGCGGCCGCCGTTGACGAACACCTCCCAGATCTCGCGGCCTTCCTTCAGCACCCGCTTGGGGTCGATGTTCACGACCGTCGCGCAGCTGCCGAGCCGGTCGGCCACCGCGGTGACGAGATCGGGCGTGCGGACGGCCGCGGAGTTGATGCTCACCTTCTCGGCGCCCGCCTGCACCAGCCGCGCGGCGTCGTCGAGGGTGCGGATGCCGCCGCCGACGGTGAACGGCATGAACACGGTCTCCGACACGCGGCGGACGACGTCGAGCATGATGCCGCGGCCCTCGTGGCTCGCCGTGATGTCGAGCAACACGAGCTCGTCGGCCCCCTCGGCCTCGTAGCGGGCCGCGACTGCGACCGGGTCGCCCGCGTCGACGAGATCGAGGAACTTCGTGCCCTTCACGACGCGGCCGCGGTCGACGTCGAGGCAGGGAATGATCCGCTTGGCGAGCACCGCTCGGCCTCCGGGGACGTCACGTGGGCCGGTTGATCCGCCCCTCGTCGGGGCTGGAGGCGGTCGCATAGAGCCGCCGCGGGATGCGGCCGGCGCGGGCGGCGAGGCGGCCCGCCCGGCAGGCGTCCCGCATGGCCGCCGCCATCAGCACCGGATCCCGCGCGTGGGCGATCGCCGTGTTGAGGAGCACACCGTCGGCCCCGAGCTCCATGGCGAAGGCCACGTCGCTGGCGGTGCCCACGCCGGCGTCGACGATCACGGGATAGGCCGGGTCGCCATCCTTGAGATACTCCAGGCAGATCCGCAGGTTGTTGGCGTTGAGCACGCCCTGGCCGGAGCCGATCGGGCTGCCCGCCGGCATCACGCTCGCGGCGCCGAGCGCCTTGAGCCGCTTCGCGATCACCGGATCGTCGCTGGTGTAGACGAGCACCGTGAAGCCGTCGGCCACGAGCCGCTCGGTGGCCTCGAGCGTGCCGACCGGGTCGGGGAGCAGCGTCTTGGTGTCGCCGAGCACCTCCAGCTTCACCCACTCGGCGGTCTGCGATCCCATGTCGCGGAGCAGTTCCCGTCCCAGCCGGGCGACGCGGACGGCGTCGTCGGCCGAGTAGCAGCCGGCGGTGTTCGGCAGCAGGGCGTACCGGGCAGGGTCGAGGTGGTCGAGGATGTTTTCGCCCGCCGCGTTCACGAGCCGCTCGCGGCGGACCGCGACCGTCACGCAGTCGGTGCCGGAGGCGTCGAGGCAGCGGGCCATCTCGGCGTAGGTCGCATACTTGCCCGTGCCGACGACGAGCCGGCTGTTCAGCGTGATGCCGCCGACCACGAGCGGCGGGTCGACCGGCCCGCCGGCGGCGACGACGCTGGATGTGCCCGACGCCACGTGTCAGCCTCCGCCCACGAAGGTCACGATCTCGATCCGCTCGCCGCCGACGAGCCGATGGCCGGCCGCGGCCGCCCTGGGCACGACGGCCCCGTCCACCTCCACGGCGATCGGCCGGCCGGCGAAGCCGAGCGCTTCGAGCAGGTCGCCGAGCGAGGCACCGGCCGCGAGTGTCCGCACGGCGCCGTTGACCGTGACCGCCAGGCCGTCGGCTGGAGTGGTGGGGTGCAACGCCATGCTACGGGGCTTTCGGTCCGCCGCGGGGCCGCACCATGTCGAGGGGGATGAGCTCCACCATCATCGGTCCGGCGCCGGCCTGCTGGGAGTTCCACGGGATGCCGTAGGCCACCGTCACGCCGGTGGCGGCATCGGTCACGTAGAGCACCGACTGGGCGAACCGGCCGCCGCCCGCGCCGCCGAGGGCGGCCACGCCCGGGACGAGCAGGAACTTCGGCGTCTTCACCTTGCCGGGCTTGAAGCCGAGATCCTTGAGGACGTTGTACCGGTAGCCCACGCCAAACTTCGAGGTGCTTTGATTGAGGACGCAGCCGGTCAGGTCGCCGGTCTCGAAGTCGAGCATGAAGAACCCCTCGATCGACGAGTCGAGCGGCGTCGTGCAGACCGCGAACGATTCCTGCGAGAGGGACGACATCGCGGCCACGTGCGGCGGGGGCGAGGCGTCATGCCACGCCCGGCCGGCCACGAGGCCCAGCGCGGCGACGCAGCCACCCGCCACCACCGGCCAGGCCCGGGATCGAAACGACTCGTGCATCAGGAGAACTCCTTTTCAGAGGGGACGAGTGCGGAGGGGACGAGCCTGCGCGCGGCCACGACGTCGGGGCCCATCACGTCAGGGCCCGCGGCTTCAGGGGGTGGACGGCGCTTCCTGGATGACGGAGATCCGGAACTTCCCGAGGGCGTGCTGCCCGTCGCCATACTGGTGGTCGAGCGTGATGGTCACCGGGGAGCCGGGAGGCAGGATCGTGTCGGGGTGGACGGTGAACACGGCGTCGTGCGGCTTGCCGATGCCGCCGGCGACCGCCCAGCCCGTCTCGGGCTTGTCGTCGAGGGCGGCGGCGATTCCATACTTCGCCTGCTCGAAGTCGGCCTTGCCCTCGGTGAACCGCACCGCGGCGGGCGCCTCGGCGGGACCGGCGAGCACGGCGAACGTGCTGAGCACGAAGTTGCCGTTGCCGGCCCGGCCCGGTCCCTTGTGGGGCAGGGCGTCGTCGGTGAGCGCATCGAGGCGGAAGGCCGTCACCTTCCCGCCCGCCGCGGGCAGCGTGGCCTTCACCGAATAGGTGTCGCGGGCGAGCGGACCGCTGACCGTCACGGTGCCGTCGGCCGCGATCGCCCCGGCGGCCCCCGCCATGCTCACGAACTGCTGCGGCACGAGGGCGGAGGGGGCCGGCGTCGCGGTGCCGGCCGGCGGTGCGCTGGCTGGCGGAGAAGGTGGTGCAGGTGAAGGTGGTGGCGGCGGTGGCGGCGGCAGCAGTTTCGGTGCCGGGGTCGGCACGAGTTTCGGACCCTTGTGGGTGCCGACGACCAGCGACGCGGCGTCGGGCGAGAAGCCGACCGTCCAGACGCTCGACCCCTGCTTCTCGGGCCCCTCCTGCTCGCCCTTCGCGGCCGGGTCCCAGAGTTTCACGCTTCCGTCCATGCCGCCGGTCACGATCCGCGTGCCGTCGCCGCTGAAGGCCAGCGAGGTCACCCAGTCGCGGTGACCGGCGAGCGTGGCCACCGCCGCGCCCTCGTTTGCCGACCAGAGCCGAAGCGTGCGATCGGCGCCGCCGCTGGCGAGCAGGCCGCCGTCCGGTGAATACCCCACCGCCCAGACCGCATCGCCGTGCCCCTCGAGTTTTTTTCGCTCGGTGCCGTCGCCGGGATTCCAGAGCTTGACCCCCTTGTCGCTGCCGCCACTGGCCAGCGTGCCGCCGTCCGGAGCGAAGGCGAGGCAGGTCGCAGCACCATCGTGCGCCGCGATCGACGCGATCTCCGTGCCGCCGGCGACATCCCAGAGGACGACGGTGCCATCTTCGCCGGCCGAGGCCAGTCGGGTGCCGTCGGGCGAGAAGGCCACCGCGCGGACCCAGCCCTTGTGCTTCTTCAGGTCGTGGATGGGCTGGCGGGTGGCGGCATCCCAGATCCGCACGAGCCCGTCATAGCCGGCGGTCGCCAGCCGCGTGCCGTCGGGTGAAAACTTCACCGCCCAGACCGCGGTGGGATGGCCGGAGAACTCGCCGAGCCGCGTGCCGTCGCCGCGGTTCCACGCGATCACGTCGCCCGGCCTGTAGAGCAGGCTGTCGCCGCCGGCCGTCACCAGCACGCGGCCGTCGCGGGAGGTGTCGCAGGCGATCACCCAGCGGGTGAAGTCGGCCAGTTTCGTGACCGCGTCGCCGGCCGGGGCGTCGGCCGCCGTGGCGGGAACGCAGCAGGCGGCGAACATGATGGCGACGGTGACCGCCCGGAGGCCGGCCAGCCCTCGGGGACCACCGCGTGCGGGCGTGACTGAAGCTTTCATTGCGTCGCAGTATAGTTGCCTGCGAACCGCCAAATCCAACGCCCGTGGGGCGTGCGGCGGCGGCCCACCGGGGAATCGACACATGGCTCCCGCATCAGTGCCGGGCCGTCGCGGGCATCAGAAACACGCGGTTCTCGTCGCCAGCGGCGATCTCCGCGAGGAGGCCAACCGCGTCTGCTGGCCGGCGCAGCAGGCGATGGAGAAGGCGTTGGCGGCCGCCTTCGCCCGGGCCGGCTGGTCGCTGGAGCGGGGGCACGGCGTTTCCCGGTCGCGGGGCCATGGCTTCATCGCCAGCTGCCGCGAGGGCCTCGATGTGTTCGCCGGCATCGATCCCGACGCGCCGCTCGTGGTGGCCGAGGCGGTCTGGCAGTATTCCAACCACGTGCTGCCCGGCCTGACCACGCATCGCGGGCCGATCCTCACCGCTGCCAACTGGTCGGGGCAGTGGCCGGGCCTCGTCGGCATGCTCAACCTCAACGGTTCGCTCACGAAGTCGGGCGTGCCCTACGCCACGATCTGGGCCGACGACTTCGCCAGCCCGAGTTTCGCCCGGCACCTGAGCGCCTGGCTCGAGACGCGCAGGATTTACCACGACACGAGCCACGTGGTGCCGTTCGAGAAGGTGCGGATGCCGCGGGATCTCGCCCGGCGGGCGGAGGCGATCGCGGCCGACCTCCGCGGCCGCAAGGCCCTGATGGGGGTCTTCGACGAGGGCTGCATGGGCATGGAGAACGCGATCATTCCCGATCGGCTCCTGCACGCCGCCGGGGTCTTCAAGGAGCGGCTCAGCCAGAGCGGCCTCTATCACGAGACGATGCGGACGAGCGAGGCCGAGGCCCGCGGCGTGTTCCGCTGGCTCGAGAAGGCCGGGATGCGGTTCCACTTCGGCCGCGACGAGGCGACCGAACTCACGCGGCAGCAGGTGCTGCGGCAGTGCCGGATGTACGTGGCCGCGCTGCGGATCGCCGACCGTTACGGCTGCGACCTGGTGGGCATCCAGTACCAGCAGGGTCTCAAGGATCTCCTGCCGGCGAGCGATCTCGTGGAGGGCATGCTCAACGACTCGAAGCGGCCGCCGGTGACCGCGGAGGGATCCTCCCGCATCCTTTACAAGGGCCGGCCGCTCGTGCACTTCAACGAGGTGGACGAGTGCGCGGGCCTCGACGGCCTGCTCACCGAGCGGGTGCACGCCGCCCTCGGCGAACCGGTCGAGAACACGCTCCACGACATCCGCTGGGGCGACTGGGATCACTCGCGATCGACCGACCACTGGGTGTGGGTGTTCGAGATCTCCGGCGGCGCGCCCCCGGCGCACTTCGTGAAGGGCTGGAAGGGGGCCGACGGCTTTCGCCAGCCGCCGATGTATTTCCGGCTCGGCGGCAGCACGCTCGCGGGCGTGAGCAAGCCGGGCGAGATCGTCTGGAGCCGGATCTGGGTCGACGGCACGGGCCCGCAGGAGAAGCTCTGCATGGACATCGGCCGGGCGGAGGTGGTGTCGCTGCCCGCCGACGAGACCCGCCGCCGGCTCGAGGCGACCACGAAGCAGTGGCCGATCATGCACGCCGTGACCTACGGCGTGTCCCGCGACCAGATGATGGCCCGCCACAAGGCCAACCACGTGCATGTCGCGTACGCCTGCGATGCCGCCGGAGCCGACCGCGCGGCGCTGCTCAAGGCCGCCGTGGCCCGGAGCCTCGGCATCGAGGTTTTTTTCTGCGGCACCCGCGGCCACGGGGCGACGGCGGCAGTCCGCTGGGACGGGTGAGGGCGAGGCCGCTGGCACCGAACGTGCCCGTAGCCTGCGGAATGGGGTCTGCTGTTTTCCCGTAGCCGCGGGCTTGTAGCCTGCGGAATGCGGGGTGCTGGTGCAGGCTGCAAGCCCGCACCTACGGGGCGCGGAATGGGGTCTGCTGTTTTCCTGTAGCCGCGGGCTTGTAGCCTGCGGACTGCGGGTTGCTGGTGCAGGCTGCAAGCCCGCACCTACGGGGCGCGGAATGGGGCTGCTTCACCGCGCGCGGCGATGACTCCGGGTACAGTGCAGCGGCGCGATCCTCGCCACCCCCGGAGCCCTGTCGATGTTCTGCTTCGCCTACGGCTACAAGTGCCTGCTCCCGCCGCTGGCCGCCCTGCAGGTCGCCCAGCAGGTGCTGATCAACTCGGGCTTCGAGATCTTCGATCCGGTGCAGCCCGGCAAGATCACCACCGCCGGCAATCACTACGGCGTGGGCGTGATGGTCACCGTGGTGTCGATGGATTCCGACGGCGGCTCGGCGACCGTGATCAACGCCTTCACGGCCAACCCGGCCGCGGTGCCGTCGGCCCGCGAGATGGCCGACGCCGTGCTGGTGGCGATCCAGCAGAGCTGACGCCACGGCCGCCGCCATGACGCCCGCCGCCGACGTCGCGCTGCTCACCGACCGCCGCTACACCGCCCCCGTGGCGGCCCCCGACGACTGGTACCTCGCCAACATCCTCGCCGACGACGCCCTCCTCGGTGCCGCCCTCGCCCGCCGCGGACTGACGTCGGCCCGCGTCGACTGGGCCGATCCCGCCGTCGACTGGTCGCGGTTTCGCGTGGGCGTGTTTCGCACCACGTGGGACTACTTCGACCGCCGCGACGAGTTTCGCGGCTGGCTCGACCGCGTGGCGGCGGTCACGCAGATCTGCAATCCAGTCGACGTCGTGCTCCACAACATGGACAAGCACTACCTCGCCGAGCTCGAGGCGGTCGGCGTGCCGGTCGTGCCCAGCCGGTTCCTGGAACGCGGCGCGCGGTGCGATCTCGGGGCCATCCTCGCCGAGACGGGCTGGTCCGAGGCGGTGGTGAAGCCCTGTGTGTCCGGCGCGGCGCGGCACACGTACCGCGTGTCGCGCGGGAATGCGGCGGCCCTCGACGCGGTGGTCGGGCCGCTGCTGGCCCAGGAAGCCTTCCTCGTGCAGCCGTTCCTCGCATCGGTGCCGCTGCAGGGCGAGGATTCGCTGATGCTCTTCGGGGGGCGGTTGACGCATGCGGTCCGCAAGCTCGCGAAGCCGGGCGACTTCCGCGTGCAGGACGACCACGGGGGCACCGTGACGGGATGCCCGCCCACGGCGGAGCAGATCGAACTGGCGCGGCGGGCGGTGTCGGCCCTGCAGCCGGCGCCCGCCTACGGCCGCGTCGACATGGCCCGCGACGACGCCGGCCGCTGGGTGGTGATGGAGGTGGAGCTGATCGAGCCCGAACTCTGGCTGCGGCGGCATCCTCCCGCGGCCGATGCGTTCGCCGAAGAGATCGTCGCCACCCTGCTCGCGCGGTGACACTACCGAGTCGAAAGATGCCGGGCCAGGGGGCGGCCTGCTGGACGCGATCGCGTCTGGATGGTCAGGATGGGGCGACCGCACACCACTCCTCGGGACCATCGCGCATGAAGAAGCAGGGCTATCTGGGGATCGACATCGGCACGCAGGGACTCTCGGTGATCTTCACCGACGAGACGATGGCGATCCTCGCCACGGGCGCGGGCGACTACGCGATGGTGCCGGGGCTCCCCGACGAGTGCCAGGAGCAGCGGCCCGCCGACTGGGAGCGGGCCCTCGGCGACGCGATGCGGGGCCTGCGGGAGCGGCTGGCCGCGGCCGGCCTCGAGCCCGAGGTGCGGGCCATCGGGATCTCGGGGCAGATGCACGGCGAGGTGCTCGTCGACTCCGCCGGCGTGCCGCTCTCCGCCGCACGGCTCTGGTGCGACGGCCGCAACGAGGCCGAGGGGCACGAGCTCACGAAGGCCTTCGACACCAAGGTGCCCAAGCGGATGACCGCCGCCCGCTGGCTGTGGACGATCCGCAACCAGCCCGAGAAGGCGGCACGAACGTGGCGGATCACGACGCCGTCGGGCTGGATCGCCCACGTGCTCACGGGGGGCTGGACGCTCGGCATCGGTGACGCGGCCGGGATGTTTCCGATCGACCAGGCCACGCTCGGCTACGATGCGAAGCGGCTCGCCGACTTCGACGCGCTGGTGGCCCGCACCTGCACGGGAGCGGCCGTGAAGCCGCTCGGCGACCTGCTGCCCGAGATTCGCCGCGCCGGCGAGGACGGCGGCACGCTCGACGCCCGCGGCGCGACGCTCCTCGGCCTGCCGCAGGGGATCCCGGTCGCACCCGCGGAAGGGGATCAGCCGTCGGCGCTCGCCGGCTCCCTGATCGCCGCGGCCGGCACCGTGGCGATGAGCTTCGGCACGAGCGTGGTGGCCAACGCCGTCGGCGATCGGGCCTTCAAGGGCGTCGACCGCGCGATCGACCACTTCTGCGCCCCCGACGGCAAGCCGATCAATATGGTCTGGCTGCGGAACGGCACCACGGCGATGAACATGGTGGTCGAGATGTTCGGCACGCCGGGCGGCGACGCCTTCGCCGCGGTGATCCCCCAGCTGCTCGCCGCCCCCGACGATTGCGGCGGCCTGCAGGCACTGCCCTTCATGGACGACGAGCCGGGGGCCGGCGTCTCCCGGGGCGGCACGGCGCTGGTGATCGGGCTGAATGAAACCAGCGCGACGCCGGGGAACACGGCCAGGGCGATGCTCCTGGCGACGATCTTCAACCTGCGGCTGGGAGGGGAGGGGCTCGACGCGCAGGGGTTTCCGCGGAAGGAGATCGTGCTCTCCGGCGGGATCACGAAGACGCCCGCCCTGGGCCAGCTTCTCGCCGATGCGTTTCACGTGCCGGTGGTGATCCTCGCGGGCGCGGCCGAGGGCACCGCCTGGGGCGCGGCGCTGATGGCGAAGTTCCGCGACCAGCGGCTCGCCGGCGGCCGCGGCGACTGGCAGTCGTTCCTGGCGGGCCATGCCACCGACGGCGCGCGGCGATTCGAGCCGCGGCCCGCGGCGGCCGCGACGTACGCGCGGATGTATGCGCGGCACAGGCGGCTGGTGGCGATCCAGCCCCAGCTCGATGCCGCCGTCAACGGGGCGTGACGGTGACTGGGGCGGCAGTGATCCAGCCGCAGTGCGAGGTCGCCGTGGGCCACGTCTCGGCTCCGCTTGGCCCACGCTTGCCGAAGCGCAGTTGGCCGACCTATCATTATGTGTACATATGTATTCTTTCTAGGAAGTTACGGTCGCAGGTGCGACGCCGAATTGGTGCCTCGCCCGGACCGCGAACGGCGAGGCTTTCCATGGCGATTCACTTCGATTGGGATGAGGAGAAGGCCGCTCGTAACATCCGCAAGCACTCGATTTCCTTCGCTGAAGTGACCTCCCTGTTCACGTCCGGCATGGAATACCTCGAGATCTTTGATACCGAGCACTCGCACGACGAGGAGCGGTTTATTTGCATCGGCCCGATCGCACGAGGTATCGTTCTGGTAGTCATTGTGGATATGGGCACGGACCTGATTCGCATCATCTCCGCTCGCCACGCGACCCGGCGCGAGTCGCTCTTGTACGAGCAATTTCTCGAGGAGCGTTCCCATGATTGACGACATCCCTGAACTTTCGGCCGCCGACTTCGAGCGGTCGATATCGGCCCAGGTCCGGCGGCGGGTCGCTGAGGGACGGGTCGAGTCGGGCTCCGACATCGTCGCCATCCGGCGGTTGGTAGGCTTGACGGCAGTCGATTTCGCCGATGCCTTCGGGATCACGCTGGAAACGTTGCACGACTGGGAAGCGGGGAAATCCTTGCCGGACGGTCCCGCGCTGAGCTTGTTGCGCGTGGCTGCCCGGCACCCGCGTGCCGTGCGGGAGAATGTGTCCTCCGCGGCGTGACGCGAACCATCGTTGACGGGCGAGCGGCCGACACGCTTCGCCGGATGAGGGCATGAGGCGGATGGACGCTCCCATGCTACAACGGTGAGGACCATGCAAGGCCCCGTCATGCCCACCACGTCGTCGACCGCCGCGCCCAAGCCGCTGGCCGTGTGGCTGGCGGGAAGGATCGCCTTCGACGACTACCTCGTGATGGCCGAGCGGCTCGCGGGCGAGGCGGCCGATCCGGGCGGCCGCAATCCCACCCTCGTGCTCTGCGAGTTCGAACCCTGCATCACGATCGGCCGGGCGGGCTCGCGGGCCGACGTGCGGTTCGCCGACGACGACCTCCGGGCCCGGCGGATCCCCGTGCGGTTCACCGGCCGCGGCGGCGGTGCCGTGCCCCACGGGCCGGGTCAGGTGGTGGCGGCGATCTTTGCCAGACTCGTCGATCTCGGGGTGGCCGAGGCCGACGTGGGTGGATTCGTCGCCCGGTTCCAGGCGGGCCTCGCAGCGGCGCTCGCCACGGCGCACTGCGGGAGCGGAGCGATGCTGCCCGGCCTGCACGGGATCGTGGGCCGGTCGGGCCTGCTGGCGGCGGTGGGCCTCGCGGTGCGCCGCGGCGTGGCCTGCCACGGGGCGTTCGTGAACGTCTGCCCGGCGCTCGACCTTTTCCAGCGGGTCGATACCATTCCCGCGAGGATGCGGCCCGACGGTGCGGCCGCCATCACGATGGGTTCGCTGGAGGCCGACGTGCAGCGGCGGGCGAGGATGCAGGACGTCCGCACGGCCCTCGCCGAGGGCCTGGCCGCGGCATTCGCCGTTCCCCGGATGCATGTCAATGCGGGCTTCCCGATCCGCATCCAGGCACCCCGCCAGCCGGAGATCGCCAGCCGTGTCGGGTGATGCCCCAGCGGCGGCTGCCGCCGTCCACCTGCCGATCCTCGCCGTCGATGCCGCGGCGCCGACGCCGCCGTCGCGGCGGCTGCCGCCATGGCTCCGCCAAAACCTCGGGCCCGGCGGCGGCCACGCCGAGACGGCGCACCTGATCGCGGAGCTCAATCTGGAGACGGTCTGCTCGTCGGCGAAGTGCCCCAACCGGCTCGAGTGCTGGTCGCAGCGGACCGCCACGTTCATGATCCTGGGCAACGTCTGCACGCGGCCGTGCGGCTTCTGCTCGGTGCCCAAGGGCAGGACGGAGGCGCTGGAGGCCGACGAGCCGGAGCGGGTGGCCGAGGCGGCGCGGCGGCTGGGGCTCGCGCACGTCGTGATCACGAGCGTGACCCGCGACGATCTGCCCGACGGAGGGGCCGATCACTTCCGCAAGACCGTCGAGGCCGTTCGGGCGGCGACCGGCGGCACGATCGAGGTGCTGGTGCCCGACTTCATCGGCAAGGAGGCCGCCCTCGAGCGGCTGATGGAGTCGCGACCCGACGTGTTCAATCACAACACCGAGACGGTGCCCCGGCTCTACCGCACGGTCCGCGGCCGCAAGAGCGTCTATTCCTGGACGCTCCGCCTGCTCGCCGACGCCAAGCGGCTCATGCCCGAGGTGAAGACGAAGACAGGGCTCATGCTCGGCCTCGGCGAGACTCGGGACGAGCTGCTCGACGTGTTCGCCGACCTGCTCGACCACGGGGTCGACTATCTCACGCTCGGCCAGTATCTGCAGCCGACCCTCGACTCCCTGCCCGTCGACCGCTATGTGCCGCCGGAGGAGTTCGAGCAGCTCGGCGCACTCGCCAGGAGCATGGGCTTTCGCAAGGTGGCCAGCGGCCCGCTCGTGCGGTCGAGCTACCACGCCCGCGACATGGCCGAGGACGGCCGGGTGGCCTGAGTCGCCGACCGACACGGGCGCGGTAGGATGAAGCGATCCGTTGTGGCGTCGTGCGGATGGGCGTAACGACCTCGGAGGCGGCGGCAATGCGGTGGCTCATGCCGATCGGTGTGGTGACGGTGGCCGTTGCGGCCGACGTGGTGGTTGCGGAGCCCTCCTCCGTGCAGCCGGCTGCACCGCGGCCGCGGGTCGAGCAGATGACGCCCCCGGCCGACGAGGGTGGCCGCCCACCTGCCGCGAACGGCAAGATCGCCTACCTCGGCATCGCGACCGGCCCGGTCTCCGACGAACTTCGCACCCACGCCGACCTGCCCGACCGCGGCGGCCTGGTGGTCACGAAGGTGGCGGCAGGCAGCCCGGCCGAGAAGGCGGGCCTCGCCGCCAACGACATCCTTCTCGAGTTCGACGGCCGCGCGGTCGAGAGCCCGCTCGACCTCACGGAGATGGTCGAGGCTGCAGGCCAGGGGACGCGGGTGACGCTCGGGATCCTGCGTCGCGGCCGGCGGCAGGAGGTGAAGGCCGTGCTTACCGAACGCGACGAGGCGGACGGCCTCGACGGGCGCGGCCCGGGAGATGCGGCCGCCGTGCCGCCGGGGTTGGCCGGCCTGCCGCCCGCGCTGCGGGAGCAGCTCGGCGACGTGCTGGCGGAGGGCCGGGGCTTCGGGCAGGGGATGATCCAGGCCCAGGGGGGCGGCTTTGGCAGCAGCGTCCAGATTCGCACGAGCGTGGTCAACGGCGTCGCCCAGCGCACGGCGATCGCCACCGACGACGAGGGCACCGTGGAGATTCGCGGCAAGGACGGCCGCACGACGGTCTCGATCCGCGCCGCCGACGGCACGGAGGTGCACGCCGGGCCGCTCGACACCGAGGCCGATTTCGAGAAGGTGCCCGAGGCGTGGCGGGACCGCGTGCGGGCGCTCGACGACCGCGCTGCCGGGAAGCCGGCCGGCCGCCGCGGGCCCCGCGGGGCGATCTGACGCGGCTCACACGAGAGCCTCGCGCGTTCGTGAGGCTCGGGGCTGCCCATGCCCGTCGCCGGACGTTCGCGTCGGGCATCCTGCCCGACGCTCACTCGGATGCCGCCATCGCTTCGCCATCGTGGCTTCGCTTGGCGGCATAC
>JBJTQP010000258.1:0-2760 GCA_046075685.1 Planctomycetaceae bacterium | reverse complement strand
CCTGCGTCTGATGTCCGGCGGAAGACCGAGATACGCAGACCAAAAGTCAGTCGTTGTCGATGACTTCGCCAAGCGGCTTCGTCCTTCCCTCGGCGATATCGCGGCGAACGCGGTCGAGGACATGCTACATCCGCCCGCCCGGCAGGGAATCTCGGGCGATCTCTGCATCCCACGCATCCACTTGGCCGAGTTCGAACTCGGCGAGCCAAGAAAGAAGTTCCTCCCGCTCGCTCAATGGGAGCGACTTCACCTGCTCGGCAATTTGCTCTACGCGGGTCGTCATACCGTCATTATCGCACCGGCGACTGCCACACGGCAATCCAGAGATTCACCGCCGAAATGCCGAGGTTCGGCGAACCTCTGTATCGGTCGCGATGCGTATACTGCCGCCCCTATGAACACACCTTCGCATACCGCCGCTGCCCTCCTCCAGCCCTTTGCCGTCGGCGATCTCACGCTGCCCAACCGCGTGGTGATGGCGCCCCTCACGCGGGGCCGCGCCGGCCGGGAGCGGATTCCGAACCCGCTGATGGCGAAGTATTACGTGCAGCGGTCCTCCGCGGGGCTGATCGTGGCCGAGGCCACCACGATCTCCGAGCAGGCCAACGGCTGGCTCGAGTCGCCCGGGATCTACACCGATGCGATGGAGGCCGGCTGGAAGGGCGTGACGTCGGCCGTGCACGCCGCCGGCGGCCGCATCTTCCTCCAGCTCTGGCACATGGGCCGCGCCTCGCACAGCGACTTCCACGGCGGCAGCCTGCCGGTGTCGGCCTCGGCCGTGAAGATCGACGGCGACGGCATCCACACGCCGCTCGGCAAGAAGCCCTACGAAACGCCCCGGGCCCTCGAAGCCTGGGAGATCGCGGGCGTGGTGGCCGACTACCGACGGGCCGCGGCCCGGGCTCGCGCCGCGGGGTTCGACGGCGTCGAGATCCATGCCGCCAACGGCTACCTGCTCGACCAGTTCCTCCAGGCGAAGACCAACCTCCGCACCGACGACTACGGCGGCAGCATCGAGAAGCGAACGCGGCTCCTGAAGGAGGTGGTCGAGGCCGTGTCGGCCGAGTGGCCCGCCCAGCGGGTGGGCGTGCGGATCTCGCCGAACGGCGTGTTCAACGACATGGGATCGCCCAACTTCCGCGAGCAGTTCACGCACGTGGCCACCGTCCTCGACCGCTGCGGCCTGGCCTACCTGCACGTGGTCGACGGGCTCGCCTTCGGCTTCCACAAGCTCGGCGAGCCGATGACGCTGGCGGAGTTTCGCCGGGTGTTTCGCGGCCCACTGATGGGCAACTGTGGCTATTCGCACGAGACCGCCGAGCAGGCAGTTGCCGGGGGCCTCGCCGACCTGATCGCCTTCGGCCGCCCCTTCATCAGCAATCCCGATCTCGTCGATCGCTTCCGCCACGGCTGGCCGCTCGCCCAGCCGGCCGACATGGCCGCGTGGTATTCCCCGACCGGTGCCTCGGGCTACACCGACTTCCCGACGCACACGCCGGGGGCGTGAGCCGCCCCCCTTCGCGCATAAAAAATCACCCCGCGGAGAAAGCCTCCGCGGAGTGACCTCTGATGTTCGAAGCCGCCTTGGGCGTGGGCTTCAGATCACGGCAGGATAACCGCGTCAATCACGTGGATCACGCCGTTCTTCGTCTTGATGTCGGTCTTCACGACATTCGACATGCCGGTGGCCGTGCCCACCTTCACGCCGCCATCGGTCGAGACCTTGAGCGTCTTGCCGCCGGCAGTCTTGGCCTCCGTGACCTTGACCACGTCGGCCGCGTAGACAGTGCCCGGAACGACGTGGAGCAGGAGAATCTCCTTAAGCTTCTCCTTATTCTCCGGCTTGAGAAGCGTTTCGACCGTGCCGGCGGGGAGCTTGGCAAACGCCTCGTCGGTCGGGGCGAACACGGTGAACGGCCCGTCGCCCTTGAGGGTCGAGACCAGGTCGGCCGCCCCGAGGGCCGCGGCGAGCGTCTTGAAGGTGCCCGCTACCACCGCCGTGTCGACGATGTCCTTGGGGGCATCGGCGTACGACACCTGGTGCACGGGCACGCTCGACACCACCCGCTCGTGCACGACCGTCGCCTTGCCGGAACCATTGCACGGTGCCGCCGACGCGGCGACACCGGCGAAGACGACGCCGATCCCAGCCAACCAACCACAGATGTTCATGGACATGACAGCTCTCGTTTCGGTGTTATGAAAAAACATTCGCTTCGAAACGATAGGCTGGTCGCTCCACGAGGCAAGTCGAAAAACCAAATGCCCCACGACGCCGCAGCCACTGAGCGCGAGCCAGGCACCGCCGCATGGAGGACATGGCTCGCCGTCGGTGCCACGGGATTCGGTGGTCCGGCGGGACAGGTGGCCATCCTCCACCGCGAGGTCGTGGAGCGAAAGCAGTGGCTCACGGAGGATGAGTTCCTGGCGGCGCTGCGGGTGTGCATGCTGCTCCCGGGCCCCGAGGCGCAGCAGCTGGCCACGTACGCAGGCTGGCGAACCGGCGGGACATGGGGCGGGCTCATGGCTGGCACGCTCTTCGTGGTGCCGGGCGCATTGCTCGTGACAGCGCTGGCATGGCTGCACGCTGCCGGTCGCGACGTGCCGCTGGTGGCCGCAGCGTTTGCAGGCGTGCGGCCGGCGGTGGTGGCGCTCGTGGGGCTTGCCGTCTGGCGGATCGGAAAGCGGTCGATCAAGTCGCCCGCCATCGCGGCCCTGGCGATCGCGGCCGGCGTGGCCCTCGCCTGGGGCTTTCCGTTT
>JBJTQP010000257.1:0-7019 GCA_046075685.1 Planctomycetaceae bacterium | reverse complement strand
CATCGGCGGGGTCTCGCGCGGGCTGCGGGTGGATCGACACGCGAAACATCGGCACGGGCTGGTGATCCCACAAATAGAGAAAGCCCTCGCAGGCATCGAAAAATCATTGCTGGCTGGCGGGGCTGCCCATGCCCGTCGCCGGACGTTCGCGTCGGGCATCGTGCCCGACGCTCTCTGCATGTCCGCGGCGCTTCACCCTCCGGGCTGCGCTTGCTCCCACAGCCCGGCTCTCGGGCATGGGCAGCCCCGGGCGTCACACGAGGCCCATAAATTTATAGGTTTTTCCTATACAATACACACCTTTATCTATTTGTTGTGATGGCTGCGAAAGCCGATACGTAGTCTCCGAAGCGTGCGTTGAGGTGGAGTGGATCAGCACCCGACGGTTCATGGTTTGAGGAGCATGGTGCGATGTGCTGCACAACGGTTGGAAGCGCGATCTCGCGGCGGGGGTTGCTGGCCGGCGTGGGGGGGGTGGGGCGGCGGCGGCCATGCGGCCGGCGTGGTCTGCCCGGGCGACGGGGAGTGATCCCCCAGTTCTGGATCCGCGGGATGCGCTCGAGTTCCTCTACGCGGGGAACACGCGGTTCATCGCCAGGGACTCGGCCGCCCCGAATCGCGACCTCGCGCGGCTGCGGGAGGTCGCCCTGCGGCGAGCCGGTGCCGGGGCAGATTTCGGCACTGTTCCAGCACATCCGGCCGGCGGTCCGGGCCGCCCGGGGTGACGTGGCCGTGGCGGTCCGCGAGAATGTCCGCATCCAGGCGCAGACGCTCGTGGAGGCCTCGACGGTCGTGTTGTCCCTCGTCAGGGAGGGCCGCGTGATCGTGGCCGGCGGCATCTTCGACCTGGAGTCGGGCCGCGTCGACCCGGTCGAGGTGGCCTGACGCTCGGCACCGCGCGACGGCACGTCCGCATGGAATGGCTCAACTACCACCACCTGCTCTACTTCTGGCACGTCGCGAAGGAGCGGAGCGTGTCGCGGGCGGCTGTCGCGCTGCACGTGGCCCAGCCGACGGTCAGCGCTCAGATCCGGCTCCTGGAGCGGGCCCTCAAGCAGAAGCTCTTCGAGCGGCAGGGCCGGTCGCTCGTGCTCACGGCCGAGGGCGAGGCCGTCTATCGGTATGCCGACGAGATCTTCTCCCTCGGCCGCGAGCTGCTCCAGACCGTGAAGGGGGAGCCCGCGGCTTCAGCCCGGAAGTTTCGCGTGGGCGTCTCCGACGCCCTGCCGAAGCTCACCACGTACCGGCTTCTGGAGCCGGCGCTCGTGATGCAGCCCGCCTTCCGGCTGCACGTGCGGATCGACAAGACGGAGCGGCTGCTCGGCGAACTGGCGGTCCATGCCGTGGATCTCGTGATCGCCGACTCCCCGATGATGCCTTCGCTGCGGGTGCGGGCCTTCAGCCACCTGCTCGGCGAAACCAGCGTGTCGATCTTCGGCACCGCGGAACTCGCCCGGCGAGTCCGCAAGGGCTTCCCGCGGTCGCTGCACGGGGCGCCGCTGCTGCTCCAGACCACGAACACGGCCGTGAGGCAGTCGCTCGACCAGTGGTTCGACGTGCAGCAGATCGAGCCCCAGGTGGTGGGCGAGGTGGAGGACATGGCGATGCTCCAGACCCTCGGGGAGCACGGCCTCGGCCTGTTCGCCGCCCCGACGGTGGTGCGGAAGCAGATCTGCCGCCGCTACCATGTCGCCTGGGTCGGCGAGCTCGAGCGTGTCCGCGAGCGGTTCTACGCCATCTCGGTGGAGCGGCGGATCAACCATCCGGCGGTCCGGATGATCGCCGACCAGGCGAAGCGGCGGCTGTTCACCTGACGCACGAAGGAGCGACGCGATGGGCTACGCCCTGGGCAATCTCGACGCGCTGGAGGCCGAAGCGGTCCACATCATCCGCGAGGTGGTCGCGGAGTTCGAGAATCCCGTGCTGCTCTACTCGATCGGCAAGGACTCGATGTGCATGCTGCACGTCGCCCGCAAGGCCTTCGCGCCCGGCCCGCTCCCCTTTCCGCTGCTCCACATCGACACCACCTGGAACTTCCGGGAGATGATCGCGTTTCGCGACAGCTACTGCACCGAGCACGGCCTGCGGCTGATGGTGCACGTCAACGAGAAGGCGATCGCGGCGGGCATGAACCCCTTCGACTACCCGAGCAACGTCTACACGCCGACCATGAACACCCATCCCCTGCTGGAGGCACTGACGCTGCACCGCTTCGACGCCGCCCTGGGGGGCGGGCGGCGGGACGAGGAGAAGTCGCGGGCCAAGGAGCGGGTGTTCTCGTTTCGCGACGCCAACCATCAGTGGCATCCCAAGAGCCAGCGGCCGGAGCTCTGGAACCTCTACAACGCCCGGGTGCACAAGGGTGAGAGCATCCGCGTGTTTCCGCTCTCCAACTGGACCGAACTCGACATCTGGCAGTACATCCACCGCGAGCGGATCCCCCTCGTGCCCCTCTACTTCGCCGCCGAGCGGCCGGTCGTCGACCGGGACGGCCAGTGGATCATGGTCGACGACGACCGCTTCCTGCTGCTCCCCGGCGAGCAGCCGCAGGTGAGGCGGGTGCGGTTCCGGACGATGGGCGATTATCCCCTGACGGCGGCCCACGAATCGACCGCCACGACGGTGCCCGAGATCATCCAGGAAATGCTCCTCACCCGCACCAGCGAGCGGCAGGGCCGGCTGATCGACAAGGACGAGGCGGGCTCCATGGAGAAGAAGAAGCGGGAAGGCTACTTCTGACCGTGGAAGGGGCAGCGCGGCCGCAGTCCAGCAGGCGGCGGTGGGCGACGCCTGCGATGACTCCGCCACCCCAGAGCCCCCAGCCCCCGGCGTCGAGACCACGGCGTCATCGCGCTAGCCTGGTTCCGTTGGTGAGCGGGAAAGTCCGGCGGGGCGGCGAACCGTCGCAATCCGGGCTGACTGGCGGAGGTGTTCACACCCCGCATCACCCTGCAATTGAACGTGGCTGTGCAGGTCGATGCTGACCCTCAGAGCCGCCAGCGGTGTGGCGGCGCGAGGGTTTCATGATCGGTCACTTCGCCCATCGACGACCCTCGCGGGCGAGCGATCGCCTGCCTGCGATGCGGGGCAGGTGCGGACTCGCGATGGTGATTTCGCTCCTCGTCGTGGCAGCCCCCGTCCGCGCCGCGGACAACGGCCGCGACGCTCCCGCCGGGTTTCCGGCGCCGCTTGTGGACGACGAGTCGTGGAACTCGCTGGCCGCCTATCAGGGGCCGGCCGCGCTGCCGCCGCCCCAGCGGGTGCTCGATCCAAGCCAGGCGGGCACCATCGACCGCATCACTCAGCAGCGGGTGACCGTGACGGAGGGCATCACCGGCCAGCGGGGACCGGTGCTCGACCCCAACCAGGTGGGCAACATCGACCTTCGGCTGGAGGAGGCCCGCAAGCGGCTCGACGCCGTCGAGTCGCGGGCCGACCAGCTGCCGATCATCCGCCTCAGCGGCTTCTTTCAACTCGACGACGGTCTCTTCAGCCAGAACGACTTCAGCAGGAACCGCATCGGGGACGCCTACGACGGCGTCAGCTTTCGTCGCACCCGGCTCCAGGCGATCGGCAAGCTCACCGAGTTCACCAACTACTCGATCATGATGGACTTCGCCTTCCCCGGCCGGCCCAGTTTCATGGACGTGTGGGGCGAGCAGGAGCAGATCCCGTTCTTTGGCACGATCCGCATCGGCCAGTTCAAGCAGCCCTGCTCGATGGAGAGCTGGACGAGCGTCCGCCACCTCGAGTTCCTCGAGCGGAGCCTGATGTTCCAGGGCAGCGATCCCTTTCGCCGGGTCGGCATCATGGCCTACGCCATGAGCGACGACGAGCGGACCCAGTGGGCCTACAGCATGTATGCCACGGGCCTGACATTCTGGAACGGCACGGGCACGAGCTACAGCACCATCGGCGACAACCGCAACGGCGCCCAGATCGGCGACAACTCGGGGATCTCCTTCGCGTCGCGGGCGTCCCACCTGCTGTACTACGACGAACTCACCGAGGGCCGTCACCTGCTCCATGTGGGCGGCGGATACATCTACAGCGGCATCGGCGGCGAGGGGAAGACGGGGCCCTTTGCCCGCACCTACCGCTCCGCGGTGTACCCCGAGTTTTTCGTCGGCGACCTCACCGGCTCCGGCCTCACCGGATCGGGCACGCCGCTCGTGGGCGATACGGGCCGCTATCTGGCCAACAGTTTCAACCAGTGTCACCTCGAACTCGCCGGGGCGTCCGGGGCCGCCCACTTCCAGATGGAGGTGATGTGCATGATGGTCAACCAATTCCGCGGCCCCGCCGTGATGGAGCCCTCGGCCTACGCCCAGTGCGGCTACATGCTCACCGGCGAGAGCATCGGCTATCTCAAGCAGCCCGGCGTGTTCGACTACAACGTGGTGCCGTTCACGCCCTTCTTCGGGACCGGCCGCCGCGGCCGGATGGTGGGCTGGGGCGCGTGGGAGATCGCCGCCCGGTATTCCTACCTCGACCTCTCCGGGGTCAACATCCGGCCCTCGAACATCCTGCCCGGCCCCCCCGGATCACTGCCGCCGTCGCCGAACGCGGCCGTGCTCAACGACACCACCGTCGGCGTGAACTGGTATTGGAACCGGTTCGCCAAGGTGCAGTTCAACTGGATCCACTGCATGCCGAGCTACATCGGGTATGGCTTCGCCCCGTTCGACATCTACGGCACCCGGTTTCAGATCGAGTTCTAGAACGGGCGGCGGCAGGCCGACACAAGGGATGCGGCATCGCGACACGGAGGGGGAGTGCATCATGCGGATCGAGGTGATCGTCGCCACGGTGCTGGTCGTCGGATCGGCGGCCGCCGGCCTGGACGCCCGCGGCCAGACCGCTCCGCTGCCGCCGCCGAAGTCGTCGGCGCCCAAGGAGCCTGCGGCGGCTGCGAAGGCCCCCGACTCCAACGACGGGAAGTGCGACCTGTGCGGCGGCTGCGGCTGCGTGCGGAAGGTGTGTGTGCCCAAGCCCAAGGAGCGGGAGATCAAGAAGGTCTGCTGGAGCTACAAGTGCGAGGATTTCTGCATTCCCGGCCCGAGCGAGTACTGCGGGAAGAAGTGCGGCAAGGACGAGTGCGGCTGCTGGTCGTACGAGGTCTGGAAGCCGACCTGCGCGGAGATCCGCACCAAGAAGGTGCCGGTGAAGACGGAGGTCACGCGGAAGGTGCCGGGCGTCGAGTGGAAGCCCGAGGAACGGTGCGCGGCCTGCCGGGGCAAGGGGTGCATCGATCCTTCCTGCGCCGCCGGCGCTGCCCCGTAGCCCGGGGGTGGCCGCGGGGGTCGCTCACGACGCCCGCAGCGCCGCCCGCCTCTCGGCCAGCCAGGCGAGCCAGCCATCGAGGCCGGCACCCGTCTTCGCCGAGACCTCGAAGATCCGCATGGTCGGCCGCACCGCGGCGACGTTGGCGAGGGCCGCCGCCCGGTCGAACTCACACGCGTCGGCGAGATCGATCTTCGTGATCGCGGCAGCGTCGGCCGTGTTGAACAGGCCCGGATACTTCAGCGGCTTGTCTTCTCCCTCGGTCACCGACAGGAGGGCCAGCCGCACCGACTCGCCCAGATGCCCGCTCGTCGGGCAGACGAGGTTGCCGACGTTCTCGATGAACAGGTAGCGGAGCGGCGCCAGGTCCCAGCCCTCGAGGTGCCGCTCGATCATGTCGGCCTCGAGGTGGCAGAGGCCGTGCGTCATGATCTGCTGCACGGGCGCCCCGCTCTCGGCCAGCCGCCGGGCATCGTTGTCGGTCTCGAGGTCGCCCACGACCGCCGCGCACGGCTCGCCGCGGGCCACGAGCCGGGCGAGCGTCTCCTTGAGAAAGGCCGTCTTGCCCGTGCCGGGGCTCGACACCAGGTTCACGACGAGCACGCCGGCCCGCAGAAACCGCTCCCGGAGGCCGCGGGCGAGTTCATCGTTCTTCGTGAGGATCCGCGTGCGGACCTCGAGGATGCGGGGCTCGATCATCGCGGCTCCCCCGCCTCAGGCGGCTCCTCGGCCGCGGGCCTCTCCTCCGCCAGCTCGATCGATTCGAGATCGAGTTCGCGGCCGGCCCGGATGTCGCCGCTCGGGCTTCCACAGGCCGGACAGGTGAACGTGTGCACGCCCGGCAGGGCCATCTCGCGGGCGCAGGTGCCGCACCAGATCGTGATGGGCACTCGGTCGATCCGGAGTTCGGCATCCGCCGCAGGTGTCCCCTCGCGGACGAGCTCGAAACTGAACCGCAGGGCGTCTTCATGAACGCACGCCAGGTCGCCCAGCCGGAGGGTGATGACCGCCGCCCGTTCCACGCCGGCCGCGCGGACGTGCTCGGAAACGAGTTCCACGAGCCTGCTGGCGATCGAGAGTTCGTGCATGTCGCGTGCGCCCGTCGTCGAGACCGTGGCTTTTCGCTGCCCCGGGGTCGAAAAACATTCGCGAAGGCGACCATCGTGCCGGGGGCATCTTACGGCACACGCTCGCCGCGAAGTCGAGCCCATGGTTGCCGTCGCCCCCGAATCGGAGCGGTCGGCTGGGCTGCGGCGCGGCGCTGATCGCCCGTGCGTGCCGCACCGCTCTGATCGCGACAGCCGCTCGAACGCCTACGATGACGGGCCGGGCTGCGAGCCGGCCCCTTGGCTGGCCCATGTGCTGGCCCCTTGGACGGATCGGCGGAATCCCATGATGCGGCCCCGGGTGCTGGTGATCGGCTGCGGCAACCTCCTGAGGGGTGACGATGCCGTGGGTCCGGCCGTCGTACGGCGCCTGTGGCACCGCGGCCTGCCGGCGGGCGTGCACGCGGCCGACGGCGGCACCGGCGGGATGGACGTGGCCTTCCAGATGCGGGGCGTGCCCCGTGTGATTCTCGTCGACGCCTGCACCTCGGGCAGCGAACCAGGAACGCTCTTCGAGGTGCCGGGCCACGAGGTGGATGGCACGCGGATGGGCCGCGTGAACTTCGGCGGCGTCGTCAAGGAGATCTGCCTCGCCTACCTGCCCGACCTCGCCGTGGGCGACTACACGCT
>JBJTQP010000256.1:0-20522 GCA_046075685.1 Planctomycetaceae bacterium | reverse complement strand
CGGAGGGCAGGATGCCCGCAGCGAGCGTCCGGCGAGACGGCACGGGCAGCCCCGAGCCCACACCACGAAGGCTTAAGACATGTCACACCAGTCCTCCCTGATCGCCTCGAACATCGACGAATACCTCGCGCAGCACGAGCGGAAGGAACTGCTCCGCTTCATCACCTGCGGCAGCGTCGATGACGGCAAGAGCACGCTCATCGGCCGGCTGTTCTACGAGTCGAAGATGATCTACGAGGATCAACTCGCCGCCATCAAGAAGGACACCAGCCGCTACGGCACGACCGGCGAGGAGGTGGATCTCGCCCTGTTCACCGACGGGCTCGAGGACGAGCGGCAGCAGGGGATCACGATCGACGTCGCCTACCGCTACTTCTCGACCGACAAGCGGAAGTTCATCATCGCCGACACCCCCGGCCACGAGCAGTACACGCGGAACATGGCCACCGGGGCCTCGACGGCGGAACTGGCGATCATCCTGATAGACGCCCGGCACGGCGTGCTCACCCAGACCAAGCGGCACTCGTTCATCGTCTCGCTGCTCGGCATCCGGCACATCGTGGTGGCCGTCAACAAGATGGACATCGTCGGTTACGACCAGGAGGTCTTCGAGCGCATCAGGGCCGACTACGTGAATTTCGCCGGCCGGCTGGAGCTACCCGACGTCCATTTCATGCCGATCTCGGCGCTCAAGGGCGACAACGTGGTCGCGCCGAGCCCGAACATGCCGTGGTACACCGGCTCGCCGCTGATGCCGCTGCTCGAGACCGTCTACATCGGCTCCGACCGCAACCTCGAGGACCTCCGATTCCCGGTGCAGCTTGTGCTGCGGCCCAACCTCGACTTCCGGGGTTTTTCCGGCACGATCGCCTCGGGCATCGTCCGGCGGGGCGATGAGATCATCTCGCTGCCGTCGCGGAAGAAGAGCCGCGTGCGCAGCATCGTCACGTTCGACGGCGAGCTCGAGGAGGCCTTCGCGCCGCAGTCGGTCACGCTCACGCTCGAGGACGAGATCGACTCCAGCCGCGGCGACATGCTGGTGCGGCCGGGCAACGTGCCGAAGGTCGACCACCGGTTCGAGGCGATGCTCGTATGGATGAGCGAGGAGGCCCTCGTTCCCGGCAAGCAGAATCTCTTCAAGCAGACGAGCAAGGTGGTGCCGGGGGCGGTCAGCAGCCTCCGGTACCGGGTCGACGTCAACACGCTCCACCGCCAGCCTGCGCCGACGCTCGCGCTCAACGAGATCGGCCGCTGCGGGGTCACGCTCACCAGCCCCATCGCCTACGACGCCTACCGCAAGAACCGGGCCACGGGCGGCTTCATCATGATCGACCGGCTCACCAACGCCACGGTCGCGGCCGGGATGATCCTCGACCGCGAGTCGGAGGACGAGTCGGAGGTGGAGTGGGGCGGGGCCGAGACGGCCGCGGACCGCCACAGTGACGTGACCGCCGCGGAGCGCGAGGCCCGCTTCGGCCAGAAGCCGGCCACGGTGCTGATCACGGGCCTGCCCGGCGCCGGCAAGAGCACGCTGGCGCGGGCGGTCGAGCGGCGGCTCTTCGATGCGGGCCGAGCGGTGGTGGTGCTCGACGGCACCGCGATGCGGCAGGGCATCAGCAGGGACCTCGGCTTCTCGGCCCGGGAGCGGAGCGAGAATCTGCGGCGGAGCGTGGAGGTGGCGCATCTCTTCAACGATGCCGGCGTGATCTGCCTGGCGGCGTTCGTCGCTCCGGACGAGGACGTGCGGCGGAAGGCGGCCGAGCGGATCGGGCGGGAGCGGTTCGTCGTGGTGCACCTGGCGGCGCCGGTGGACGTCTGCCGGACGCGGGACACCGACGGCCACTACGCCCGGGCCGACGCGGGCGAGATCGCCAACGTTCCCGGCGTGTCGGCCCCCTACGAGCCGCCGGCCGACCCCGACCTCGTGCTGCCGACGCACGAGTGGTCCGTGGCGAAGTGCGTCGCCGCGGTGATCGCCCTGCTCGAGAGCCGCGGGATCGCCTGACGGCAGTCGGCGGCGGCCTGCTCGGCCCCCGCGGCGTCGACGGTGAACACGATCGTGACCACGGCCATGCCGATGCCGAACAGCAGGATCAGCGCCAGCGCCACGCCCATCGCGCAGCCCGCCCGGCCGTCGTCGCCGGCCAGGGCCTCGAGGCCGCCCGGGGCGTCGGCATCGGCGGCCTGCTGCCGGTTCACCGACCCGTCGAGGGCGAGCAACAGGCTGCGGGCCCAGCGGAAGAACCACACCGGGAACACCACCGCCGCCACGAGGCAGGCGGCGAGGGCCGCGCGGTGCGACCAGCCGCAGGCGAGCACGAGCAGGGCGTAGAGTCCGCCGGTGCCGAGCACGGTGAAGCCGTAGTTGATGGAGATCGATCCGAGATAGAACCCCTGCTCCCGCCGGAAGCTCGCGCCGCATGCCGGGCAGGCCTCGTGCATGCGAAACAGGCCGCTGAACAGCCGGCCCAGGCCGCACCGGGGGCAGCGAAGCCGAAGCGCGCGAAGGAGCGTCATGGGCACCGGCTCAGCGACACGCGACCAGGAGCCGGGGCCCCGCCGCCCGATCAGGCAGCCGCCGACTCACTTGACGAGCACGGCGTAAAACTCGATGCACCGCGACTCGTCGGCGACTGCCGGATGGGTCCAGATCTCGGTCCACGAGCAGACCTCGCGGTCGACGTGCGCGAGCAACTCGGCGAACGCGTCGTGTGTCCAGGCATGGTAGTGGATTGCGTACCGCTCGGCGAACATCCGCTCCACCTTGGCCCGCCGCTTGTCCTCGGCGATCGGCTGGGACAGGGTGTAGAACTCCTCGTCGTGGGCGTAGTCTCGGCTCCGACCGGGAGCGCAGTGGTCCTCGACGAAGTGGTCGAGCGGCGTCACGGGACGGCGGCGGTCGAACGTCCGCTCCTTGTCGGGCACCACGAGCACGAGCCGGCCGCCGGGCTTGAGCTTGCTCCACGCGGAGGCGATCGAGCCGATCGGGTCGCGGGTGTGCTCGATCACGTGGCAGGCCACCAGGAAGTCGAGGCTCGCATCGGCGACGTTCTCGATCGAGTCGAAGTCGGTGAGGATGTCGGGGATCACGAGGTCGATGAGCCGCTGGCCGGGATACGGCTCGGCGCAGAGCTGGTCGTAGGTGAGGCGGTCGCCGAAGATCACACGGCACCGGGGAGGCACCGGAAACGGCGAGGCGCCCGCCCCGATCTCGAGGCCGAAGCCGTCGAGCGCCCCGGCGATCGCCTCGCGGACCGCCATCGCGTCGCCGAGGACCGCGGCGTCGAAGTCGTCCCGCCGGGGCTGGGGCAGCCCGCCGGCGGGCGCGTAGGTCGCGAGCATCCGCTCGGAGACCTGCTGCACGTCGGCGGGCCAGCGGAAGCCATACTCCTCGAGCCGCGCCGCCGACACGATCGGATGCCGCCGCCCGCGGGCGCAGAGGAAGGCCTGCTCGCCGAACGAGCTGCCCCGCGCCTGGAGGATCACGGCCTCGCGGCGGATCCAGTCGAGCATCGGGCCGGGGTCGAGGGCCCCGACCGCCACAGTCGATCGGCCACCGCTGATGACGATCATGGCGTGGCTCCGTCTGGTCAGGCGGCCTTGCGGATCGCGGTCGCGGTGAGTCCGTGCATGAAGCTCCAGACGTCGGCGAAGGCGTGATCCCAGTTGGAATGGCTGCGGCGGATCGTCTCCCAGCCTGACCGGCGGACCGGCAGCAGCTCGTCGTAGTGATCCACCGCCCAGGCGAGGCGATCGGCGATCGCCGGCGCGCTTGGGGGGGCGAGCAGGCAGTTTTCACCGTCCCGGAGCAGCCAGTGGTTGGCGCGGTTGTCGTTGGAGACGAGGAGTCCGCCGCAGGCCATGAACTCGAAGGGCAGGTACGACGGATGCCGCGTCATCATCATCACGAAGCCGACGTGGCACGATCGGTAGAGGTCGCCCGTGGCCCGGTAGTCGAGCAGGCCGAGGCTCTCGATCACGCCCTCGAGGCCGTAGTCGCGGACGTCCCAGGGAGCCCCCGCGCAGAGGATCTGCACGCGGTCGCCGACCCGCGACTTCAGGTCCTTCAGCGCCGCGGACGCCAGCTCGAAGCCGTTTCGCGGATGGCCCGGGCGGCCGTAGAAGAACAGCCGGATCGGGCCCCCCGACCCGCGAAGCGGGTGGCCGTGGAAGACGGCTGGATCGACCTGCGGCGCGAAGTGCGTGGCCGTGCCGGCGTGTTCGTCCTCGTAGAGGCGACGGAGCGTCCGCGTGTTCGCGATCCCGTAGAAGCCGAAGTCGTAGGTGAGTTCGGCCTGCGCCGAGGTCGAGCCCGCCGGGTAGAAGAGGGGCTCCCAGTCCTGGATGAAGTAGATCTTCAGGCCCGTGTTGCGGACCTTCTGCAGCACGTATGCGGTGGTCCAGAGCGTCGCGTAGGAGTAGTCGGAGGCCGGGATCAGCCGGATCGCCTCCGCCGAGTCGAGGGCGGTGACGACCGACCCCGCGAGTCCCGGAAACGCCGCGGCGATCTTGGCGTGCAGGCCGGCGGCGTCGCAGCCGCCGCAGACGAGGAACCGCTGCCGCAGTCCCTGCACCCGCTGCAGGTAGTCGGCGCACCGCAGGATCGTCATCACGCCGCCGTAGTACGGGTTGTCGAACGGCGGCAGATACCAGTTGCACCAGCCGGCCCCGGCCCCGCGGCCCACCCGTTCGGGATGCTGCTGGGGGGCTGCCAGGTCGGCCATCGTCAGGCCGTTGATCGCCGCGAGTGCCAGGGCGTCGGCGGCGTAGGAGCCCGGCTGCGGCCTGCCGGAAGCCACCGGCGCTGCCGCCTTCTGCCGGAGCCGGGGCAGTGTGAGCCGCCGTCGCCGACGGGCCGGTGCCGGGCCGCCGACCGCGGCGGCCGGCGTCGCGTCGAGCGTGAGCGGCACCACGGCGGAGAAGGCGGGGTGGAAGTACGGGTCGTCGCGGAGGCTCTCGTCGAAGGCCGGCACCGGCGGCAGGGCGACCTCGTGGAGCGTGACGCGGGCGTGAGGATTCACGACACCGCGGCGACCGTCGCGATGGATGGAGCGGCAGAGATCGACGAACGCGGACTGCCAGTCGAGTCGCTCGTCGAATCCGCCGGCCGCCACCCAGCAGTCGGCCGACACCGCGACGGCCCAGGGGCTCGCGGCGGTGCAGTTGCGGTACCAGAGCGGACCACCGAACCAGCCCCACTGTCGCAGCGGTGATCCACGGAACATCGGCGAGCCCGAGCCGCCGTTGTCGACGACCAGGCCTGCCTCCACGACATGGCCGGACGCGTCGAGCACCAGGCCGCTGGCAAAGCCGATCTCGGGGTGGCAGGTGGTCCAGCAGGCGAGCTCGGCAAGTCCGCCGGCAGTGACGTCGCGGACGTTGCCGGAGACGAAGACCACGGTCCGGGTGTCGTCGAGCGACCGGGCCACGACCGCGTTGGCGAGCCGGGCGCGATCTGCGGCGGTGCCCTGGATGGTCTCGACGCCCTCGGTTCGGGGCACGTCGGTGGCGTCGGTGATGACGGTCACCCGTCCGCTGCCTGAGGGAAACGCCGCGACTGCCAGGCGGGCCGTCTCTGCAGCGCGGCTGGAGTCGCAGCCCACCGCGTCGACGACGACGTGCACGCCCTCGGCCGGCGGTGTCCAGCGGAGATGGAATCCGGAGTCGTCGTTGGGGACGACCGTGGCCGCCAGTCCCAGACGGGCCGCGTGGTCCTGCAGGGCGCGGAGCTGGCCGTCGAGGGCGTACGGCTTGGCGGCGATGCCCGTCGAGGTGGAGGCCGCGTGGATTCGCCAGTGGTAGTGCACGCCGGGCACGCGGACGACCCGTCGCGACTGCGAGCAGGCCCGCAGGAAGATGTCCCAGTCCTGGGCGCCGTCGGTCTCGCTGCGAAAGCCGCCGATCTGCAACGCGATCCGTCGCCGGATGACGTTGAAGTGCGTGAGATAGTTGACCGACCAGAGGATCTCCGGGCTCCACTCGGGCTTGAAGAGGGCGTTCTGCCGCAGCGTGGAATCCTCGTCGATGCTGTCCTTGTCGGAATACAGGAAGTCGGCCTCGGGCTCCGCCGCGATCGCCTCGGCCATCCGCTCGAGGGCGAAGGGCGCAAGCTCGTCGTCATGGTCGAGCAGGGCGATGAACTCGCCCCGCGCCATCTCCAGCGCGGCGTTGGAGTTGGCCGAGATCCCGCCATTGGCCTCGAGAAATGCCACCCGGAACCGCGGATCTCGGCTGGCCCATTCCTCGAGCACGCGGCGATTGGCGGCATCGTCGGGAGCCGCGCACGCCAGGCAGGCCTCCCAGTTGGTGAAGGTCTGCGCCGCGAGCGACTCGAGCGTGCGCACCAGGAATCGCGTCTTCACGCGGTACACCGGGATCAGCACGCTCACCAGCGGCGGCCCTTCGGCGCGCGGGGCGGCACCGCGGCGGCGCAGCGGCCGCTGCCGTTCGAGCGGCACCTCGCGGGCCACGATCCAGGCGGCGTACTCCGCCGGCGTGGCCGACATGCCGACGAGTTTCTCGATCGCCACGGCGGGGCGGTCGGCCGCCGCCGACGCCTCGAGTTGCGCCGCCTGCAGCCGACGCAGGCGTCGTCGTGAGCGGCCTGCCCGGAGCCGCGACTGGACCCGGGGAACCACCGACCGGAGACCCGGGAGGGCGGCGACTGCGTTGGCGATGCTCCTGCCGACTTTCATGGCGTGCTCGTATGGGAATCCTGCGAAGGGCGGGGTGGTAGCGAAGCAGTCGGAGGCGGGTCAAGGTCGGTGCCGGGCGGCCGGCGCGGCTGATGGGACCCCCTCAATGGAGGTGTTTTTGGCCTTGAGGCTCGGGCGGCGATGTCCTAAAAGCCCGCCGGTTCCCTCTGACACCAGCCCCCGCCTGCGCCTCCATGACCCTTCCCACGGTCGCCGCCGTGCCCGATTCCAGCGTGCTCGTGCTTGGGGGCATGCACCGCTCCGGCACGTCGCTGCTCGCGTCGCTCTTCGAGGGCGCCGGCCTGTCGGTCGGCCTGCGGCTGCTCGGCGGCGGCACCGGCAACGACGCGGGGCATTTCGAGGACCTCGACTTTCAGGAGTTTCACCAGCGGGTGCTCCTCGGCAACGGCCTGTCGGCTGACGGATTCACTGCCGCCGCGCGGCCGTGCGTGCCGCTGCCGCTGCGCGACGAGGCGGATCGGCTCGTGAAGGTGCGCCGCGAGCAGCGCTCCGCCTGGGGCTGGAAGGATCCGCGCACGATCCTGTTCCTCGACTTCTGGGCCGAACTGCTTCCCGACGCCCGCTACGTGTTCGTCTTCCGCCCGCCCTGGGAGGTCGCCGACTCCTTCTTTCGGCGTGGCGATCCGGCGTTCGTCTACAACCCGCTGCTCGCCGTGCCCGTCTGGCTGCACTACAATCAGCGGATTCTCCGCTTCGTCGCCGAGCGGCCCGACGCCTGCATCGTGCGGGAACTCGCCCAGATCGTGGCCCACCCGTCGGAAGTGGTCGCGACGGTGCGGGACCGGTTCGGCATGGCGCTCGGCGAGCCTCCGGATCGTTTTCGACCGGACCTCCTCTGCACTGCGGCCGACGGCCGTCGGCCGCGGCTCGTGGAGGCCGTCTATCCCGAGGCGATCGACGTCTATCGTTGTCTGCAGGGGCTCGCCGGCTCCGCCGTGCCGCGGCCGCCGGTCACCAAGCTCTCCGACGCCGAACTGGCGGTCCTCGAGTGGGCGAAGGCGGCTCGTCTGGAACAGGAGAACGAGGCCGTGCGTCGCGACTGGATGGCCATCCGTGCGGCTGCCGACGCCGAGGTGGCGGCACTGCGTGGGGAGCTCGCCGCGTCAGCCGCCCCCCCCGCCGCGAAGGCGGCCTGAGGCGCGATCCATGATGCGGAGCGTCCGCCCCCCACTCGCCGCGTTCGTCGTCCCAGCCCGGCGGGGCCTGGCCTGGGTCGTGTGTCTGGCCGTCGTGGGCGGCGTCACGGCCGGCGGCCTCGTCGTCGTCGACACCTGGGCGCGGCAGGCATTCACTGCACACCGCGCTGGTGCCGTGGCTCCCCCGGCCTTGCTGGGACCGGTCGTCGGCTCGATCGCCGTGACCGACGACGTGGTGATCCGGCACGAGTTCGACGCGGATCGCGACGGCCTCGCCGGCCTGCAGGTTCGGACGGTCACGTGGGGAGCCGAGCCCGACGCCTACGAGTGCCGCTGGAGCCTCGTCGAGTCGTCGCCCGACGGCCGCGCCTGGCATACGGTCCGCAGCGGCACGATCGCCACGTCATCGGCGCGCGACTGGGGCTCCGTCGAGCTGCGGTTCGATCCGGTGGCCGACAGCCTCGCCGGCCGCTACGCGGTGCGGATCACGACCGGCACCACCGTCGTCTCCCGGCCGCTCGGCCTGCCACTGTTCGCGGCGTCCCAGCCCTCGTCGCATGTGATCGTCCGCCGGCGGAAGGGCAGCCCGCCGGCCGTTCCCGCGGCGGCGACGCTCGACGTCAGGCCGCTGTATGCCGGGGAGGGTGGCTGACATGATCCCTCGCCCGGGCGTTCCTGCAGGTGGTTTTCAATCCGACGTCGTCGCGGTCGTGCGGACGCCCCTGTTCCAGTTCATCGCGGCCACGGCCGTCGGCACGCTGATCCTCTTCGCTCGCGCCCCGGCGGCGGCCGTCTCGCCCGTGCTGTTCGCGGAGGACTGGCACTGGACGTCGATGGTGATGACGCGGGGCTTCTGGGACACCGCGCTGCACGCCCGGGACGACTATCACATCCTCGGCAACGTGGCGCTGATCTGGGGCGCGATCCAGCTCGCCGAGCGGGTGGTGGGCGACGTGTTCGCCATTCCGCAGTGCCTGGCGATGGTGTCATACGCGTTCTTCGCCGCGACCGCCGCGCTGCCGCTGCTGCTGCTCCGCCGGCAGCTGCCCGCGGCCTACCGCTGGGCGGCATGGCTGCTCGTCTGCCTGATGCCGCTGGGCATCCACGCCCCGCCCTACTGGTCGGGGTTCGAGATCCTCGGCAGGGCCGTCAATGCCGGGTTCGCCTTCCTGTTCATCGCCTTCGTCCTGCTCTGGTATCGGGCCTCGGCGGTCCACACGTTCGCCCAGGCGGTTCCCGTGGACCTCGCGCTGCTGGCATGCACGGCGACAAACCCCTTGTGCATCCCGATGCTCACGGCCGCCACATGGCCGGCGGCCCGACGCTGGCTCGTGGATCGCGTGCCGGCGGCCAGGCTCGTGCGTGAGGGAGCCTTCGTGAGTCTCTGCCTGCTGGCCGTCGCCTGCGTCGCCCTCAACGGCCTGCCCGCGTCGCGGCCGCCCCACGTCATCGAGCCGGCGCCACCGGTGTCGCCGGCCGCCGCCGTCGAGATCGGCGTGGCCCGTGGCCTGCTCTATCCCCTGGTCTGGCCGTTCTATCGTCGACTCTCCGAGTGGAGCACGCTGGCCGTCGCGGCCGGGGCCCTCGCGGTCACGATCCGCTGGGGGCAGCCCCGCCACCGCCCGCTGGTGGCCGCCGGGCTCGCGACGGTGGGGCTCGTGTCGGTCGTGCTCGTGCTCCGGCGGGGTGAACTCGCGGCGTACCTCGACGGCTACCGCAGCACCTTTCCCGACCGCTACTTTCTCGGCCAGAACCTCGTCGCCACGCTCATGGTCGTCGTGTTCGCGGCCGACGTCGCCGAACGACTTCGCGGCTGCGGCCGCCGCGCATGGCTGCCCATGGCCTGCCTGCTCGGCCTCGCCACCGCCGCCGCGGTGCACGAGCCGCCGTGGCGGATCGCTCCGTCGCAGTTTCTCGTGTCGGCCGACGATGCGGTCGAGATCACCGCCATCCGATCCTGTCGGGCCCGCTGGTTTGTCGATGCGACCTGTGCCCGGCACCCGGAGGGCCGGTTCGTGGCGATCTCGGTGCCCCGCCTCTCCGCCGCTCCGCTGCTCCTGCCCCGCGATTCCGTGGAGCGGTCGCTGGCGCGGCGGGGCGAGCGCCGCCGGCTCCTCGCCGCCCGCCCATCGTCGCCCAGGCTCTGAGTCACGTCCGCCGATGACCCGACCTTCGCACACCCCGGAGCGGACCGCAGCCGTCGTGATCGGCGGCGGCTTCTACGGCTGCATGCTCGCCGCGCACCTCCGGGCGTCGGGGTGTCGCGTCGTGCTCTGCGAGAAGCACGAAGACCTCCTCACCCGGGCCTCCTACTCCAACCAGGCGCGGGTTCACAACGGCTACCACTATCCGCGAAGCCTGCTCACCGGGCTGCGGTCGCGGGTCAACCTCCCGCGGTTCGTGGCGGAGTTCGGCGACTGCATCGACACCTCCTTCGAGAAGGTCTACGCGATCGCCGCGCGGCAGTCGCACGTCACCGCCCGCCACTTCGTCAACTTCTGCACACGGATCGGCGCGGCCGTGAGGCCGGCGCGGCCCGAGATCCGGGGGCTCTTCGATCCGCATCACGTCGAGGCGGTGTTCGCGGTGGATGAGTATGCGTTCGACGCGGTGCGGCTGCGGGCGGCGATGTGGTCGCGGCTCCGGGCCGCGGGCGTGGAGGTGCGGCTGGGCACCGAGGTGTGGCGTGTCGCCGGCGACCGCGGGGGCGGTCTGCGGCTGGAGTGCCGCGGGCCCGCAGGTGGCGACACGCTCGTGGCCGACCGGGCCTACAACTGCACCTACTCGCAGATCAACCCGCTGCTCGTCCGCTCCGGCGCCGCCCCGATCCCGCTCAAGCACGAGATCACGGAACTGGCGCTGGTGTGCATGCCCGAGGCGCTCGCTGGCATCGGCGTGACGGTGATGTGCGGGCCGTTCTTCTCCTGCATGCCGTTTCCGGCGCGGGGCCTCCACTCCTTCAGCCACGTCCGCTACACCCCGCACACCAGCTGGGAGGACGGCGGCGGGGAGGTGCTCGACCCGCATCGCCTGCTCGCCGAGACCCGTCTCCGGTCGCGGTTTCCGCTCATGCTCCGCGACGCCGCCCGGTACCTGCCGGCGGTCGCGGGCTGTCGGCACGTCGATTCGCTGTTCGAGGTGAAGACCGTGCTGCCGGCGAGCGAGCGGAACGACGACCGGCCGATCCTCGTGAAGGACAACGTGGGCGTGCCCGGCCTGACGTGCGTGCTGGCCGCCAAGATCGACAACGTCTTCGACATGCTCGACGCGCTGCCGCCGGCGTTCGGGCCCCAGCGGAGGGCTGCATGACACTGCCTTCGACGAGTTTCGTGTCCGTGGTCGCCCTCGTCGCCGACGATGCCGACCGGCTGCCGGGATTCGTGGCGGAGGCGCTGGCGGCGCTGGCCACCACGACCGCCGACCACGAACTGATCCTCGTGGACGACGGCTCCGGTCGGGCCACGGCCGCGGCCTGCGATCGGGCCCTGGCCGAGCACGAGTGCCTCCGCGTGATCCGCCTGTCGCGGCGGTTCGGGGCCGACATCGCCGTCACGGCCGGCCTCGATTCGGCGCTCGGCGACCTGACGGTGGTGATGGCGGTGGCCAGCGACCCGCCGGCGCGGATTCCCGACTTCGTGGCCGCTGGCGACCGCGGCGCCGACGTGGTGATCGGCACGACCGGCCGGCGGGGCAGGTCGTGGCTGCGGCGGGCCGCCTGGAAGGCCTTTCACCGCGTGTTCCGCCGCATGACCGGCTTCCGGCTCGTGCCCGGAGCCGCGACGATGCGGCTCTTCAGCCGGCGGGCGCTCAACGCCCTGACGCGGATTCGCCAGAAGACGGTGCACCTGCGGCTGCTCGGCTGCTCGGTCGGCTTCCAGACCGCCGTGATCGAGTACGAGCCGGTCGCGCCGCCGCGCCGCGCTCCGCTGGCGGCGACCGTCGGCGAGGCGGTGTCGATGCTCGTCAGCCATTCCCCCGCACCGCTCCGGCTGGTGAGCTACCTCGGCGGTCTGGCGAGCCTGCTCAACGTCCTCAGCGTGGCCTGGGTGGTGGTCGCGAACGTCTGGAAAGACCGGGTGGTCGAGGGCTGGACCACCCTCTCGCTGCAGATCGCGGTGATGTTCTTCTTCCTGTTCACGACGCTGATCGTGATCGCGGAGTATCTCGCCCACGCCTTCGAGGAGGTGAAGGATTGCCCGCTGTACCACGTGGCCGAGGAGCGGAGCAGCTCGACGGCCATGTCCGATGCCCGGAAGCGCAACATCCGCATGGTCTCGATCGACACCCAGGAGCACGAGCATGATGCCGCCCCGACCCGTCGCGCCGGCTGACCGCGCAGGCTGGATGGTGCCCGCGTACGACGCCGTGCCGCTGGCCCCGCGTCGCGGCCGGCATGCCGTCTGCATCTTCGTGATCAACGAGGCCGACCGGCTGCACCGCCAGCTCGCGAAGATGCGGGCTGTGGATCACGGACTCGATGTGGTGATCGCCGACGGCGGCAGCACCGACGGCTCGACCGACCCGGAGCGGCTGGCCGCGGCCGGCGTCCGAGCCCTGCTGGTGAAGCGCGGGCCGGGCCGGCTCAGCGCGCAGATGCGGATGGGCCTGGCGTGGTCGCTCGGCGAGGGCTACGAGGGCGTGGTGGTGATGGACGGCAACGACAAGGACGATCCGGAGGCCCTGCCGCGGTTCGCGGCCATGCTCGACGCCGGCTACGACCACGTGCAGGGCTCGCGGTACGTGCCCGGTGGGCGGGCGATCAACACGCCGCTCTCCCGGCACCTCGCCGTCACGCTGCTCCACGCCCCGGCGGTCAGCCTGGCCGCCGGCTGCCGCTACACCGACACCACCAACGGATTTCGGGGCTATTCCCGCAGCCTGCTCGAGGATCGTCGCGTGGCGCCGTTCCGCGACGTGTTCACGGGCTACGAACTCCATTACTACCTGGCGATCCGCGCAGCCCGGCTCGGCTTTCGTGTGGCGGAGATCCCCGTCACGCGGGCCTATCCCGCCGCCGGTGGCGTGCCCACCAAGATCCGGGGCGTGCGCGGCAACGCGCTGATCCTCCGCACGCTGGCCCGCGCCTGCCTGGGGGCCTTCGACCCGCCCGCGATGCGGGCCGCCTGACCACATGATCCCCGTCCACACAATCCCCTTCCCTCGGAGAGGAGACGACATGAACGACGCCCTGATCGGCTGCACCGGGTTCGTCGGCGGCACGCTGCTCGCCCGCCGACCGTTCGCGGCGGCCTATCGCTCGACGACGATCGACGGCATCGCCGGCCGCACCTTCGACCGCATCTACTGCGCCGGCGCGCCGGCCGAGAAGTGGAGGGCCAACCGCGATCCCGCCGCCGACCGGGCCAATCTGCAGCGGCTCGTCGACGCGGTGTCGAAGGCGAAGGCCCGCAAGCTGATCCTGATCTCGACGGTCGACGTGTTCGGCGACCCGCAGCGGGTGACGGAACACGACGAGCCGGCCGGCGCGACGCCCTACGGCCGGCACCGGCTGGAACTCGAGCGGACGCTTGCCGCGCGGTTCGACACGCTGATCGTGCGGTTGCCCGGGTTGTTCGGCGCGGGCCTCAAGAAGAACGCCCTCTACGACCTGCTGCACGGCAACCAGGTGGAGAAGATCGACTCGCGGGGCACGTTCCAGTTCTACAACGTCGCCCGGCTGTCCCACGACCTCGATGCGGCGGAGGGGGCGAGCCTCCGGCTGGTGCATCTCGGCACGGAGCCCCTCACGATCGGCCGCGTGGCCCGCGAGGCGTTCGGCCGCGAGTTCGTCAACGTGCTGCCCGGCCAGCCGGCGGCCTACGACGTCCGCACGGAGCATGCTGCGGTGTTCGGCCGCGGCGGCCCGTACGTCGCGGACGCCGACGAGGTGCTGGCCGGGATGCGGGCCTTCATCGCCGCCGAGCGGCAGGTGCGAAAGTGCGCCTAGCCGCCTCGGCGATCGCCTGGCCGGCCGATGCCGACGCCGTCGCCGCCGGGGTGCTGCGGGCCCACGGCGCCGCGGGCGTGGAGCTGGTGCCGGGGAGGGTCTGCGAGCAGCCCTGGGCGGCGGCGGCCGACCGCGTCGCCGCATGTCGTCGATTCTGGGAGGATCGTGGCCTTCCGGTGGTGGCCCTGCAGGCGTTGCTCTTCGGCCGCGGCGACCTCGTGCTCTTCGCCGATGCCGCCACGCGGCGCCGGCTCCTCGAGCACCTGACCGGCATCCTCGACCTCGCCGCGGGCTTGGGCGCGACGCGGCTGGTGTTCGGATCGCCGAAGAACCGGCTTCGCGGGCCGCTCGGCTCCGCCCAGGCCATGGCGATCGCAGCCGGCTTCTTTCGGGAAGTGGGCCGCCGGGCCGCCGACCGGGGTGTGTGGCTGTGCATCGAGCCCAATCCGCCGGCGTACGGCTGCGACTTTCTCGTCGACTCGCGGCAGGTGATCGAGTTCGTCGCCCAGGTCGCGGAGGACGGCCTCGGCGTCCATCTCGACTCCGGGGCGATGGTGCTCGCGGGCGAGTCGCCCGCCGAGATCGTGGCCGCGGCCCGGGCCGGACACAGGTGGCGACACGTGCATGCCAGCGAACCGGGCCTCGCGGCCGTCGGCACCGGCGGCGTCGATCATGCGGGCGTCGCCGCCGCCCTCCGCGGCGTCGGCTACGACGGCTTCGTGTCGATCGAGATGACGCAGGGGCCGCCGGGCACGTCGTGGCAGGGGCGGCTCGAGGCCGCGCTGAATGCAGCGTCCGAGGCATATTGCCCCGCCGCCCGTCGCGTCGCCTGACGGCTCATGCGTCGGCGTCGGCGGCCTGGGTCGCGGCCCCGTGCGACGTGGTCCGCGGACCGAGTGACCGCGGCGGCTGCGGCTTCCGCCAGGCGGTGAGATCGCGGCCGGTGAGCTGTTCGAGCCTGGTGATGTCGCCGCCGTAGAGATCGAGCAGCGGGGCGAGCAGTGCGGGCCGCAGCGGCGGCGGCGCCGCCGAGACCACGCCGTCACCGAGACCCGGCACCACCACCTCGCTCACCGCCTTCGTGGGCAGGGTGGCGAACTCCGCGGCATCGAGCCCGAGGTGGGCGGCCAACACATCGAGCACGGCGGCGGGGCGGGCGGCGATGTCGTCCTGGAAGAGCACGAGCAGGCGATCCCGTGGGAACACGCCCCACCAGCGGTCGAGGCAGCCCACGTAATCGCCGCGGGCCCGCGAGGCGGACGAGCGAAAATGATCGAGGAACCACTGGTCGCTCGCCTCGTGGACGAGCATCTGCGCCCGGGCCAGGCCCATCAGCGCCGCCGACCAGGCCCGCTCCAGGGGGTTGCGGAGGCTGATGAACAGGCGGATGTCAGGGCAGCGGGCGTGGATCGCCCGGATCGCGTCCACCGGCAGCGTGGCGTAGGCCGGCGTGATCTCGCCGGTCTTGATCGGCCTGCCGGATCGCGACTTCCGTGAGGATGGCTGGAGGAGCCGTACCCACTCGTCGGCGTCGGGGCGTTCCGCGGCGTCCCAGTAGTGCACCTCCTTGCCCCGCGGGAAGGCCACCTGGGGATGGCGGCTGAGCTGATGATAGAGCCAGGTCGTGCCCCCCTTCTGGACACCGATGCCGAGAAAGTCGACGCCGTCGGCGGATGCGGAGGCTGCGGGCATGCCCTGATCGTAATGGCGGTGGAGCCGACGCGTCACCTGATGGTGGTGGGCTGGGCCGCCATCATGCCCGCCGGCTGGCTGCCGCGGTGCTCGGCGGGATAGAAGGCGGCCCACACGGGATTGTGGTCCGAGACCTCGAGCGCCTTCTCCAGCGGCAGGCCGAAGGTGTTCTGGAGATCGAGCACCCCCCAGGCGCCCAGGTATTCGCTGGTCTGCGGCTGGGCGAAGACCAGGTTGTCGTAGGTCTTCGACCGCCGCGTGTTGGTGGTGGTGCCCGACACGGCCCACGTGATCCCGGGGATCCGCTTCAGGGCCGTGAACTCGGGCGGGCCGGCGTTGAGGTCGCCGAGCACGATCACGTCGTCCTCGTCGGGCCGCAGGGCCTGCATCTGCTGAAACACCGTGGCCAGCGCCTGCAGTTCCGAGGGCACCTCGTCGGGATCGGTGTGGATGTCGACGAGCCAGAAGGTGAAGGCCAGCTCCGCCGGCTGGATCCGCGTCCGGAACCGGGCGTGCATCGGCGGTCGATGCAGCGCGCCCGAGGGGTTGGGGACGACGCCGAGCGACGAGGCGTCGACTTCGATCCGCGTGGTGTCGTACACGAAGCAGTACTGCTCCTTGCTGACGGTGCGGCCCTCCCGCGGGCCGATCACCCAGTGGTACTGGCTGCCGTCGGCGTTGACCGCGCGGACGAACGACGGGATCACGTCGTCGGATTTCGCCCGCACCTCCTGGATGGCGACGATGTCGAACTTCCGCACCACGCGGGCAAGCACCTCCACGACCTCGCGCTTGGCCATCTTCGACTCGCCGAACACCTGGATGTTGAAGCTGCAGACGAGCACGCCGTCCCAGGGCTTCGCGGCCGGGACGGCGGGCTGCTGGCCGTGGGCGACCGCGGCGATGAGGGTCGCGACCACGATGCTCGTCGCGCAGGCTGCGGCGCGGCCCGGCGCCAGGGTGCGGGGCGGTCGTGACGGCGGAGGAGCATGGGCGGCGGCCACGCTCTGGGTATCGGCGGCGGCGGCGGGGCCTCATGCCCCGCACCCATGGCCGCGGCACGCCTTCTCAGGCCGGGCCGAGCTGCTCGAGCGCCTCCGCGGCGAGCCTGGCGAGCCGCGGATCGGCCGCCTGGGCCGCCGTCGCGAGCCGGCCGCGGGCGACGGCGGCGGCGGGGCCGAGTTTGCCGAGGGCCCAGGCGGCCCGCTGGGCCACGGCGGCATCGCCCGCGGCGAGGCATCCGGCCAGCACACTCGCCGCGCTTCCCGCAGCCTCGCCAGCCCGCCCCAGGAGCGTGATCGCCCAGTAGGTCGCCAACGGCACACCCTGGGCCGCGATCGCCGTGAGTTCCGAGATCGCGTCGGTCGGGGGGGCTCCGAGATCTTCGAGTGCCGCCACGGCCCATTCGCGAACACGGTCGTCGTCGTCGCCGCACGCCTGCACCAGGGCGGTCGCCGCCGGAGCGGCCGCGCTGCCCGAATGGCAGAGCTGCTCCACGGCTGCCGCCCGCTCGTCGGCCGTGGCGGAGGACAGCCTGCGCGTCAGGATCGCGATCTCGTCGTCGGCCATGACATCACCACGGAGGACGCAAAGGTTCTACAGTATCGGATGTGCGATTCACCAGTCATCATCGTGAGGAGGTCTTCATGAACGCCAGGGTCGTCGCCGCAGGTCGCGTGCTCGTTGCCGCCATGCTCGTCGCCGCGGCCGGCATGCCGTCGGCCGCCGACGAGCAGCAGAAACTGTCCGTCGCACCGCCGGGGACCCGATTCACCTTCGAGGTCATCGAGAGCCACGATGCCTCCTACCTCGGCGACACGCCGGGGCACATGGGCCGCGACGGCGGGCTGAAGTTCCGGCCGAACGTGGCCCTCGGCGACGGCGTCTTCCGCAGCTCGGGAGACAAGGTTACGCGGATCGGCACCGTCAACCGCGTGGTCTGGGATCGCGTGAGCGGCGGGCTCACCGTCGAGTTCGACCCGGCCCCGCTCGTCCGCGTCGCGGTGGGGGACGAGGTGTGGATGGACCTCAACCCCGCCCCCGCCGCCCCGTCCGCGGCTCAGTCGTGATCGTCGCCTGGGCGGCTCCCTGCCGCCGCCGACAACTCGCGGGCCGATCTCCACCAGCGGTTGATCGACCGGAGGTGAAAGAGATGGGCGGGGCCCGAGGCTCCCGTGAACCCCTGAACCTCGAAGCCCCCGCGCCGCGCCCGGGAGGCCTCTGAAAACTCCTCGAGAGCCCGTGGTTCCACCGGCGTGCGGACGAGGGCGAGACGGCCGAGGAGATAATCGGCTGTCTCCGTCGTGCTGGCGTAGGGTGTCGGCTGAGCGGAGTGGGAGACGACGAACACCTTCCGGCCCGCGGTGGCCGCCTCGGCAAACGCCAGAAAGCCCGCCATGTCGCGGGCATCGACCTGTCGCTTGTTGTCCGCCGTCTCGTCGATCCCGGCGTAGATCGAATCGGCTGCGACGATCGCATCCGCGCGCTCGAAGCCCGCCTCCGTCTTGAGGATTTCACGGACGGCGCCATAGCCCGCACTGAAGCACGACAGCGTGACGTGCCGCCAGCGGGGCGGCGATCCGCCCGCCTCAACGCCGTCGGTTTTCGTCGGTTCCGCAAGCAGACGGTCAAACAGGCGTGGGTCTTCCCGGAATGGCGTTGCGTATGCCGCGGACAGGCCCGGTTGATTCACCACGACCACCGTGGCGGTCGTGTCAGCCCGCTCCATCGCCCCACGGATCGTGTCGATCGCCCCGTGGAAATGAATCAGCAGATCGCCCGGCGTGTCAGCGGGGCCATCGGCCGCCATGGCCGGCCGCAGCACGGCGGCAGACCCCGGGCCTACGGGTCGTGGAGGTGATACCTCGATCGTGGCTGCGACGACTGCAACCCGCACGGTGGCACAGGCCATGAGCGACACCACCATGATGCGCTTCTCGTGCATCGCGCTGCGCTTTTCGTTCATGGAGTGACTGCCGGGGTGCGGCGTGACCGAAAATGCATGATACTGCTGATCCTTGCCGGTCCGTTATCCGATGACGTCGTCATGGTGCCACTTCCCGCTTCCGCCGTCCGTGACCTCGCCCCGATTCCCTTCGGCCAGGCGGTGGCCATGGAGTTCACCGACGAGGCGGCGTGCGGCGATTTTCTGGCCCGCCTCCCGGACGCCCCGTCGCGTTGTGGCGCCCTCGGTTCGCCGCAGGCTGTCGCTCGCGATCCCGGCGACCGGCATGCTGGGGCTGAGAAAGACGAAACCTGTCGCCGCCGATTTTTCTCGATCGCGTGTCGTGCCGCTGCAGATCTGGGGCGTGAACTGGGTGCCCGTGATCCGCTCGCTTTGTGGCACGGTGGACGCGTTTGGCTGCGACGCCGCGCGACCGGCGGCGACACGCTCCGTGGTGGCGGCTGAGACCACGCGATCCGCTGGTGGATACGGGTGCTGGGCCATTGGAGGTGCTGGGGGCTGCGCTTGCCCCCATTTCCGGCTCGAGGGCACGGGCAGCCCATCACGCCGTGTGATGTGCGATCCGCGAAATCCCGTGCGCGGAACGCGCCGCCCACGCTCGGAGTCGTGGCACTCGCCGGTCTTGCGGGGCTTGTGGGTCTCCGCCGCCGGCGACGCATGTGAGCGCCGCTCGCCGGCCTCGTAGGCCGCAGCGCGGTGCGTCGTCTATCATGGGGAAATGAGTCAGAGCCGCTGCGGTGATCGGCTGCGTGTGGCGAGGACCGCCTCGTGAGCGGCGGCGTCGGCTGGCGATTCGACAACTCGTATGCCCGGCTTCCCGAGGCCCTCTTCACCCGCACGCCGCCCGTGCCGGTGTCCCGGCCGAGCCTGACGGTGCTCAACGAACCGCTCGCCGCGGAGCTTGGCCTCGACGTGGGCCGGCTCCGCGAGCGGGCTACAGTGGTGTTCGCCGGCAACGATGTTCCCGACGGCGCAGAGCCGCTCGCCCAGGCCTATGCCGGCCACCAGTTCGGCCACTTCACGAATCTTGGTGACGGGCGGGCGATCCTCCTCGGCGAGCAGATCGCCCCCGACGGCCGCCGCGTGGATGTCCAGCTCAAGGGTGCGGGGCGGACGCGGTATTCCCGCGGCGGTGACGGCCGCGCGGCCGAAGGGCCGATGCTCCGGGAGTATCTCGTCAGCGAGGCCATGCACGCGCTTGGCATCCCCACCACCCGCAGCCTCGCGGTGGCCGCCACCGGTGACTGGGTGCTGCGGGAGACGCCGCTGCCCGGCGCCGTGCTCACCCGCGTGGCCGCGAGCCACGTCCGTGTGGGCACTTTCGAGTATGCCGCCGCCATCGACGACCGCGATGCATTGGCGGCGCTGCTCCACCATGCCATTGCCAGGCACGCGCCGGAAGCGGCCGCAGCCGACGATCCGGCGGCGGCATTCCTCGAAGTCGTGATGGATCGGCAGGCGGAGTTGGTGTCGAGGTGGATGCATGTGGGCTTCGTGCACGGCGTGATGAACACCGACAACATGACCATCAGCGGCGAGACGATCGACTACGGCCCCTGCGCCTTCATGGACCGCTTCGCGCTCGACACGGTCTTCTCCTCGATCGATACGCAAGGCCGCTATGCCTATGGCAACCAGCCCCGCATCGCGCAGTGGAACCTGACCCGCCTCGCCGAAGCGATGCTGCCGCTGATCGACGCAGACGAGACCGCCGCCATCGCAAAGGCCGAGGCCGCAATCGGCGCATTTGGCCCCGCGCTCAACGAGGCCTGGCTCTCCATCATGCGCCGCAAGCTCGGCCTTCAGAACGAGGAAGAGGGCGACCTCACCCTCGCGCAGACGCTGATGCAGTGGATGCAGGACACCGGCGCCGACCACACGCGCACCTTCCGCGATCTGACCGAAGGGCAAAACGCCGTCGGCGATGACGCCTTCCGCAACTGGCACGCCGCCTGGACCGCCCGCCGCGCGCGCCAGCCCGGCCCGCCCGAGGCCTCAGCCCGCCTGATGCGCGAGGCCAACCCCGTCGTCATCCCGCGCAACCACAAGGTGGAAGAGGCGCTGGC
>JBJTQP010000255.1:0-3056 GCA_046075685.1 Planctomycetaceae bacterium | reverse complement strand
CCCTACGAACACGACTTTCGGTTATAGCTCGGGGCTGGAGCGGCGTGAGGCAACTCCGATTCCACATCTTGGAATTGATGAAAAGAGCTTCGGAAGAGGCCATGACTACATCACTGTGCTGACAGATCTCGATGGCTCTCGCATTCTGGACGTCGTTCAGGACAGGACGCAGGTCGCGGCGGAAGCGGTCCTCCAGACCCTGACGCCTGAACAGCGGCACCAGGTCCGAGCCGTGGCGGCAGACATGCTCCCTGCGTACGCCAATGCCGTTGCGAAACAGACTCCGAATGCCGAGTTGGTGCACGACAAGTTCCATGTGGCCAAATACCTTGGAGAAGCTGTCGATCAAGTACGACGAGCAGAGAACAAGGCTCTCCAAGCGGAAGACGATGACCGGCTGAAGGGCACACGCCAGCTCTGGCTCTTCAACAAGTCCAACCTCTCATGGAAGCAGCGACGCAGATTCGCAGCGATCCGCTGCAACGGGCTGAAAACGGCCCGAGCCTGGGCTATCAAGGAGGAGTTCCGCTGGTTCTGGCGGCATGTGCATTCCACGAGCGCCGAACAGTTCTTCAAACGGTGTTACGCATGGGGAGCAAGGTGCCGCCTCAGGCCTGTGGTCAAAGTGGCCAAGATGCTCAAGCGGCATCTTCCGAATCTTCTGAGCTACTTCCTCTATCGAATCACGAATGCGACGAGCGAGGGATTCAACAGTGCGATCCAGGCTCTGAAGTACGCGGCTCGCGGATTCCGCTCGTTCACAAACTACCGAACGCGCATCCTGTTTTTCTGCGGCAGACTGGATCTCAAGCCGCACCTACAGTGCCACTAAAAGTCCCGAAGAACCTTTTCTCTTTTCCCCTACGAACACGACTTTCGGTTATAGCTCGGCGGTGTCGCGTGGTGCGTCTACGGTCGGGGCTGCGCCCCTCCCTCCGACACACCACGCGGACTGTTCCCCAACTCTCTCATGAGCACTGGTACAGAAACTGGGAGGGGGTCACCTGCACGAACTCTCCCCAGTCGGTCGGCGGGCCACGGGCCGGTGAGACGGACGGTGGTTCGAGCGGTTCGCCGAGACGTGTCAGGATCTTCCGGAGAACGCCTCGTGCGGCTTCGCGAGCGCTTCGCCCGGCTCAAGGCCGAGGCCAGATAGCGGGGCGTCCGGTCGCCATGAACGCGGCCTGAAACGCCGAGTCGTCTTGAAATCCGGGGCTGATCGGATGGCGAAGGGCGGCCCGAAAGTACGATGCCGAGAGGGGGGCACGCTGGCATACTCTGCAAAGGTCAAGGTGGCGACGGGTGGATGGTTTCCGCAGTTGGGAGAGGCGGTGCCATGACGTGTCATCGTATGGGTGCGAGAGTCACCCTCGCTCGTGGGGCGGCGGTCGTCGCCGCCGTGGTGCTCGCCCCAATGGCATCGGGCCAGACGATCCGGACTTGGTCTACCGCGACGCTCGACACCTCCTGGACGACGGCCGCGAACTGGACCAGCGGCGTGTTCGCCGGCGTGGGAGCCACGTCCGTTTCCGGACAGGGCACGGCCGCAGATGTGGCGTTTCGTGGCACCAACAGCGGCACGAGCCTGGGCATCGACATGGCCACCGTCGGCGGCACCCTCACACTCGCTGCGCTGGATCTCGACCCGAGCACCACGACGCTGGGGATCGGCAACAGCTCCACCGTCGCGGGCGGCGTCGTGCAACTCAACGGCGCCGTCACGTTCGGCACGACGACGCCGATCACGAACTCGATCCTCCGCGTCAACAACGCCACCACCACCTCAAGCGCCACCGCCACGATCCAGGCGGCGGTCGGGGTGGGAACGCAGTCGTTGGGTCTGCGGCTCGGCACGGCCAACGGGGCCGTGGTCACCGAGGGCAGCAAGACGCTGGCGTTGAACGTGCCGCTTTCCGAGGTGAGCCCCGGCAGCGGGTTTCGCAAGGTGGGCGCCGGCGTGCTCATCCTCGCGTCTCCGGGCACGCTCGCCGGCGGGACGGTGTCTTTCGAGGCGGGCACGATGCGGATCACAAACACCGACGCCCTCGGCGGAGCCAGCGGCCCCATCATCCAGTTTAATCCGGGCGTGGGCACGGCCACACTCGGCGTCGGCTTCAACGGCGAGTTGACCAACGCGATCGAGGTTCCTGCCGGCCTGAGCCAGCAGCAGCTGATCCAGACGAGTGCAGCGGGCACGCCGACGCTCGCCGGCGTCGTGAAGGTGAACTTCAACACGCAGGTGCGGCATAACCAGGCGTCGGGCAACCTGACCGTGAGCGGCTCCGCAAACAGTGTCGGCTCCGGGGCAACGGTGTCGTTCACCACGCAGACGGCTGGGAACGTCACCGACAGCGCCGGCTGGTCCGGGGCCGGAATTCTGGCGTACAGTTCGTCGGGAACCGCCGCCATCGGATCCTTCTTTATCAGCGGCCAGAAGACCCACACGGGCGGCTCCAGGATCAACTCCATGACCGGCGATGCCGTCGTCTCGAGCGACTCGCTGGGGCCCGCCAACGCACCGACGAGCGGCCCGTTCGGCACGGGAGCGGTGCAGCTCGCTGCACGGTCGTCGCTGCGGTCGGGCACGGCGGCCGATGTCACCGTGGGCAACATGGTGACGCTCCTGAGCACGTCGACGGCGGCGCGGTTCCCGACGACGACCAATGAGAAGTCTCTGATCTTCACCGGGGACGTCAACGTCGGCACCGCGACCCGCACGCTGGCGGTGGACGTGGGGAGCAGGGTGCCCGGGAAGTACGTCGCGTTCAACGGCTCGATGTCGGGGGCGGGCACGCTCACGAAAACGGGGTCGGGCACTTTGGTTCTCGGCGGCTCAAACTCCTACGCCGGCTCACTGACGGTGCAGGCGGGCCGCCTCCAGTTGGCCAATGCGGCGGCAGCCGCCTCAGCCACGGTCACGCCCCTGGCCGGAGGCACGCTGTCGCTGGCCGCCTATGCGGCGACCACTGTCGGCGGTTTGGCCCCGAACGCTGGCGGGCTCACCGACGTGGGCAATGGCATGGTGACGGTGTCCTCGGGGCTCTCGGCGGCGAATC
>JBJTQP010000254.1:0-27198 GCA_046075685.1 Planctomycetaceae bacterium | reverse complement strand
TGACGCATCAGCCGCCGGCGACGAGGTCGTACACGAACCGACCGTTCGGGTTACGGCTGCGGACGAGCGTGAAGTCGCAGTCGAAGAGGTCGGACCGGCACGTGCCATCGGCCGACATCGTCGGCACATAGCCCGACGCCTCGCGGCGATGGATCGTGAACTGCACCTCCGGCCCGCGGGCATCGATCAGCCAGAACTCCCGGACGCCTGCCGCGTGATATGCGGCCGGCAGCCGCTGCGTGTCTTTCCGCACCGAGGAATCGCTCACGATCTCGACGACCAGATCGGGGCCCCCTTCGAGTTCGACGAACCGGTCGGGCTTGCCGCCAGCCGACGGCACGAGCCGCACCCGCCCCGTCTCGAAGGCCTCGTCTCTCACTGCCACGACGTCGGGCTCGGCGGAGAGATCTCCTTCAATCGACGAGATCCTCGTCTCAGCAGTAAAAAGGTGCATGCCGCGAGCTTTCGTCATGCGCCACAGGCATCCGACGATCTCACTCTTGAGCGTGCCGTGCGTGAAGATGTCTTCCGGTGACAGGTCGACCTCGACCCGCGACGCGATCCAGTCGATCCGCCCCCGCTGCGGAAACTCCTCCGACAACGCCCACCGGCGAAACGCCGCCAGCGTGGACAGCCCGTCGGGAATCACGCATTCGTCTTCGATGAGGATGGTGGCCATGATTCCAGAAGTGGCAGCGGCTGCAGCAGGCACCGACAACGCGACACAGGCCATCCGTACACTACCCAGCACTCGGCCGTCAAGCCTCAGGCCCGCCGGCGCCGATTCGGCGCATGCAGGCATCGACACGTAGGATCGCGGCTTGACGTTCGATTCCAGTCGCAGCCCCACACTGGGAAGCGACACACCGCGCAAGGGAGTGCGCCATGGCCATGCCGGCCCGTCGAGCAACCCTCTGCCTTGCGATCGCGTGCTGTGTCAGCGCGGAGACTGCCGCCGACTGGCCCTGCTTCCGCGGTCCCGGCTCGCGCGGCGTGGCGGCCGACCATCCACGGCTGCCCTCACGGTGGAGCAGCACGAGAAACGTCCGCTGGAAAGTGGACCTCGATGGCCGCGGCTGGGCGTCGCCGATCGTCGTGAACGGCCGAGTGATCCTCACGACCGCGATCCCGCCTGCCGCCCCCGAAGACGCGAAGAAGGGCCTCTACTTTGGCGGCGAGCGGCCCGACGTGCCCGAGGGCGACGTCCGCTGGGTGGTCACGTGCCTCGACGCGGCGACCGGCATGACCCGCTGGGAAACCGTGATCGCCCGCGGGCCGCCCCCCGGCCCGATCCACGTGAAGAACAGCTACGCCTCCGAGACGCCGCTCACCGATGGCGAGCGGATCTATGCCGCCTTCGCCGGGATGGGCATCGTGTGCCTCGACCTGGAGGGCAACCGCGTCTGGGAGCACCGCTGGCGGCCGCGGGCCATGCGGAGTGGCTGGGGGCCGGCGGCCTCGCCCGTGCTGCACGCCGGCCGGCTCTATGTCGTCAACGACAACGAGGACGACTCGTTCGTGGCGGCGCTCGACGCTCGGACGGGCCGCGAGGTCTGGAGACGCGCCCGCGACGAGAAGAGCAACTGGGCGACGCCCTTCGTGTGGGAGAACGGCTTGCGAGCGGAACTCGTCACCCCCGGCACCGGCAAGACGCGATCCTACGCCCTCGACGGCACGCTGCTCTGGGAACTCGCCGGCGGCTCGGCGATCACGATCGCCACGCCGTATGCCGCCCACGGCCTGCTCTACGTGAGTTCGGGCTTCGTGCTCGACCGCACGCGGCCGATCTGGGCGATCCGGCCCGGCGGGGCCGGCGACCTCACGCTGCCCGCCGATGCCGACTCGAGCCCGGCGATCGCCTGGTGCCGCCGCGACGCGGCCCCCTACAACCCCACCACGCTCGTGTATGGCGACGAGCTCTACGTGCTCGCCGACCGCGGCCTGATGGCCTGCTACGACGCCCGCACCGGGAAGCAGCACTACCGCAAGGAGCGGCTGCCCGAGGGGCGGGCCTTCACGGCGTCGCCCTGGGCCTACGGCGGACTCGTGTTCTGTGCGAACGAATACGGCGAGACCTTCGTGGTGCAGGCGGGCCCGACCTTCACGCTCCTGCACACGAACCTGCTTGCCGAAGACGACATGGTGATGGCGAGCCCGGCGATCACCGACGGCCGCCTGTTCCTCCGCACCGACCGCCGCCTCTACTGCCTCGAGAACGCGCCGTAGGGCTCTTGCGACCGGGCTTCCGCTGAGGGCGACGACCGGGCTTCGCCGCGACCTTCTTCGTGGCCGGAGGGCCGAGGTCGATGCCGAAAATCTCCGCCAGGTCGTCGGCGGCGATCGTGTGCGCGTCTTCGCCACGCATGGCCCGCGACACCGACTCCTTCGTCGCCGCGGCCACGAGTTCCTGCTGATCGACACCCCGCAGGAGGAAGAGCAGGTCCGGCTGTGTGTCGAGGCGGCTTCCGATCCCGTACAGGACCGCTGCGAGATGCTTGCACAGGCGGGCCCCATCGGGACAGGAGCATTTGACGTTCACCTCGCGTGGCGACGGAAACATGCCGTCGCCGGGCCGTGCGAGCCGCCGCATCACGTCGTCGTCGAGTCGGCCGGTGAGCAGGTCGACGAGCGAGCCGATCGAACCGGCGCAGTCGGCCTTGATGGCCCGCCATTTCGGCGGCGAGAGCGGCCCGATGGCGATCGCAACGTCATACACCGTCGACCCGGCGACGATCGCCTCTATCCGACCGCGGGTGACGAGCAGATCGACCACGGAGCCGTTGCGGGCGTAGGTACGACCCCGGGGCAGGCGGTTGGAAAAGTCGCTGTAGCCCTCGAGGTTTCGGCACCAGGCCTTTCCCCAGAATGTTTTCGCGATGCCCGAGCCGGTGATGGCGACTGGTTCGGGCTGACGGCCGGAGGCCTTGGCCCGCTTGGCGGCCAGCTTCCTGGCCGCCTCGATCCGCTTGCCGACCGGCACGTACTGCGGCCAGCTGTCGTAACCGCCCCACCCCATCAGTCCTGCCCTCCCTGCGGAGCCCCGCTCACTCCCACAACTTCGTCGTGAATCCGAGGTTCGTGGCGTTCTCAGACACACCCCGTTTTACATGATCCTTGGGGCCGGCAGGGAAGTCGGCGAACACTTCCAGGGTCACTTGGACCGTTGCGTCGGGATCGCTCGCCAGGAGGGCGATGATCTCGTCGGCGATGTCGCGCAGCCGCATCTTCGCTGTCGAGGCGTCGATCTGAGCCGAGCCTCGGAATCGCCGGACGGGCGTGCCGGCAGACGCAGGCGGGGCGATCGGGGGCGTCGGGCCGGAGCCGGTCGGAGCGGCGGGGCCGGCTGGTGGCTGCGATCCGGTCGCAGGGGCGGCGGCAGATGGCGGCATTGCAGCATCCCTCGCCTTGGTAAAAGCCGCCGCAGTGGCAGGCTCGATGAGCAGGAGCGAATCGGCGTCGGCCTGCACGTGTGGATCGCCCAGCGCAAACCCCTCGAAGGCAACGCCCGTGCTGCCGTGCGCGGTGCCGAAGTAGTCGCGGGTCTTGGCGCCTTCGCGGATCGCCCCAGAGAGCACGTCGCGGCTCTTGAGCCGCGGCATGGAGAGGTATTTCTGGGTGTCGTCTTAGAACGTGCGGACCTCGGCTGCCGTTTTCAGGATCTCGATTTCGGCTTCGAGCCCCTGCACGGTGCGGGCGGTGCTCGCCTCGTCCACGACGGCCTCCTCGAGCTGCTCCTGCTCGTCGGCGGAGAGATCGTCGTCGTCATCGGGGATGGCGAACGAGTCGGGAAGCGTGCCGAGGGCGGGACGGCGGCGGGGGCCGCCCATGCGTTCCTCGCGGAGACGTTCCTCGAGCCGCTGGTGCCGCCGTTTGAGCGACTGGTAGATCGCCTCGGGGCTGGAGGCGAGCCGCCGCTGGAGCGTGGTGAGGGCGAAGCCGACGGAGTTTTTCTGGGCGCCGGAGAGGCGGTCGGCCTTGCCCATTTCCGTCTGCACGTAGTCAGTGACGGCTTCGTAGAGATCGTTTTCCAGGGGCGAGAGGTCGTAGTTGACGGTGTAGGCCCGGCGGGGCGGGAAGAGCGGCTTGTTGTCGAACGTGATCAGGTCTTCCTTCACCATCCGCCGCATCAGGTCAGTGGCGTCGACCTTGTGGACGCCCTCGCCGCGGAACTTGCCGTAGAAGCGGTCACCGTCGAGCAGGGCGAGGAACAACTGGTAATCCTCCTCCTTGCCGTTGTGGGGCGTGGCCGTCATGAGCAGGAGGTGACGGGTGTGGCCGCCGAGCAGCTCGGCGAGCTCGTAGCGGGAGGTCTTTTCGAGCTTGGACCCGAAATAGTGGGCGGCGAGCTTGTGGGCCTCGTCGAAGATCACGAGATCCCATCCAGTTGCGACGAGCTTTCGCTGGAGGTCGGGGTTTCGTGCCATCTGGTCGAGCCGCACGATGAGTTGGTGACGGCTCTCGAAGGCGTTGCCGCCTGGATCGGCGGCGTCAAGGGCGGCGGAATAGATCTGGAACTCGAGGCCGAACTTCTCGAACAGCTCCGTCTTCCACTGGTCCACGAGGCTGCCGGGGGCGACGATGAGGATCCGCCGGCCGTCGGCCCGCATGATCAGCTCGCGGATGTAACGCCCGGCCATGATCGTCTTGCCGGCCCCTGGGTCGTCGGCGAGGACGTACCGCAGCGGCGGAAGCTGCGGTTCTGCGGGCTCTTCTGTGGGGCGGTCAGCCCACCAGACTAAGGGGCTCCCGCGATCGCTGCCAGCCTACCGAGGCCGAGGGACAACGTTGGTCCCGCCCGCGCCGCCAGCCATTTCGCTACAAAGGCACGTCTCTCATCCTTCATCCCTCATCCATTCATGCCCCTGCCCCACCGCATCCGGATCACGCCCCACGGGCGGCTCATCTACGAGCACCGGCCTGAGGACGACGATGCACCAGATGTCGCGGCCCTTCCGCGCGACGTCGCGGCGGGCATCGCCGCGGCATTCGCCGAGGGCCAGGCCGCGGGGATCATGCATCTGGCCGGCCTGCCCGACGCCGTGGCCGTGCCGCACGATCTGGCCTTCTTCCGCGGCCACGCCCGGCGGCTCGTCACGGCGGTTGGCCACTTGGCGGAGGAAGGCCGGGCGGCCTTCATGCGGGCCGCAAGTCGCCGCGATCTCGAACGGGCGCTCCCGGCCCCCGACGACGACGCGCTCGCCGCCGCCATCGCGGCCGCGCCGCCGCTGCCAGGGCTCGAATACCTCTCGGCGGCGGTGCTGCTGGAGCTCTGGTTCGAGTTGGCCGCCGAAATCCGCGAACGGGCCGGCCGCACGAAGGGAGGCCTCGCGGCGACGCTCGCCACGATCGACCCCGCCCTCCACCTGCTCGGCAAGGTGACGTTTCATCTCGCGGAGAATCGCCGCGACGAGGAGCGGCCCTTCGCCTTTCTCGCCACCTACGCCCACCGGCTCTCGGCGACGTCGGCCGTGCAGCACCTGCCGTTGGCGAAAGCGGTCGAGGAGTCAGCCGACCGTCGCGATCAGGCGAAGCTCGTGGAACTGCTCACGCCCGTGCGGGCCGCCGCGGAACGGAGCGGCATCGTCCGCGAGTGGCTCGACTCGCGGGCAATCTTCACGCCCCGCGCGATCACGATCGCCGAGGCCCACCGCCTCCTCCGCGACGTGCCACTGCTCGAGGAGAGCGGGCTGGCCGTCCGCGTGCCCGACTGGTGGCGCGGCCGCCGCCCCCCGCGGCCCACGGTGCAGGTGCGGCTCGGGGACGCCGCCCCGAGCGAGATCGGCGTGGACAGCCTGCTCGATTTCTCGGTCGACATCGCCATCGACGGCGAGCCGCTCGACGAGGCCGAGATCGCGGATCTCCTCGCCGGCACCGAGGGCCTCGCCCTCCTGCGGGGCCGCTGGGTGGAGGTCGATGGCGATCGCCTCCGGGAGGCCCTCGCCCACTGGAAGCGGCTCGAACGGGCGCACGCCGCGGGAATCGACTTCGTGAAGGGCATGCGGCTGCTCGCCGGTGCCGACTTCGGGGGCGCCGTGACCGCCGCCGACACGAGCCCCGAGTGGATGCACGTGACGGCGGGCGAATGGCTCCGCGACACGCTCGCGGCCGCGCGCGATCCGCAGGGACGGCCCGGGTGCGAACCCGGCCGGGGCCTCGCGGCCACGCTGCGGCCGTATCAGGCCGACGGCGTCCGCTGGCTCTGGCTGCTCACGCGGCTGGGCCTCGGCGGCTGCCTGGCCGACGACATGGGCCTGGGCAAGACGATCCAGATGATCGATCTCTTGCTCCGCCTGCGCGACGAGACGCCGGCCCCGCGACGGCCCGGCTCGAAACGGCCGGGTCGCGCGGCGGCAGGGCGGCCGAGTCTGCTCGTGGTGCCGGCGTCGCTCCTCGGCAATTGGAAACAGGAGCTGGCCCGGTTCGCCCCGCAGCTCAAGGCGGTGTTCGTGCATCGCTCCGAGACCGAGGCCGCCGTGCTCGATCGCCTCGCCGCCGATCCGATGGCGAGACTCTCGGGCACGGATCTCGTCGTCACGACCTACGCGCTCGTCAAGAAGCTCGACTGGATCGCCACGGTGCCCTGGCGGCTGGCCGTGCTCGATGAGGCGCAGGCGATCAAAAACGCGTCGTCGGCGCAGACAAAGGCGGTGAAGCGGCTCCGCGCGGAGGCGAGGATCGCCCTGACCGGCACGCCGGTGGAGAACCAGCTCGGCGACCTGTGGTCGCTGTTCGACTTCTGCTGCCCGGGCCTGCTCGGGTCGGCGGGCGAGTTCAAGGCGTTCGTGAAGCGGATGGGCAAGCAGGCCGATCCGCAGGGCTTCGCACCGCTCCGCCGGCTGATTCAGCCCTACATTCTCCGGCGGCTCAAGACCGATCCGCGGATCGTGCCCGATCTGCCCGCAAAGACCGAGATGCGGAGCGAGTGCGGCCTGTCCCGCAAGCAGGCGGCACTCTACCAGCAGACCGTGGATGATCTCCAGAAGCAGCTGCGGCGGTTCCGCGACGGCGCGGGCGGCAGCGACATCCGCCGGAGGGGCGTCGTGCTGGCGACGACGATGCGGCTCAAGCAGATTTGCAACCATCCCGCGCAGTTCCTCGGGCTCGAGGACGCCGCCGCCTACGCCGCCGCCGAAAGCGGCAAGTTCCTCCGGCTGGCGGAGCTCTGCGAGCCGATCCGCGCGCGGCAGGAGAAGGCGCTCGTGTTCACGCAGTTCCAGACGCTCTGCGAACCGCTCGCCGGCTGGCTCGGCGACGTGTTCGGCCGGCCGGGGCTCGTCCTGCACGGCGGGGTGCCGGTGGGCCGACGGCAGGGCCTCGTCAAGCGGTTTCAGGAGGATGACGCCGTGCCCTTCTTCGTGATCTCGGTGAAGGCCGGCGGCACCGGACTCAACCTCACGGCCGCGTCGCACGTGATCCACTTCGACCGCTGGTGGAATCCCGCCGTGGAGAATCAGGCCACCGACCGCGCCTTTCGCATCGGCCAGAAGCGAAACGTGATCGTGCATGCGTTCGTCTGCCGGGGCACGCTGGAGGAGCGGATCGACGACATGCTCCGCCAGAAGCGCGACCTGGCCGAGCGGCTGCTCGGGCCCGCCGCGGCGGGCGAGACGCTCCTCACGGAGATGAACGACGAAGAGCTGCTCAGGGTCGTGGCCCTCGACGTCAGCCGAGCCGCCGTCGACTGACGGGAGACCAGCGATCGTCCGCCCGTCACCCGACCGGGTGGGGCGGCAACGACGCTTCCGCGTCGCGTGGAAACAATCCCCACGTCGTGCACGTGACCGTGCGGTTGGGGAGGTGGAACTTGTAGTCCTGGTCGCCGAGGCCCTGATCGTAGATCGTCACGCCGCGGTCGAGCGCCTGAAGCACCGAGTGCCGCAGCAGCACCTGCCCAGGCGACCGCCGCGCATCGGCGAGTGGAAAGGCCCACTGCCCGCAGTACTGCCGCGATTCGTAGTCCCAGGAAAACTCCATCGCCAGCGTGCGGCCCTCCCACTCGAGCCTCAGGGCCCGGAGCCAGCCGTGCGCCGCCGACACCTCCACCCAGCGTTCGAGAAACGTCCGCACCTCGGGCCCGAGGTAGGTGCTCTCGATCCCCTTCGACTCCCAGCGGGCCACGTGCATCGCGAAGAACTCGGGCAACAGCGGCAGCACCTCGGCGGCGGTGGTGAGCGGCTGCACGAGGATGCCGCCCCGCTGCCGAAACCAGCCCTCCCGCTTGTTCATCGAGCCGCCCACCGCCCGCCGCACCGCCTGCGGATCGCTCGCCATGTCGACCACCACGGTCACGATGTCGCCCATTTCGTGGAGGTCGAGGCCGAGCCGGCGGGCAGCTTCATCGAGCGCCGCCGGCGTGGCCGATTCCTCCGGGAAGAAGTGGAGCTTGAAGCCCTCGAAGTCCTCCGTCCGGTCCGCCGCCGCCTGCACGAGGGCCGTCACCACGTCGGGGTCGTGCCCCGCGCCGATGATGTCGTGGTAGTCGGCCTCGCCCACGCCCAGAAAAAACACCATGCCTCCGGCGGCGAACAGCGGCGCGATCGCCACCGGCACGCCGTCCCGCTCGGCGAGCAGGAGCAGCGGCTGCTCCACCTCGTAGGTCTCCCGCCAGAGCCGCTGGAAGGCGAAGGTCTGCGTGATCGGCCGCACGGGGCTCGCGGCCAGGAGCCGCGCCCACACGTCCGGCAGGTCCGGCTCCTCGAAGGAGAACTCCCGCACCGCGATCGCCCCGCCGGCCGTCACGTCGAGCTCCAGATGGCGCGGGAGGCGGCCTTCCGCTCGGCGAGCTTCGCCTGCAGGTCGTGGAGCTGACGGTAGAGGCCGGCCGCGGCGAGCAGCTCGTCGTGCCTGCCCTGCTCCACCACGCGGCCCTGGTCGAGCACGAGGATCCAGTCGGCGCGGCGGATCGTGGAGAGCCGGTGGGCGATCATGAACGTGGTCCGACCCTCCATCAGCCGGTCGAGCGAGTCGAGGATCACCGCCTCGGTCTTGGAGTCGATCGACGACGTCGGCTCGTCGAGGATCAGGATCGGCGCGTCCTTGAGGAAGGCCCGGGCCACGCAGATCCGCTGCCGCTCCCCGCCGGAGAGCCGCGAGCCCCGCTCGCCGAGCACGGTGTCGTAGCCCTCGGGCAGCCGCGCAATGAAGTCGTGGGCGTTGGCGGCGCGGGCCGCCTCCACGATCTCCTCCTCCGTGGCGTCGAGCCGGCCGTAGCGGAGGTTGTCGCGGATGCTCATCGAAAACAACAGCGGCTCCTGCAGCACCACGCTGATGTGCCGCCGCAGATCGTCGAGGCCGAGGTCCTTCACGTTCACGCCGTCGACGAACACGCCCCCGCCGGCCGCCTCGTAGAACCGCGGGATGAGGCTGATGAGCGTGGTCTTACCGGCGCCCGTCGGCCCCACGATCGCCGTCACCTGCCCCGGCTCGGCGGTGAACGACACCCCCTTGAGCGTGTCGACGCGGCCCTCGTAGGCGAAGTCGACCCCGCGGAACTCGACGCGGCCTCGGCAGGGCTCGATCCGCCGCGGGGTCGCAGGCTCGGCGATCTCGGGCACGGTGTCGAGCAGGCCGTAGGAGGCCCGCAGGCTCGCAAACTGGTCCTGCCAGCCGCTGTAGGTGTAGGCGATCGTCTCCAGCGGGTCGTAGACCTTGTCGATGTAGGAGAGCACGATCGTGAGGTCGCCCACGGTGAGCTTGCCGGCAAGCGCGAGCAGGCCGCCCGCCGTCCAGGCCGCCGCCCGGCCGATGCCCGTCGACATGTGGATCACCAGCGAAAACAGCGTCTGCCGGAGGGTGACGGCGAGCCGGGCGTCCATGGCCTGCTGGGCGGCGTCGATGTACCGCTTGTGCTCGAGCTTCTGGCGGCAGAAGGCGACGATCACCCGCATCATCGACATCGCCTCGTGGATCACCGACAGGGCCTCCCCCTCGAGTTCCTTCGTCTCGCGGATCCGCTGCCGCATCCGCGTGGCGTACCACTTGGAGGCGAAGAACAACGCGGGGATCACCACCAGCGAGATCGCGGCCAGGCTCCAGTGCATGCCGCACAGCACCACGAGCATCCCCGCCAGCATGATCGCGCTCTGGATCACCGACGGCAGCGACATCAGCAGGTCGGCGACCGCGCCCCCCTGCGTGGTGATCACGTAGATCAGCATCCCGGAGCGGCGGTGGTCGTGGTACGCCAGCGAGAGGTTCATGGCGTGCGCGAACAGCCGGCTGCGGAAGTCGCGGTCGATGCTCTGCTCCAGCCGGCTGGTGATGTACGACTCGGCCACGCCCAGGATCTGGAACAGGAAGATGATCGCCACCTCGGTGGCCGCGCAGGCGTAGAGCAGCCGCCAGCGGAAGTTCTCCTCCCCCAGCCAGCCGGCCAGCCACGCCGGCGGCGGGTTGTCGTTGAGCGAATAGTCGATCAGGAACTTGAAGGGCCAGGGCGTGAGCAGGCTGAGCACGCTGCCCAGCACCACGAGGCCCATCATCACGAGCACCGCCCGCCAGTAGGGCCGCAGCAGCGACAGCGACCGCCAGAGATAGTTCACGGTCGGCTACCTCTTCTGGGCCCGCCGGATCCGCCGCACCGCCTCGCGGGCGGCCTCCGCGGCATCCGGATCGGGATCCTTGGCGAGCGGCGCGAGCTTCGGCAGCGCCGGGACCGCGGCGACGCCGATCGAGCCCAGCGCCTGGGCCGCCGTGGTGCGGACCCAGGCGTCGGAGGACGCGAGCAGGGGGATGAGGTCTGGCACGGCCGGAGCCGCCGCGCCCCCGATGCCGGCGACCGCCCGGGCGATCTCCGACTGCAGCACCTCGTCGCGGGTGCCGCGGAGCATGGTCCGCAGCACGTCGACCGCCGGCCCGCCGGCGGCGCCGGCGTCGCGGAGGGTGGTGAGCGCCGCCCAGCGGCCCTCCTCGTCGGCGCCCTCGAGGAGGCGGATCTGCGTCTGCACGTCGAACGGCGGCTCGCGGTCGGCGCAGCCCGACGCCGCGAGGGCCAGACCCAGCCAGCAGCCGCAGATGATCGCCGCCCGTTTCACGCCGTGCGCCTCCTCGCCCGCCCCCGGAATCGTAACGCGCCTCATCCGGACACGATCCCCCAGCGAACCGCCTCGGCGTGCAGTTCGCGGAGGTGCACGCGGACCCGGTCCTCACTGCATCCGCCCGGCGTGCCGAACAGCCAGTGGAACGCGGCGTAGAGCCGCGCCGCGAGCAGCCGCTCGGCGAAGCCATCGGGCGGTTCGCCGCCCCAGCGGGCCTGCACGTAGGTGTCCTCCATCACCGCGATGTTCTCGGGGTGCCAGTCGTAGGTGAACACCGCGAGGTCAACCTCGGCCGGCCCCAGCGCCGCGGTCTCCCAGTCGATCGGCAGGATGCGGCCCTGATCCCAGAGCGCGTTTCGCGTGGTGAACTCACCGTGGATCACCGACAGCGGACCCACAACGAGCAGCGGGATCCGCTCGCGATAGGCGTCGGCCACGCGGCCAAGCCACGGGCACTCGGCGGAAAACGGAGCCGCATGCTCGAGCGTCCGCTCGAGCCACATCGCGTAGAGGTCGGCGTCGTAACGCGTCAAAAACTCCCACCGCGGCTCGGGCAGCCGCGCCGCCGTCCACGCGTGGAACGCGGCCAGCCAGCGGATCAGCGAGTCGACGGCCGCCGGGTCGGTCGACTTCGCGGCGGGCACGGCCTCGGGATAGAACCGCATCACGAGCACGAAGTCGCCCGTCTCGTCGTCGGTGAACCCGCCGAACACGTGCGGGGCTTCCAGCGGGCACGGCCCAAGCACGTCGGCGTAGACCCGGGCCTCATGGGCGAGGCCGACGTGCGGCGTGGGGGGCGTGAGTTCGTAGCCGTGGGCGAACTTGCAGAGCAGGTGCTCGCGGTGGCCGTCGGCGAACCGCAGCTGCACGATGTCGGCCACATAGCTGCTGACCCGGGGATTCTCCCGGCGGTGCACGATCTTCAGCGGCCCATGGGCGACGATCTCCGCCGCGAGCACCTTGGCCAGCCCGCGCTTCAACGCCGCCCGCGAGGGCCGATCGACGCAGGCCGCGTCGGGCTCGCCGTCGTGGGGTGCCGCCGTCATTGCCGGTCCGAGCTCCGTTCCTGCCCCGCGCGGTTGCGACCGGGCCTCACCTGCAAGCGTAACGCCGCGAGCCGTGCGACACGTCACACGCACCCCGTGTGGCGACACCCGTGGCTGGGCAGCGGGTATTCTCTCGGCATGAGGATCTGCCTGGTCTCGCAGGAATATCCGCCGGAGACGGCCTGGGGGGGCGTCGGCACCCAGACCTGGGTGAAGGCCCGGGCGCTGGCACGGCGCGGCCACGAGGTGCACGTGCTCGCCTGCTCGGCCCGGGAGCAGCAGGGCATCCGCACCGAGATGCATGACGGCGTGACGGTGCACCGCATCCAGCCCCCCGGCCACGACTTCCCGGTCTACGGCAAGCCGCTCTGGATGCTCGGCTGGACGTGGCTGGTGGTGCAGACGCTCGACGACCTGATGGACCGGCACCGGTTCGACGTGCTGGATTTCCCGGAGTTCGGCGGCGAGGGCTTCGGCTACCAGATCGACCGCACGCGGTGGAACTGGGCCGCGGTGGTGGTGCAGGTGCACGGCCCGATGGCGATGTTCATCGAGACCATGCAGTGGCCCCAGCCGGGCAGCCGGCTCCGCGAGCTCGGCACCTTCATGGAGGGCTTCTCGCTGCGGCATGCCGACGCGATCATGGCCAGCGGCAGCGGCGTGGCCGACCTCGTCGCCCGCACCTACGGGATCGCCCGCGACAGGATCGACGTCGTCCACTGCGGCGTGGACGTGGGGATGTTCTCGCCGGCGCCGCCGTCCGGCGCGCTCGCCGACCGCCCCACCGTGCTGTTCGTCGGCAAGATGGTGAAGAACAAGGGCCCGCTCGTGATGGCCGAGGCGGTGCTGGCCCTGAGAAAGAAATTCCCGGACATCCACGCCATCTTCATCGGCGACGGCCTCCACGTGCCCAACATGATCCGTGAGCGGTTTGCGGAGGAGGGCGCCCTCGACAACCTCGACCTGCTCGGCTTCGTCGACCTCGACCAGCTCCCGCACTACTACCGTCGTGCCCACGCCTTCGTGGCCCCGGCGGAATACGAAGGCTTCGGCGCCGTCTACATCGAGGCCCAGGCCTGCGGCTGCCCGGTGATCGCCAGCACCTCCGGCGGCGGTGCCGAGGCGGTGGCCGACGGCGAGACGGGCTTCCTGATTCCCTACGGCGACGTGGCCGCCGCGACCGACCGGCTCGCACGGCTGCTGGGCGACGCCTCCCTCCGCCGCCGCATGAGCGAGGCCGGCATCCGCCGCGTCCACGAGACCTTCGCCATGGACCGCTACATCGAGCGGGTGGTGGCCGTCTACGAGAAGGCCGTCGCCTTCTCGCAGGGGCTCGACGACGACGACAAGGACCACACCGACTGGGAATCGCCCCACCTCCCCGGGAAGCACCGCCGTGAGGACTGGTAGGCACTTTGCGATTCCCGAGGGGCCGGCCGATCTCCGCACACTGTGGCGTGCGGCCGCGGCGCTCGACGCCGCCACGCGGCCCCGGTGGCTCCCCGCCGAGGACGACGACGGCGACTTCCGCCACGCCGGAAGCGTGTCGCTCGCCGGCCTCGACGCGGCCGCCCGCGCCGCCGCGATGGAGGAGTTCAACGCGCTCGAGTACGCCCGCCTCGTGGTGGAGGAGGATCCGCGGCGGGCCGATGTGCACCACGTGTACGTCCGCGAGCCGCGGCCCGATCCCATCTGGAGCATCGGCATCCGCACGGGCGCGTCGCCCTGGTCGCTCGCGCCGCCCTGGTCGCTCGCGCCGCACGGTGCCGACGAAGCCGCGGTCACCCCCGCCGACGTCACCGACGTGCCGGCGACCTCGGTGGCCGATCCCTTCCTCCTCCACCGCGACGGCCGCTGGCACATGTTCTTCGAGGTCGACGACTGGCTCGCCCGCAAGGGGGCCATCGGGCTGGCCACGAGCGACGACGGCCTGGCCTGGCGGTACGAGCAGATCGTGCTCGAGGAGGCGTTTCACCTCTCGTATCCCTGCGTGTTCGCGGCCGAGGGGAATGTGTGGATGATCCCTGAGAGCACGCAGGCCGAGGCGGTGCGGCTCTACCGCGCGCGGCGGTTTCCCGACGACTGGGAGCACGTCGCCGACCTGCTCACGGGCGTGCCGTTCGCCGACGCCACGCCGTTTCGCCACGCCGGCCGCTGGTGGCTGTTCGCGGAGACCAGCGGCGGCGCCAACGACACGCTGCGGCTCTACGCCGCCGACGCGCTCGCCGGCCCCTGGCGGGAGCATCCGGCCAGCCCGATCGTCCACGGCGACGCCCGGCACGCCCGGCCGGCGGGTCCCATGATCGCCGCGGACGGCCGGCTCGTGCGGCTCGCGCAGAACTGCGGCCGGGCCTACGGCACCGACGTCCGCGGGATCGAGATCCTTCAGCTCACGTCGGCCGCCTGCGCCGAACGGCCGCTGCCGGGCGGGCCGCTGGCCGGCCCGAGCGGCCGCGGCTGGAACGCGCGGGGCATGCACCACCTCGCGGCGATCGAACGTGCCGACGGCACGTGGCTCGCCGCCGTGGACGGCTGGCGGCTGGAGGAGGCCCCGTGACCGCCGGCCTCCTGCCAGCCGAACTCCCCGGCGACGCCGAACTCGCGGCGGCCCTGCGGCAGCTCCTGCCCGCATCCGCCGCCACCATCGTCGCCCGCCGGCCCAACGCCTACACGAGTTCGTCGCGGAGCGAGGTGGTGACCGTCCGCACCGCCGACGCCGACCGGCTCGAGCTCCTCGTGAAGTACGACCGCCCCGGCGCCGAGCCGCAGCCCTCGTGTCGCCACGGCATCGACTACTGCGGCCGGGTCTACCGCTCCATCATTGACCGGCAGCCGCTGCCGCGGCTCCGTGCGATCGGCGTCCTGCGGTTCGACTCCTCAAAGCCGCCGGCGCTCGTGGTGGAACACCTCGACGGCGCCTTCCGGGTGGGCGAGGCGCCGGAGGTGTCGGGCATCCTCTCGGCCGCCGAATGGTGCGGCTGCTTCCACGGCTGGGCCGAGTCGCATCGTGACGATGCCGACCTCGACTTCCTCGTCCGCTACGACGCCGGCTACTACCGCGCCTGGGGCGAGCGGGCCGCGCGGCTCGTGGCCGCCGCCGGCATGGCGGCCCCGTGGCTCGATCGCACCCGCGCCGCCTTCGCAGGCATGGCCACCACCCTCGCCACCGCACCGGTCACCATCATCCACGGCGAGCTCAGCCCGCAGAACGTCCTCTGGCGCGACGGGGCGATCTATCCGGTCGACTGGGAATCGGCCGCGGTCGCGCCGGGGGAGATCGACCTCGCGGCCCTGCTGTTCGGCTGGCCGGAGGAGACGGTCGGCCGCTGCATCGATGCCTACTGGGAAGCCCGCGAGGCGCCGCAGCCGTCGGCCTTCGCCGACCGCTGGGCCGCCGCCACGCTCTACACCGCGCTCCGCTGGCTGCCGCCGCCGCAGGGCCCCGACGACCCACGGTTCGCACTCGCGCTCGACCGCCTCCACCGGACCGCCGCCGCGTTCGGCGCGGCGTGACGTGTGGCGCGGCCGCGGCCGGCAGTCATTCGACCGCGATCCGCACCGCCGTGCCGCCGGGTGCGAGATCGAGCGTGGCCTCGCGATGCCGGTCCCCCGCCTCGACCGTCAGTTCGTAGCGGCCCTGGAAGCCGCGGAACGCAAGCCGCCCGGCGGCATCGGTCACGTCGTCCACCGCGGTGGCGAACCGGCGGTGGATCAGGTCGTGGACCGCGGTGTAGCAGGGCTTCGGCGTGAGGTCGTCCTCGAGCATCGCGTTGTAGGTCCGCGAGCGCACGCCCGGCCCCATGTCCCAGTGGTTGATCGCCTCGACGGCCGGATGGCTGAAGGCCACCGCGCACACCTGCACGAAGCACTCGGCCTTGCGCTGCTCGTCCCACGTCCCGGAGCGGTACGTGCCCTCGATCTCGCCGGAGTCGATGCCGTACTCCGAGAGGTGGAGCATCACGCCGCTGTCGGTGTAGCGGCCGAAGTTCGCCAGCATTTCCAGCGGACTCGGCCACAGCCGTCGCGGCCGATGCGCGTGGGCGGCGATGAAGGCGATCCCGGGATAGCGGGCCTTGGCCTCGGCCGGATCGGGCGGCGGGCTCGTGCCATCGAGCGTCCAGCAGTCGCTGACGCCGAACTTCACGTCCGGATTGGACTCGGCCAGCTCCCTGAAGAACGCCGTCTGGTCGAAGAACACCCGGGCCCGCTTCACGTGGGTCAGCCAGTCCTCGTTGTAGACCTGGAAGAAGCGGATCCGGCCCCGGTAGCGGGCCACGATCTCGCGGGCAAACGCCCGCTGCAGCGGCCCCCGCTCCGCCTCGGGCACCTCCGCGAGCCACTCCGGGTGGTAGCCCGTGAGGAAGTGGTATTCGAGGGCCACGCCGCGGGCGTCGCAGAGGTCGAGCAGCCGGTCGATGCGGCCGAAGTCGGGCCGGCCCCGCTCGCGCTCCACGCTGCTCCACTTGAACGCGTTCTGCGTGACGCCGAAGTTCACGAGCCCCGCCCACTGCTCCACGAACCGCGGCGCGAGGTCCTCGTGCCGCTCCGGCGGGCAGGCGCCGAACAGGAAGCGGTGGCGGACGAGCCGGCCCCGCACCCGGGCCCCGGCCACCGGCCGCCCCGCCCCGTCGACCACCTCGAGCGTCGCGTCGGCCTTGCGGTGCCGTTCGATGCCGGGCAGCACCGTCTCCCGCACCACCGGATCGGAACTCGCGAAGAACGCCTCCACCGCGGGATGCAGCGGCGGCTCCGCCAGCGCGGCGGCCGGCACCGCCAGCCCAACAAGCATCAGGAAAGCCGCGCTCACATATCGCGGCGGCAGGCGACGGGCGTTGGCGGATCGGCGGCGATTCATGAGAGCACCTTCTCGAGGAGCGCGGGCAGCACGAGGCGGGCGTCGAAGTGCTCCTCGGCGACCGCCCGCGCGGCGCGGCGGTGCCGAGGCGCGTCGGCCGCGACGGCTTCCACCGCCATGGCCGCGTCGGCGGCGGTCGAAAACGCGAACAGCCCCGCGCCCGTTGGCAGGTGCGCGGAGAAGCCCGTGTCCTGGGCGACGACCGGCCGGCCCGAGGCAAGGTAGCAGACGCTGCGATCGCTGAACCACCCGCTCCGCGAGGCCACATAGCCGCCCTTGGCGATGCCAAGCTCCGCCCATGAGCCCTGCACGAAGGCGTGGTAGTCGGCGGGCGTGCCGCAGTGCACGGCGGGATCGAGCAGCCGCCAGCCGTGCTCCCGCAGGGCGGCGAGATCGCGGGCCTCGTCGGCGTGAATCGCCAGTGCCGGCAGGCAGGGGCGGTCGACGAGCCGCGGGATCTCCATCACGGTCCGCCACGCATGGGCCTTCTGGCCGTACGACACCCCCTCGTGCGTCACCGAGCCGTAGCTCCGCCAGTGGCCCACCGTGGTCAGGCCGGCGTGGACGGGCGGATCAGCCGCCACCGGCCAGCGGTCGAGGCACACCGGCTGCAGCGTCGTGATCCAGTCGCGGTCGCACGTCCGCACCGTGCAGCCCGGCCGCCCGATGCTCACCGCGATCGTCACGAAGTGGGTGTGGCGATCGAACCCCATGTCGGCCCCCTGCAGGTGCCAAACCTGGTTGAAGAGGGGATCGAGGTCGAGGAACACCCGCCGCGGAATTGCGCCCACGAGTTCCTCGTCGCGGAGCATGCCCGAGATGTTGAGGAGCACGTCAGCCCGACGCACGCGGTCGACCAGGTCGGCCCGCGGCATGCCGATCGTGCGGCCGCCGTCAGCGACGACGAGCGCCGCAGTTCCCTGCAGAGCGAACGGCGTCACGATCTCGCGGCTGAAGAAGGCCTCCGCGCCGGCCGCGGGCCCGACCACCGGCTCCACCAGCGTCACCTCGTGCCCGAGGTCGCGAAGGCCGAGCACGTACTGGAGCACCGCCCACGCGGCTCCCCCCTGGCCCGGCTGCCCGGCCACCATTCCCGCGACCACGATCGACGGCGGACGCACGGCACAATCGCTCCAGGCCGCAGGATCCCCTCGACCGGCGGCGTTTGACACCACCCTACGACGTCTTAAGGTTGTCGATAGGGCAGGCACCTTTTTCAACGCCGACGCGCCGCGTCGGGAGTTTCGTCGATGCCACTCATCGTCGCGGGCATGCCGGCGGCCGGCACCGCGCTCGTCGTCGACTGCCTGCGGGCCTGCGGCGTCCGCTTCCCGGACGGCTGCGGTGCCGGCCCGACCCGGCTCGAGCCCGAGTCGCCGCTCGAGCCCTGGGGCCGGGTCGATGCCGCGGGCAGCCTGGCGCTGCCGGTGTGGCTGGCCGAGCATCCGACCGCCCGCGTCGTGGCCTGCCTCCGCAATCCCTTCGAGGTGGCGATGTCGCTGCACCGCCGCCACGGCCTGCCCCTCGACGCCGGCCTCGCGCTCTGGAGGCGGCATGCCGACACCCTGCTCGGCGCCACGACCGCCGCCCGCCGCGTCGTCGTCCACTACGACGACCTCCGCCGCGACGCCGTCGCCGCCACCGGCCGGCTGGCCGCGGCGCTCGGACTCCCGCTCCCCAACGATCGCGTGACAGTCGGCCGCGTGTGGCGAACCTCGCCGGCGTCGCGGTTCACCGCCCACGACCTCGTGGCCTGCGGCCTCGACGCCGCCACGCTCGACGCCTACCGCAGGCTCTGCGCCGAAGCCGGCCACGCCGATGACGCGGGTCGGTCACCGGCGGATCAGCACGCGGCCCGCGACGACCTGCGCGTGCTGGCCGAGGCCTGCCGCCGACTGCAGCCGGCGACACCCGCGGCCGACCGGACGACCCCAGCCGCTGATCTGACGGCGACCGTCGCCGCCCTGCGGGAGGAACTTGCGAGGCTGCACGACCGACTCGATGCCCGCGATGCGGATCTCCACGACCTGCTCGACGACCTGCGGCACGACGCCGTGGAGGGCCAGCCGCCGGAGAAGCGCGGGTATCGCCGGGTGATGCACGGCATCCGCCAGCTGCTCCGCGACCGCGTGCCCGCGGGCGGCGTGGTGGCGATCGTCAGCCGGGGCGACGATGAACTCCTGCGGCAGCGACGCTGCACGGCCTGGCACTTCCCCCGCGACCAGCGCGGCGGCTACCTCGGCTACCATCCCGCCGGCGACCTGGCCGCGATCGCCAATCTCGAAACGACCCGCGCCGCCGGCGCCACGCACCTGCTGATCCCGGAGACCCACGCCTGGTGGCTGACGAGCTATCCGGGCTTCCGCAGCCACCTCGACCGGCACGCGCGGCTCATCGAGGAGCGGCCGGCCGCGGGGCTGCTTTTCGACCTGGCGATCCGCGAGCACGCCCCGCCGTCGCCCGCCGAGCGGATCGCGGCGGCCCTCGGTCGCGCTCCGCACGTGCTCGCGTGGCGGGCGCCGGCCGCCGCCGCGGCCTTCCCCGGCAGCCGCATCTTCGAGCCGCCGGCCGCCGGCGACCGGCTGCCCTACATCGACCAGAGCGTCGACGTGGTCGCCGTGCAGGCACCCACGGACGCCGACCTCGCCGAGGCCCGCCGCGTGGCGATCGTGGCGGTGGTGGACGTGGCCGGCGAGCCCGTCGTCGACTGGCTGAACCGACCGACCGCGGCCGAGCCGCCGAGCGTGTCGATCGTGATCCCGGTCCACGGCCACTGGCCGGTCACGCAGGCCTGCCTCCGCGGACTGCTGCCGTCGCTGCCGCAGGGCTGGCCGGTGGAGGTGGTGATCGTCGACGACGCCTCGCCCGACGAGACCCCAGAGCGGCTCGCCGAGATCGCCGCCGGCGATCATCGGCTCGTGATCCTGCGGAACGAGGCGAACGAGGGCTTCGTCGGCTCCTGCAACCGCGGCGCCGCGGCCGCCACGGGCGACTACCTCGTGTTTCTCAACAACGACACCGTGCCGCTGCCCGGCTGGCTGCCGCCGCTGATCCGCACCTTCGACGCATTCCCGTCCGCCGGCGCCGTGGGCGGCAAGCTGCTCTTCCCGGACGGCCGGCTTCAGGAGGCCGGCGGCGTGATCTTCGCCGATGCGTCGGCCTGCCACGTCGGCCGCGAGCACCCCGATCCCGCCGCGACGCCGTTCTGCCACGTGCGGCCGGTCGACTACGTCTCGGGCGCGCTGGTGGCGACGCCGCGGGACGTGTTCGCGGCGCTGGGCGGCTTCGATCCCGCGTTCGCCCCGGGCTACTACGAAGACACCGACTACTGCTTCCGCCTCCGCGCGTGTGGCCGCGAGGTGCTCTTCCAGCCGGAGGCCACGGTGGTGCACGTCGAGGGGGGAACCGCCGGCACCGACCACGCCGTCGGCATGAAGCGGTACCAGGAGATCAACCGGCGGCGATTTCAGTCGCGGCACGCGGCCGCGCTGATGCGGCAGCGGGCCCGTCCGGCCGCGATCGATCGCGACACCTGGCTCGGGCTCATCCGGCCCGCGGCCGCGGAGGCCCGATGACCCGCCGCGCCCTCGTCGCCGCCTACCACGTGCCGCAGCCCGACCGCGACTCCGGCGGCCGGCGGCACCACGACCTGATCCGCTTCCTCCTCGACGCCGGGTGGAGCGTCGACGTCGTCGCGCTTCACGGGGTGGCGGGTGCCGAGGACTATGTGCGGGACCTCGGCGGCCTCGGCGTGGCCGTGCACGACGACGCGCCGCTCCGCGGCCCCGACGGCACGCGGCGGCGGAATCCGCTCTTCGAGCGGCTCGTGGCCGGGTCTGCGTTCGACCTCGCGATCGTGACCTTCTGGCCGGTGGCGCGGACCTATCTTCCGTCGCTCCGCCGCCACGCCCCGCGGACGCGGGTGCTCGTCGACTCGGTCGACCTCCACTTTCTCCGCGACTCGCGCCGCATCATGGGCAGCCCGGCGGCGGCGGCGGCCGGCATCCTCCTCGATGCCGACTTCGCGGCCGAGATGACGGCCGAACTCAATGTCTACGCCGCCGCCGACGGCGTGCTGACCGTCTCCGACAAGGAACGCGACCTGCTCGGCGACCTGCTCGGGGCGTCGGTCGTCGCCCGCACCGTGCCCGACTGCGAGGACGCGGCCCCGAGCCCCGTGCCGGTCGGGGATCGTTCGGGGATTCTCGTCGTCGGCTCCTTCCAGCACGCACCCAACGTGGAGTCGTTGAAGTTCCTGGTCCGCGACGTGCTGCCGCTCGTCGACCGCAGCCTGCTCGAGCGGCATCCCGTGCTGGTGGTCGGCAACGGCGCCACCGACGAGGTCCTGGACCTGGTGGCCGAGCACGAGGCCGTCCGCCTCGTCGGCTGGGTGCCCAACGTCACCCCCTACTTTCAGCGCACGCGGTGCTCGGTGGTGCCGCTGCTGCACGGCGCCGGCACGAAGCGGAAGATGGTGCAGGCGCTGATGCACGGCACGCCGACGGTGTCGACCACGATCGGCATCGAGGGGCTTGGGCTCGTGCACGAGGAGCACGTGCTGGTGGCCGACGACGCCGCGGCCATCGCCGCGGGCATCGAGCGGCTGCTCGGCGACGACGACCTCTGCCGGCGGCTCGCCGCAGCCGGGCTCGATCACGTGGCCACGTCGCGGAGCCGGCAGGCGGCGCGGGCCGCCCTCCTCGCGGCGGTGGACGACGCCCTCGCGACCCGGCCGAAGGGGGAGATGCTGCCCGAGTTTCCGCTGGTGGAGTACGACCTCCGCTGGGGCAGACTCGACCGCGGCGAGGCGGCCCGCCGCACCCGGATCGCGGTCCGCGAGGAACTCGCCGCCGTGGGCCCCCACGCCACTGGCAGCCACGCCACTGGCAGCCACGCCGAGGGCCCGCCACCCGACCTCGCCGACGTCGCGGCCACCGGCATCAAGCCGATCGCCTTCTACCTGCCGCAGTTCCATCCGATCCCGGAAAACGACGCCTGGTGGGGAGCGGGGTTCACGGAGTGGCGAAACGTGGGCCGGGCCACGCCGCTGTTCCCCGGCCACCATCAGCCGCAGCTGCCGGCCGACCTCGGATTCTACGACCTCCGCCTCGCCGAGACGCGGGCCGCCCAGGCCGACCTCGCCCGCCGCTACGGCATCCACGGCTTCTGCTACTACCACTACTGGTTCCAGGGGAAGCGGCTCCTGGAGCGGCCCTTCGCCGAGGTGCTCGAGAGCGGGCAGCCCGACTTCCCCTTCTGCCTCTGCTGGGCCAACGAGCCGTGGTCGCGCCGCTGGGACGGCTCCGACGCGGAGGTGTTGCAGCCGCAGCACTCCTCGGCCGACGACGACATCGCGCACATCCGCTGGCTGCTCGAGCCGCTGTCCGATCCGCGGGCGATCCGGGTGGCGGGCAGGCCGCTGCTGATGGTCTACCGCGCTGATCAGCTCCCCGATCCGGCGCGGACCGCCGACTGCTGGCGGCGGGAGGCGGAGCGGGCCGGGCTTCCCGGGCTGCACCTCGTGGCCGTCGAGACCGGGTGGGACGCCGGCTGGGACGCGACCCGGGCCGGCTTCGACGCCAAGCTCCTCTTCCAGCCGCAGTTCAGCATGCTCGCCGACGTGCCCCGCCTGCCGCTGGGGCCGTCGAAGACCCGCGTGTTCGACTACGACGCGGCCTGGCCGGTGCTCGCCTCGCCCGCCCCGGTGCCCTACCTCCGCTACGATGCGGTCTGTCCGGGCTGGGACAACACGGCCCGCAAGGGGGAGGACGCCTGGGTGCTGCACGGCGCCACGCCGGAGAGCTACGAACGGTGGCTCACCCTGGCGGTGGCCCGCGCGGTCGAGCGGCCCGCGGAGGAAAGGCTCGTGTTCATCAACGCCTGGAACGAGTGGGCCGAGGGGGCGCACCTCGAGCCCGACCGCCGCCACGGCCGGGCCTTCCTCGAGGCCACGCTCCGCGGCCTGCGTGCGGGAGTGCGGGCGGGAGTGCGGGCGTGATCCTCAACCCGCGGATGCTGTTCGTCCACGTGCCCAAGACCGGCGGCATGGCCGTCACCCGCTACCTGCTCGCCGCGCTCGACCGCCCCGTCTGGTACACGCATCCCGACCGCGATCCCGCGCTCGACGACGGCGTGATCCAGATCCCGGGCATCCGCCACGAGACCCTCGCCGAGTCGTTCGCGATCGCGGCCCGGCAGGGAATCGACGCCGGCAGCCTGCCGCTGGTGCTCGGCGTGCTCCGCAATCCCTACGCGCTGGAGGTCTCGCGGTTCGCCTACCTCCAGAAGGGGCACGCCTGGGACGCGGGCCCCAACCAGGAGCTCGCCCTCGCCGGTGACTTCACCGCCTTCGCCACGCAGAGCACCGACCACGCCGGCTTCGAGCGGCCGATCGAGGCCTACTTCGAGGTCGACGGCCGCGTGCCGCCGAACGTGCGGATCCTGCGGCAGGAGTCGCTTCCCGACGAGCTGCCACGGGCGCTCGGCGCCGTCGGCATCGAGGTGCCGCCCGCGGCCGCGCTCGCCGCCGAGAACGAATCGCGGCACGGTCCGTGGTTCGACTACTACACGCGGGCCGCCGCGGCGGCGGTGAACGCCCGCTACCGCTGGGTGTTCGACCGGGGCTTCTACGAGCGGCTCGATCCGGACTCGCTTCCCGCGCACCGCGAGACGCCCTTCCACGGCGTGACCGTCGCCACCGCGGGGGCGATCCGCCAGGGGGGCCCGATCACCGGCCTGTGGCACGACGGCTGGGCGGAGCGGCGGCTGGCCGTGCCGCTGGTGGCCGACGCCGACCTCGCCGCGGTGGTGATCCGCGGCCACGCGCCGCACGCCTTTCCGGCCGGCCTGCACCTCTCGGTCACGGCGGGGAGCGACCGCGTGCGGCACGAGGTGGCCACGCCGAAGCCCTTCGCCGTCCGCCTGCCGTACGCCCTGCGCCGCGGCGGCCGCGTGCGGGTGGTGGTCGAGGCCTCGGATGCGTTCTGCCCCCAGGACCAGGGCGGGGCCGACACCCGCAGCCTCTCCTGGGTGCTCGCCACGATCGAGGCGGAGGCCGCGTCATGAGCTCCCGCCGCGCCCGGCTCGTCGCCTTATACCTGCCGCAGTTTCATCCGATCCCGGAGAACAACGAGTGGTGGGGCAAGGGCTTCACGGAGTGGACGAACGTCAGCAAGGCGGAGCCGCTCTTTCCCGGCCACGAGCAGCCGCAGCTCCCCGCCGACCTCGGCTACTACGACCTCCGCGTGCCCGAGACGCGGGCCGCGCAGGCCGCGCTCGCCCGCAGCTGCGGCATCGAGGCCTTCTGCTGGTGGCACTACTGGTTCGACGGCGAGCGGCTCCTGGAGCGGCCGTTCGCCAAGGTGCTCGCCTCGGGTGAGCCCGACTTCCCGTTCTGCCTGGCGTGGGCCAACGAGACCTGGTCGCGGCGGTGGCTCGGCGAGGAGAAGGAGATCCTCCGCAGGCAGACCTATTCCCCCGGCGACGCGGAGCGGCACGCCCGCTGGCTCGTCACCGCGTTCGCCGATCGCCGCTATCTCCGCGTCGACGGCCGGCCGGTGTTCCTCGTCTACCGGCCGCTCGACCTGCCCGACCCGCTCGAGGTCACGTCGGCGATCCGGGCCGAGTGCCGCCGGGCCGGCCTCGCCGACCCGTACCTCCTCGGCATGTCGTCGCACGCCGTCTCCGACATGCGGCCGCTCGGCTTCGACGCCAACGTGGAGTTCGAGCCGCAGCTCGGCGTGCTTCCCGACCCGCTGGCCGACGGGCTGAAGATCTACGACTACGCGGCGGCCCGCGCGAAGATGGTGCACGGCCGCGGCGGCTTCCCGGCGCATCCCTCCGTGATGGTGTCGTGGGACAACACGCCCCGCCGCGGCGACAACGGCATCGTGTTCACCCGAGCCACGCCCGCCGCCTTCGAGCGGGCCCTCGGCGAGACGATCGCCGCGGTGGAGCACCAGCCTCCGGAGCGGCGGTTGGTGTTCGTGAACGCGTGGAACGAGTGGGCCGAAGGCAACCACCTCGAGCCCTGCCTCCGCCACGGCCACGGCTTCCTCGACGCCGTGAATCGGGCCAGCCGCGGCTGATCGAATACCCTCCCAAGAGGGGTACCGTTTCCCAGAAACTGCGAAATGATTTCGCGGAGCTTGCGAAACGGTTTCGCCATACTTGGGAAATCGTTTCCTTAAACTGGCGAAAGCCGATCTGGCGGATTTCGCATTTATTATCGTTTTCACGAACAAAACCTACGCATCACTATTTTGGTGAGGGCCGGCATGTGCTTTGCAGGCTGGGACAGGCAACGTCCGGTATCCAGCCGTTCCCAAGCCCCCGAAAGCCCCCGTCAAGGACCCCAGTGATGACCATCTGCCGCAAGACGCTCCTCTGCCTGCTTGCCCTCGCGATCTTCGCGGCCCCCAGGATCGCTACTGCAGGCGTAAACGCATCACTGCTGATCGACATCTACCAGGCTGGCTCCGACGTCCGAGCTGACATCGCCGGCTCGTTCGACTACTCGTCCCTCGTCCCGCAGGAGAATGGCTCGAGCAACTTCCTCTCCTACTCGCAGGCCAACAGCGGCCTGTTCGGCTTCAGCAATCCCTCGCCGAGCGGCAACACCGCCTGGACGAAGTGGCGGATCGACGAACAGGAAGACTACACCACGCCGTTCTGGGGCGATGGGCTCTCCAACGGCAGCCTCATCTCCTCCGCCTCGTCGACGACCGGCACCGGCATCTTCCTGCTGGAGGGCAACCCGCTTGCCTCCCCCGGCACGTCCGAGGCCCGGATTCGCCTTCCCTCGTCCTACACTTCGGGCGATCCGATCAACGGCTCGATGACGTGGGCCAACAAGACGCTGCTCGACCTCGGCCTGCAGGGCTCCGGCACGTGGGGCTGGCAGGACGCGAACGGCGGCACGGTCACCCTCCGGATCAACGCCGTGCCCGAACCCTCCACCTTCGCCGTGGCCGCCGGCGGCATCATCGGCCTCCTGGCAGTCGCGACCCGCCGGCTCCGTCCGGCTCGCGGCTGAGGGCGAGCGGGCGTTTCCGAAGCCGCGGGGCGGTGTGACTTCGTCACCGCTCGCGGCTTCCATACATCTCACTGGACCTCGCTGCCGCATCAATGGTGTCAACCTGCCGGCTGTCACAGGGTTGTGTGCCGCGAGTCGTCCTTGCTGCTGTCCTGTGCTCGTGCCTGGGTCTTGATCGTGGTGCGGTCCAGGCCGAGTTGCTCTACGTGTCGATGAGTGACAGCACCATCGTCACGTACGACGTGAGCGGCGCGAACGCCACGGCGGTGGCAAACACCCGTACCACGTTTGCCTCGGGATCGCCGCTCAGTTCCCCCGAGGAGATGGTGTTCGACGCAGCCGGCAACCTGTACACCACGAATCGCAACGGAAACACCGTCTCCAAGATCACCCCCGCCGGCGTGGCAACGACGTTCGCCTCCGGCACGGCGTCCCTGTTGAACAAGCCGATCGGCCTCGCGATCGACCCGTCCGGCAATCTCTACGTGGCGAATGAGACCAGCGCCTCGATCACCAAGCTGACGCCGGCCGGGGCGGCGTCGACCTTCGCCGCGTCTATCGGCAGTTATGGCCTGACGAGCGATGCGGCCGGCAACATCTACGCCGCGCCTGGCAGCAGCATCCTCAAGTTCACGCCCCAGGGCGTCTCGTCGACGTTCGCCACCACGAATCTCGCCACTCCCCGGGGCATGGCCTTCGACCAGTCTGGGAAGCTGTTCGTGGCCAACTTCGGCGATCACAGCATCGCCCAGTTCACGACAGCGGGTGTCGGATCCGTGTTTGCCAACACGGGCGGCGTCGGCCCCAACGACGTGGCATTCGATTCGCTCGGCAATGTCTACGTGGCCGCAAACGGCACCCGGGCGATCCAGAAATACAACGCTGCGGGCGTGTTTCAGTTCAGCTGGAGCACCGGCGGTCCCAGGTCTCAGCATCTGTTGATGCAGCCCGTCTCCGTGCCCGAGCCCTCCACGTGGATGATGGCGGTGGCGGGCATCGTCTGTGCGGGATGGAAAGCCTTTCGGCACCCCGCGCGGGCCTGATTGCATCCCGGCCTGATCCGCATGCCGCAGGCTGCAAGCCTCCGGCTCCACAATCCCAGCGAGGGGCTGCCCATGCCCGAGAGCCGGCGTATGCCGCCGAGCGCAGCCAGGATGGCGAAGCGATGGCGGCATCCGAGTGAGCGTCGGGCAGGATGCCCGACGCGAACGTCCGGCGACGGGCATG
>JBJTQP010000253.1:0-30012 GCA_046075685.1 Planctomycetaceae bacterium | reverse complement strand
CCACCACGACAGCCGTCCGCCGCGGGTGGAGGCGGAGGGAGTGAACCACCTGATGTCGTTCGCCGAGCTCGCCGGCGCCACGGTCTACATCGTGCACCTCTCCTGCCGCGAGGCCCTGGAGCGGGCGGTCGCGGCCCGGGAGCGGGGGGTGCGGGTGTTCGTGGAGACGCTCATCCAATACCTCGTGCTCGACAAGACGTGGGCCGAGAAGCCCGGGTTCGAGGGGGCGAAGTACGTGATGTCGCCCCCCTTGCGCGACGCGGCCAACCAGCGGGTGCTGTGGGACGGCCTGGCCAGCGGCCTGGTGAGCACGGTGGCCACCGACCACGCGCCGTTCGACTTCGTGGGGCAGAAGCCGATGGGCAAGGACGACTTCACGAAGATCCCCAATGGCATCCCGTCGCTCGAGGATCGCGTGAACCTGCTGTGGACCCACGGCGTGAAGCGCGGGCGTCTGTCGCCGGAGCAGTTCGTGGCCGTGGGCAGCACGAACGCGGCGAAGATCTTCGGCCTCTGGCCGCGGAAGGGCGTGATCCAGCCCGGCGCCGACGCCGACCTCGTGATCTACGATCCGACGTACCGCGGCACGCTCTCCGTGAAGACGCAGACTCAGGCCGTCGACTACAACGCCTTCGAGGGGTGGGCGATCGAGGGGCGGCCGGCGGTGGTGACGGTTCGCGGCGAGGTGGCCGTCCGGGACGGCCGGTTCTGCGGGACGGTCGGGCGGGGCAGGTTTCTGGAGCGGCGGCGCGTAACGTGATGGCGATGCGCAACACTCACGACCCGCGGCTCTGGAACGAGGACCTGGCGCCCGTGCCGCAGGAGAGGCGGACGTGGACCTGGTGGAACGTGGCCGCCCTGTGGATCGGGATGGCGGTCTGCATCACCACCTACACCCTCGCCGCCAGCCTCATCGAGCAGGGCATGAACTGGTGGCAGGCGACGCTGACCATCTTTCTGGGCAACGCGATCGTGCTCGTGCCCATGACGCTCAATGCCCACCCCGGCACCCTGTACGGCATTCCGTTTCCCGTCCTGCTCCGGGCGCCGTTCGGCACGATCGGCGCCAACATCCCCGCGCTCATGCGGGGGCTCGTGGCCTGCGGCTGGTTCGGGATCCAGACCTGGGTGGGCGGGGCGGCGATCTACGCGACGGCGGCCGTGATCCTCGGTTTCGACCCCGCGGCCCGCCAGCCGCTGCCCGTGCTGGGCATTTCCGCCGGCGAGTTCCTCTGCTTCATGATCTTCTGGGCGGTGAACGTCTGGTTCATCGTTCGTGGGATGGAGTCGATCAAGTGGATGGAGGCGGCGAGCGCGCCGTTCCTGCTGCTCGTGGGCCTGGCACTGGTCGGCTGGGCGTGGAAGGCGGCCCACGGCTTCGGGCCGATCTTCGCCCAACCATCGAAGTTCACGTCGGCCGCGGAGTTCTGGCCGGTGTTCGGCTCGGGGCTCACGGCGATGATCGGCTACTGGGCGACGCTCTCGCTCAACATCCCCGACTTCTCGCGGTATGCCAGGTCGCAGCGCGACCAGGTGATCGGCCAGGCCGTCGGCCTGCCTGCCACGATGACCTTCTACTCCTTCATCGGCATCGTGGTGACGAGCGCCACGGTCGTGATCTTCGGCGAGGCGATCTGGGATCCGGTGCAGGTGATCGCCAGGTTCGGGAATCCCTGGTTGTCGGCGCTGGCGCTGATCACCCTCGTGGTGGCGACGCTCTCCACCAACATCGCGGCCAACGTCGTGTCGCCCGCCAACGACTTCGCAGCCCTCGCCCCGCGACTCGTCAGTTTCCGCACCGGCGGCCTGATCACGGCCGCGATCGGCGTGCTGATGTTGCCCTGGAAGCTCTATCAGGACCCGAGCGGCTACATCTTCACCTGGCTGATCGGCTACAGCGCCTTGCTCGGGCCGATCGCCGGGATCATGATCGCCGACTACTTCGTGTGGCGACGATGCCGGCTGCTGGTGGGCGACCTCTACCGCACGACCGGCGAATACCGGTATACGGGCGGCTTCAGCCTCGTCGCCTTCGCGAGCCTGATCCTCGCGGTGCTGCCCAACCTGCCCGGCTTCCTGGTGCGGATCGGGGCGGCGGCCGAATCGGCATTTCCCGGCTGGCTGGTGGCCGGCTACCACTATGCCTGGTTCACAGGCTTCACCCTCGCGTTCGTGGTCTACTCGGTCGTGCGTCCCTTGTTCCCCCGCTCGTAGCCGCTTCGACGACAGGAGGCCCCATGGCCACCATCGCCCCGTCCGCCCCCGCCCTGCCGCCATGCGACCACAGGCCCCGGCCCTACGGCGGCCCCTCGAAGCACGACGTGCTCGCGCTGCGGAAGCAGTTCGTGAATCCCGCGATCTTCACCTACTACAAGGAGCCCCTGATGATCGTGGAGGGGCACATGCAGTACCTCTACGACGAAACGGGCCGCCGCTACCTCGACGGCTTCGGTGGGATCGTCACCGTGAGCGTGGGCCACTGCCACCCGAAGATCGTCGCGGCCGTCAATCGGCAGAACGAGATCCTCCAGCACACCACCACGATCTACCTCAATCCCTGCATCGCCGAGTATGCCCGCGACCTGGCGGCCCGCATGCCGGGCGATCTGAAGGTGTGCTACTTCACCAACTCCGGCTCCGAGGCCAACGACCTCGCGATCCTGATGGCCCGGGCCTACACGGGCAACTACGACGTGCTCGCCCTTCGCAACTGCTACCACGGCGGGAGCATGCAGACGATGGGGCTCACGAGCCACCACACCTGGAAGTTCAACGTTCCGCACTCGTTCGGCGTGCACCATGCCCTGTTTCCCGACCGGCTTCGCGGCCCATACGGCTACGACGATCCCGATGCCGGGCGGAAGTATGCCGCCGACGTGCAGAACCTGATCGAGTTCGGCACGCCGGGAAAGGTGGCCGCCTTCATCGCCGAGAGCATCCAGGGCGTAGGCGGGGCGGTGGTGTTTCCCAACGGCTACCTGCGGGCCGCCTACGAGCACGTCCGCGCGGCCGGCGGCCTGTGCATCGCCGACGAGGTGCAGTCGGGCTTCGCCCGTACCGGCTCCCACTTCTGGGGCTTCCAGACGCAGGGCGTGATTCCCGACATCGTCACCATGGCCAAGGGGATCGGCAACGGTGCCGCGCTCGCGGCCGTGGTGACCACGCCGGCGATCGCCCAGGCCCTCACGTCGCGGATCCACTTCAACACCTTCGGCGGCAATCCGATCTCCTGCACCCAGGGGCGGGCCGTGCTCGAGGTGATCGACGAGGACGGCATCCAGGCCAATGCGGCGGCGATCGGCGCCAGGCTCAAGGCGGGCTTCCAGGAGCTTGCCCGACGGCACGACCTGATCGGTGACGTCCGGGGCCTGGGGCTGATGCTCGGGATGGAACTCGTGAAGGACCGGCGGTCCAACACCCCCGCCAAGGAGGAGTGCCTGCGGGTGTTCGAGCGGTGCCGGGAACTGGGCCTCCTGATCGGCAAGGGGGGGCTCCACGGCAACGTGCTGCGGATCAAGCCCCCGATGTGCCTCACCGCAGCCGACGCCGACTTCATGCTCGATGTGCTGGATGCGGCCCTGCGCGGCGCGTGAGCGTGTTTTCAGGGGATCTTCCCCACAACTGCCGACCCATGGCCCGGCGTGGCGAAACCCGACCGCTGGTCGACCGTTGAAGATGCGCGGCGGCAGTTCGCGGCCCCAGCCCCCTTTCCAGTGGAGGTGACTCATGGCGACCACGGCTGACAAGCGGGCGGCCGTCGCGGCTCTGGCGGCGGAGCGGAACAGGGAGGGCGCGGGCACGCGGTTCCTGAAGCGGGCGGCGGCGGTGCTGCTCGCGATCTTCATGCTCGCCATGCCCACCCTGTGGGCGTTTGGATTCTTCTCGACACCGCAGGCGGTGGCAGAAATCAAGCAGGCGGTGGACCAGCAGGTCGTCGAGTACGAACGCGTGTCCCGGGGCGAGGTTCCTTTCGGCTCGGCACCGAGTGCCCGCGCGGTGTTCGAGAAGATGCGGGACGTGCCGCCCCAGTACCGCGAGCAGATCGGCCAGCAGATGGGCCGGCTGTGGGAGGCACGGGAGCGGGCGGAGATGACGTCGTACTTCGCCCTTTCCGCCGACAAGCGTCAGGCGGAGCTCGATCGCCGCATCAAGGCGGAAGAAGATCGACGCCGCCAGTGGCAGGCGGAACGAGAAAAACGCGGCCAGGAGCGGGGTGGTGATGCTCGGCAGGCCGATGCCGCCGGCGGCCGAGGCGGGCGCGGCGGACCTGGTGGCGGCGGCGGGCCCGGTGGCGGTGGGCCCGGTGGCGGTGGGCCCGGTGGCGGTGGACCCGGTGGCGGTGGACCTGGTGGCGGTGGGCCTGGCGGCGGACGTGGACCCGGCGGTGGCCCCGGTGGCCCGCGTGGAGGCGGCAGCCAGGAAGCATGGAACGAACGCAGCAAGCGGCGCATCGACCACTCGACTCCGGAGCAGCGTGCCCAACAGACGGAGTATCGGCGGGCCATCGAGGAGCGTCGGACGCAACTCGGCTTGCCGTCGGGGGGGCGCCGCGGCTGAGCGGTGCCGCGCGGGGGAGGTAGACTCCCGTCCATGCAACGCACTGCTTCGTTTCTGCTCCCGATGTGGCTCGCCACGGCATGGGGCTGCCTGACCGGCGCGGCGGAGCCGCTGCGCGTGGGCATGGAACTCTCCTACCCGCCCTTCGAGATGACCGATCCGCAGGGCCGGCCGGCCGGCGTCAGCGTCAGGCTCGCCGAGGCGCTCGGCCGCCATCTCGGCCGCCCGGTCAGGATTGAAAACATCGCCTTCGACGGCCTGATTCCGGCCCTCAAGGCGGGGCATGTGGACTGCGTGATCTCCTCGATGACGGCGACGCCCGAGCGGGCGAAGTCGATCGCCTTTTCCGAGCCGTACCTGCAGACCGGCCTCGCCCTGCTGATCGCCGAGAAATCGCCCGTGACCTCGGCAGCCGATCTCGACGCCGCGGGCCGGGCCATCGCGGTCAAGCAGGGAACGACGGGCCAGCAGTGGGCGGTCACGACCCTGAAGCAGGCCCGCGTGCTGGTGCTCGACACCGAGGCCGCGGCCGTGCTCGAGGTGATCCAGGGGCGTGCCGACGCTTTCGTGTACGACTCGATGTCGGTCTACATCAATCATCGCAAGCATCCCACGAAGACACGCGCCGTCCTCACGCCGTTCAAGCAGGAGTCGTGGGCGGTGGGGCTCAAGCAGGGCAACGACGACCTGCGCCGGCAGGTGAACGAGTTTCTCGACGCATTTCGATCCGACGGCGGCTTCGACCGTCTTGGCGACGAGTTCCTGGCCGAGCAGAAGGCGTATTTCCGGGACCACGGCATCCCGTTTTACTTCTGACGCGACGCCGCCACCCTGCCCGCCGCCATGGCGGCGGGCGATGCCGGCATGCGGCCGGCTCACCGGATGGCCCGGGGCTCGGTTCTCGGCGTCGATGGTGCGTTGAACGCGGCTCTGGGAGGCCGCCGTAGCCCAGCGGGTACACTCTTCCCATGCCCCGTTGGCTCGCCCACCTGATCGTGATCGCCCTGCTGGCCGCCGGTGGCATCTGGGCCTTTGCCCGGCTCGACACGACGTGGAACTGGGGCGTGGTCTGGGAGTATCGCCAGGCCTTTTGGAAGGGCTGGTGGACCACGGTCGGGATCGCGATTGGCGCGCTCGTCGTCAGCTGCCTGGTCGGCTTCGTCGCCGCGGTGATGCTGCGGTCGAAGTGGCCGCTGGTCGAAGCAGTCGCCCGCGTCTACGTGGAGCTGATCCGCGGCACGCCGCTGCTCGTGCAGCTGCTGGTCGGCTGGTACGTGATCGCCGCGGCGCTGCAGGTGGGTACCGACCACCGCACGACCGTCGGGGTGCTGGTGCTGGCCCTGTTCAGCGGCGCCTACATGGCCGAGATTTTTCGCGGCGGACTCGACGCGATCCCGCGGGCACAGGTCGACAGCGCCCGGGCCATCGGGCTCACGCCCTGGCAGACGCTCCGGCTCGTCGTCCTGCCCCAGGCGGTGCGGATCGTGCTGCCCTCGGTGGCGGGCCAGCTGGTGTCGCTGGTCAAGGATTCGTCGCTGCTCTCAATCCTCTCGGTCGGGGAGTTCACGTTTGCCGCCCGCAACGTCAACTCGGCCACCTACTCGACGCTCGAGAGTTACCTGCCGCTCGCCGCGGGCTACCTGGCGCTCACGCTGCCGCTCTCCGCCCTCTCCCGCTGGCTCGAGCGGCGGTTCCGCTACGAGGCCGCATGAACCTCGTCGTCCGGGGACTCGTGCAGCGATTCAGCGACGCCCGCACGGGACGCGTGAGCACGGTGCTGGACGGCCTGTCGCTGACGACCGGCGACGTGCAGTCGCTCGTGCTGGTCGGGCCGTCGGGCGGCGGGAAGTCCACGCTCCTGCGCATCCTCGCGGGGCTCGACGTGCCTGCCGCCGGCGGCGTCGCCTTCGACGGGCAGCCGCTGCCGACCGACGAGGCCGGCCTGCTCCGCTATCGCCGCACCGTGGGCACGGTGTTCCAGGCCTACAACCTCGTTCCGCACCTCACCGCGATGCAGAACCTCCTGCTGCCCCTCGTGCACGTGCACGGGCTTTCGGATGCCGCGGCCCGCGAGCGGGTGCGGGAGCCTCTCGCCCGCTTCGGCCTCGCAGCCCACGCGCAGAAACGGCCGGCGGAGCTATCCGGCGGCTAGAAGTAGCGGGTGGCGATCTTGCGGGCGCTGGTCGTGCAGCCGCGACGGCTGTTCCTCGACGAGCCGACCTCGGCCCTCGATCCCGAGATGACCGCCGAGGTCTTGGAGATGATCGGGGAACTCAAGGCGAACGGCACGCAGTTCGTGCTCGTGACCCACGAGATGAGCTTTGCCCGCGGCGTCGCCGACGAGATCGCCTTCATCGCCGCCGGCGGCTGCCCGGTTCATGCGCCGCCGGCGGAGTTCTTCGACCACTGCCGCGACGCCCGCGTGGCGGCGTTTCTGCAACGGACGCATCCGGCATGACGACGGACACCTCCGCCCGTGCGCCCGACGCCGATCGGGCCGCGACCTCGGCCCTTCTCGGAGCGTTGATCGCCGACGCCGTCGCGATGCCGGTCCACTGGTACTACGACCGGCGGGCGCTCGACCGCGACTACGGCGAGATGGCCGGCTACGCAACCCCGCGACATCCGCATCCGGACAGCATCCTCTGGCGATCGCAGTGGACGGCCCCGGCGGCGAAGTTCGACATTCTCCGCGAGCAGGCGGCCCACTGGGGCAGGCGGGGCGTGCACTACCACCAGTTCCTCGGCGCCGGTGAGAACACCCTCAACTTCCGCCTCGCGGTGGAGCTCTTCGACCTGATCCGCCGCGATCGGGAGTATGATCCGGAGCGCTGGCTCGACCGCTACGTGGCCCTGATGCTCGAGCCCGGCTGGCATCGCGACACGTACGTCGAGGAATACCACCGACACTTCTTCACGAACCTGGCGGCCGGCCGCAAGCCGATCAACTGCGGCGTGCGGGATGTGCACATCGGGGGCCTCGCGGCGGTGCCGGCCCTGGTCGCCGCGCTCGGCTCCAGGTGTCCGGACCTGCGGCGCATGGTCCGCATGCACGTCGGCCTGACGCACAAGGACGACGAGGTGCTCGCGGCGGCGGACGCCTTCACGGGCATGCTCATCGACGTGATTCCGCGGCCGGAATCTCCACCGCGGACCGTGGCCGACGCGGCCATCGCGCTTCGCGAGGCGATCCTCGGGCACGGCCGCGACTGGATCTCCACGGCGAAGCTCACCTCGTGGGAGCGGCTCAGCGACCGCGACCTGGTGGGAGGCACGCTCTCGACGGCGTGCTACATCGACGAGGCGTTCCCGGCCGCCCTCGCGCTGGCGTGGCGGCACGCCGGCGATTTCGCATCCGGCGTGTTCGCCAACGCCCGCTGCGGAGGCGACAACTGCCACCGCGGGGCGGTCGTGGGCGGCCTGCTGGGGGCGACGGCGGCGATCCCCGACCCACTGGTGGTCGGGCTCGTCTGCCGTGGTAGAGTGGCAGCCTCGTCTGATTCAGCCGTTCCCGGGAAACCATGATGCCGTCCGCCAGCAGCCCGGCCTCGGAGGCGGCTCCTGCCGCCGGGGCGTTCGCCGATCTTTCCTCCCCCGTCGTGCCCACGCGGACCACGATCCTCGACGCCGATCCCACGGTGGCCGATCCCGTGGCGGCCAAGCGGGCGGAACTCCGCCGCTCGTTCCATCAGACCTGCGAGATCTACGAGCGGCTGTTCGCCCTCATCCGGGACGACGCCTCGTACTACGAGCGGCACGAGCCGCTTCGCCATCCGCTGATCTTCTACTTCGCGCACCCGGCGGTGTTCTATCTCAACAAGCTGACCGCCGGGCGTCACGTGCCCGCCCGGCTCGATCCCGTGCTCGAAGCCATGATGGCGGTGGGGGTCGACGAGATGTCATGGGACGATCTCAACACGGCCCACTATGACTGGCCGTCGGTGGCCACCGTGCGACGGTATCGGGCCGCGATGCGCGGCCTTGTCGACGACTTCATCCAGACGATGCCGCTGGAGCTGCCGATCGCCTGGAACTCGCCCGCGTGGGTGATCCTGATGGGCATCGAGCACGAGCGGATCCATCTCGAGACGTCGAGCGTGATCATGCGGCAGATGCCGCTTGATGAGCTGCGGCACGGAGCGGAGCTCACCGCCGAGGAGCGACGGCTCTGGGCCGCGTGCCCGCACGCCGGCGCTGCCCCTGCCAACGAGTGGCTGCCCATGGCCGCCGGCCGTGTCCGCCTCGGCAAGCCCGCGGGTGACCGCACCTACGGCTGGGACAACGAGTATGGTGTCGAGGAGGTCGATCTGCCGCCGTTCCGGGCGGGGAAGCGGCTGGTTTCCAACGCCGAGTTTCTCGAGTTTGTGGCCGGCGGCGGCTACCGCGACGAGGCCTGGTGGACCGAGGAGGGCCGCGGCTGGCTGCACTATACGCAGGCGGAGCATCCGAAGTTCTGGGTGCGGCGCGGCGGGGAGTACCGGCAGCGAAACCTGCTCGACGAGATTCCGCTGCCGGGCAACTGGCCCGTGGAGGTCAACTGCCTCGAGGCGCAGGCCTACTGCAGCTGGCTGGCAGCGAAGACGGGCGAGAACGTCCTGCTGCCCACGGAAGCCCATTGGCAGGCGCTGCGGGCGACGGTACCCGGCGACCAGCCCACGTGGGAGCGGGCACCGGGCAACATCAACCTCGAGCACTTCGCCTCGAGCTGCCCGGTCGACGCCTTCCCGCAGGGCGAGTTCTGCGACATCGTGGGCAACGTCTGGCAATGGACGCGGACGCCGATCATGCCCTTCAAGGGCTTCGAGGTGCATCCGCTCTACGACGACTTCTCGGTGCCCACGTTCGACGGCCGCCACAACCTGATGAAGGGCGGCTCCTGGATTTCAACGGGCAACGAGGCCCTCGCCAGCGCCCGGTACGCGTTTCGGAGGCACTTCTTCCAGCATGCCGGCTTCCGCACCATCATCGAGGAGCCCGGCAACGAGGCCGTCACCGCGGGATCGAGGCTCTACGAGACCGACCAGCTCGTCACCCAATACCTCGAGTTCCACTACCACGACGCCGCCGCGGCCGGCACAGCCGACCCGCTCGGCGTGCCAAACTTCCCGAAGGCCTGCGTCGAGGCGACGATGCGGCATGTGCCGGCGGACCGCCGCGACCGCTGCCTCGACATCGGCTGCTCGGTGGGCCGCTCGGCCTTCGAGTTCGCCCGGTTCTTCGGACACGTCGATGCGATCGACTTTTCAGCCCGGTTCATCCAGTCGGGCGTGCGGCTCCAGCAGGGAGACGAGGTGCTCTACGAGATTCCCAGCGAGGGTGAGCTCACCGTCAGCCGGGCGATCTCGCTCGAACGCATCGGCCTTGCCGACGTCGGCGGCCGAGTGCTCTTCATGCAGGGTGACGCGTGCAACCTCAAGGAACTCTTCACCGACTATGACGTGGTGTTCGCGGGCAACCTGATCGATCGGCTCTATGAGCCGGCGATGTTTCTCGACGCCATCGCGGGGCGGATCCGGCCGGGTGGCCTGCTGGTGATCACGTCTCCCTACACGTGGCTCGAGGAGTACACGCCGAAGGCCAAGTGGGTGGGGGGGCGTCGCGAAGCGGGCGAGCCGCTTTCCACAGCGGCGGGCCTCCGCCGGCGGCTCGATGCGGCGTTCGAACTCGTACACACCCAGGATCTGCCGTTCGTGATCCGTGAGACCGCCCGCAAGCATCAGCACACGATCGCCGAGATGACGGTGTGGCGGCGTCGGCAGGGCTGATCCGTCGGGTCCACACCATCACGTCGCCCATGAAGCCCCCCACGCCTCCGCCGGTGCCACCTCCGGTGCCGCCGGCCCTTTCGGTGGGCGAGGATCGCGATGCCTGTGCCGATGACGTGTCTGGGACGATCTGGCCGGTCGTGATCACACGACGCGGTCGGTCACGGCGGCGACCGCCACGCTCGACAGGGCCGGCGGTCGCACTGCTGTTCGTGACTGCGGGGCTGGCGGCGACGGCGGCCGCCTGGCCGTGGATCAGCCGTGGCCTTCAGCCATCGACGCCCCCGGCCCGGACCCGCACCGTCGCGGCCAAGGCCGCCGTCCAGGGATCGCAGGCCACTCCCGGAGCGGGGATGGGATTGCCGGGCGAATCCCGCGATCGCATGGCCGGAAACGTCGGGCGTCCGTCGCGGCAGATGGGGGCGGACGCTGAGCAGCCGAAGCGAGCGGCATCACGTCATGTTCCGGACGAGGAAGCGGTGGCCACGCAGCCCGTCGGCCAGTCTGCGGCCAGTGGTGCCACGGAGCCGCTCCCGGTGGGGCCGCAGCCGGGGGCATCAGGCGGCGAGGCTTCTCCAGATGCGGTGCCACCCGCTGCCGCGGGCGATGCAGCCGGCGTGACACGGTCGCTCTCCTCCGCGCTGGCCGCCCTTCGCCAGCATGACCTCGCGGCGGCGGCACGGGCGTTCGATGCCGCAGGGATGGCCGCCGGAGAGGATCCGGAGCTGGCCCTGCGAGTCGAGCGGTGGCGGCTCCTGCTCGACTACACGAGGCAGCTCGCCGATCACCTTCCGCAGGCGATCGGCTCGGCCAACGAGGGTCGCGACTACGACATCGGGGACCGCACCATCGCGATCATCGAGATCGGGTCGACCACGTTCGCGTACAAGGATGCGGGGCAGATCAGGCGTGGGCCGCGGGCCGGCCTGCCGCGGCCGATCGAGCGGGCGATCCTCCGGGGCTGGTTCGACGGGGACCCGCGTCCCGCCAACGACATCCTCCTCGGTGTGCATCGGCTGCTGGACGAGGCGCCGGACCTCGCGCGGGTCAGGGCTGATTGGCAGGCCGCGGCCGAGAATGAGCCGGCGGCCACGGCGATCCTGCCGCTGCTCGACGATCCCGCGCTGGCGGCAGCCGACTGATCGCCTCCGTCACCAGAGCCGTTCGAGCACGGCAAGCAGGCCGCCCGGCTCGAGCGTGACAGGGTTGCCGCGCATGCTGGCGCCGCCGGAGTTCTCGGCGAGCCACGGCAGTCGACCGCGATCGAGCCCCACGTCCGAAAGCCTTCGCGGGATGCCGGAGGCGGCGCAGACCATCTCAATCCGCCGCACGAACGCATCGGCGGCGGCACCGGCGTCCGGGGGCGCCCCGGGATCAAGGGCCCGTTCGAGCAGGGCGAAGTCGTCGCGGCATGCAGGACGGTTGGTGGCGACGGCCGCCGGCAGCATCAGGCCGCAGGCGACGCCATGCGGCGTGCCGCACTCGATGCCCAGTGCCGCAGCCACACCGTGGGCCATGCCGAGCCCCGAGTTGGTCAGTGCCACTCCCGACACGAAGGCCGCGTGGCTGAGCGCCGCTCGGGCGGCCAGGTCGGCCGGGGAGGCGAGCACCCGCGGGAGCGCTGCCACGGCCCGCGGCAGGGCCTCGACCACCAGGGCCCGCGGCAGCGGGGCGGCGAACCGGCAGACGAACGACTCCACCAGCTGCGTGATCGCATCAAGGCCGGTGGCGGCGGTCACGCCCGGCGGGCACGACACGGTCAGGGCCGGGTCGATCACAGCCGCGCGGGGCACCATCAACGGGCTGCGCATGCTCTTCTTGAACCGCCGGCGGGGGCAGGAGATCACAGCGTTGCGCGTGGCCTCGGCGCCGGTGCCGGCCGTCGTCGGCACCGCCACGACGGGCAGGGGGGGCACCGCGATCGGCAGGCCGCGGCCCACGCCCTCGAGGTGGTCGATCACGACCTGCTCGTCGACGTCCGCGGTCGCGGCCACGTTCTTGGCCAGCGCCGCCACGGCCTTGGCAAGATCGATGGCCGATCCGCCGCCGATGGCGACCACCACGACATCGTGCGGCGCCTGCGGCAGGGTGCGGACCGCCGCCGCGACGTCGCCCACCGTCGGTTCGCCGCGGGACGTGGCGATCCAGGCACTGGTGACTCCGGCATCCAAAAGCACCGCACCGACCGCGTCACGGCCGCCGCAGGCTTCGATCCCGCTGCCGCCCGACACCAGCCAGGCCGTGCGGCCGAATCGGGCCACGACCTGGCCCAGTTCGGCGAGGCGGCCGGCGCCGAAGACGACCAGCGACGGAGCGACCAGATCGTAGGCCGGCATGGCGAAGGACGCGGCAGAAGGCATGCGGAGGTCCGGCAGGTGGGCGGGGCATGGACCGCCGGCGACGCGTGGCCTAGGCTTGCCGGCACGTCGGCAGTTTCCACCGCCGCGACGCCCTCCCGCAACCGCGGTTGACGCATGACCGACCCGCTTCCCGTCCCGACGAGCGCCGGACCGATCCAGGGCCGGATCCGGCCGCCCGGCTCCAAGAGCATCACCAACCGGGCATTCGTGTGCGCGGGGCTCGCCCGCGGCACCAGCCGCCTCTCGGGCCTGCTCGACAGCGACGACACCCGGGTGATGGCGGCCGCCCTGGGCAGTTTGGGAATCGCCGTCGCGGCCGACTGGAATGCAGGCACGGCGGTGGTGACCGGCTCGGCAGGACGGATTCCCGCTGCGGCGGCCACGCTCGACTGTGCGGCGAGCGGCACGACGATGCGATTTCTCGCCGCCGTCTGCGGGCTCGGGACGGGCACCTACCGGCTCGACGGGACCGCCCGGATGCGGCAGCGACCGATCGGCGACCTGCTGGCGGCACTCCGCGAGCTCGGTGTCGAAGCCCAGGCCGAGAGCCCCGGCGAATGTCCCCCGGTGGAGATCCGGTCGTCCGGCCTTCGCGGGGCGACCGCGACCGTGGCCGGCGGGACTTCCAGCCAGTTTGCCAGCGGACTCGCCCTGGCGGCTGCCTGCACCCCCCAGGGTATGAGCCTGTCGTTCCTCGGCACGCTGGTGTCGTTGCCGTACCTGGCGATGACCCGCCGGGTGATGGCCGACTTCGGTGGCCGGTGTGACGTGATCGACGATCGCACCTGGCGGATCCATCCCGGCGGCTACGAGGCTCGCGACTACGAGATCGAGCCCGACGCGTCGGCGGCGAGCTACTTCCTGGCGGCGGCGGGCATCACGGGCGGTCGGGTGACGGTCGAGGGTCTGTCGCGATCGAGCATGCAGGGCGACGTGGGCTTCGGCGACGCGCTGGAACGCATGGGCTGCCGCGTCGAGTGGCAGGAAGGGGACGAGCGTGGCCGCGGTGCCTCGATCACGGTCTCCGGCCGGGCGGCCCGCGGCATCGACATCGACATGAATGCCATCAGCGACACCGTGCCGACGCTCGCGGTCGTGGCGCTGTTCGCCGATTCGCCGACCACCATCCGCAACGTGGCCCACATCCGCGACAAGGAAACCGACCGGATCGGCGACCTGGTCAGGGAACTCAGGCGGCTGGGCGGCAGCGTCGAGGAGCATGACGACGGCATGACGATCTCACCCGCGCCCCTGCACGGGGCGACCGTCCGCACCTACGACGACCACCGGATGGCGATGAGCCTGGCCCTTGCGGGCCTGCGGGTGCCGGGTGTTGCGATCTGCGACCCGGCGTGCGTCGGTAAGACGTTTCCGGGCTACTGGAGGAGCCTGGCGGCCGTCACCGGCGGAAACGCCGCGTGGGAAGCCGCCTTGCCGGCGGCCGGTCAGTCGGCATCGCCTTCCGCATAGGCCTGCTCGATGACGAGCGCCGCCTGCTCCAGCAGGGCATCCACCCGCGCATGGGTCGAGGGCCGCTGAGCGGGCGACGCCGCAAGCGACGGATCCATGGCCGCGAACCCGCCGCCGCAGTGCTGGCAATAGACGGTCCGGCCAAGCAGGCTGACGTCGATCTCCAAGCGTCGTCCGCAGACGGGGCACCCCTGGTGGAAGTAGACGCGGGATGACGACGCCTCGCGTCCGTCGGACGCGTGCGGCCGCCGGTCCTGTCCACCGCATCCGTCGTCGTGAGCCATCGTGTCGCCCTCCCCGAGAACTCCCCGAGAACTCCCCGAGGAATCCTCCGGGGCGGCAGTATACGGAGCCGGGCGGCCACCGGCCAAGCCGGACCGGCACGGCAGGCGGCGTGCTGCCACCGGCATGTTTTGCGGCCGCTGGTGCGGCGGTACACTGCGGGACAGACCCGCGGAGAAGCGGCCTCCTTTCCCGCAGTCGGGCCATGCTGCAACGACCGTTCCTGACCCCGACGGTGCTCGTCTTCTGGCTGGTGACGAGCGGATGGCTCGTCGTCACGAAGGTGCTGCCGTCGCTGAGCCCGGGGTCGCCTCCCGGCCATCAGGCACTCTACACGGCCGGACAGCGGCCCATCCCCGTCGCCTGGTCGGTGCAGTGGAACGAGCGACCCGTCGGTTGGGCGCTCGCCACGGCCGAACGGCAGACGGATGGAGGCCTGGTGGTCGAGAGCCGCCTGCGGTTCGAGCGGCTGCCGCTCGACAACGTGCTGCCCGCCTGGGCCGGCCTGCTCGTGCAGCGCATGCGGCGGGATGTCGCGACGATCTCCTTCTCCGCCCGGGGCCGCCTCGAGATCGACCGGGCCGGGCAGCTCACTGCGTTCACGTCGCGGGTGACGCTGCCGGGCACCAACGACGACGTCTTCCTGCGGGGCACCGTCGACGACGGCGACGTGAACGTCTGCATCGTCGCCGGAGGCATGACGTACGAGACCACCCGTCATCTGCCCAGCCATGTGATGATCGGTGACGAACTCTCGCCGCAGGCCAGCATCCCCGGCCTCCATGAGGGCCGCCGGTGGACCGTGCCGGTGTACAGCCCGCTCCGCCCCGGTCATTCGCCGATCGAGATCCTGCACGCCGACGTGGGGCCCGAGGAGACCCTCTACTGGGACGACGGGCTCGTCCGCGTGCACGTGGTGGCGTACCGGGAGGACCCGTCGAGCCATCGCGAACCGCGCTGCCGCTTGTGGGTCGACCTCTCCGGTCGCGTGCTCAAGCAGGAGGCGGCGATGTTCGGCGCCCGGATGACCTTTCTTCGCCGCAGCGACGAGGCGGCCGCCCGGCTTGCCGAGGATGCCGGCCCCGATGCGGAGCCGCCCGCCTCATGATCGAGTTCGACCACGTCACGCGGACGTACGGCTCCAAGACGGCGGTCGCCGACCTCACGCTGGCCATTCCGCGGGGGGAGCTCTTCGCCCTCCTCGGTCCGAACGGCGCCGGCAAGACCACGACCATCCGCATGCTCGTCGGGCTGCTGCAGCCGTCGCGCGGGGCCGTGCGGGTCTGCGGCCACGACGTGGTCAAGGATTCCCGTGCCGCCCACCTCCATCTCGGCTACGTGCCGGACGAGCCCACGCTCTACGACAAGCTGACGGGCCGCGAGTTTCTCTGGTTCATCGCCGACATGTTCGGCATGCCGCGGCGGCTCGCGACCACGCGGATCGATCGCGAGATCGACCATTTCGAACTCGGCGAGTTCGCCGACGACCTGGCGGAGAGCTACTCGCTGGGCATGAAGCAGCGGCTCGTCTTCGCGGCCTCCTTGCTCCACGATCCCGACGTGCTGGTCCTCGACGAACCGATGGTGGGCCTCGATCCGCGCAGCGTCCGGATCGTGAAGGATCTCCTCGCCGCCAGGACCCGCGAGGGGATGACGGTGTTCATGTCGACCCACACGCTGGCGATGGCCGAAGAGATGGCGGACCGCGTCGGGATCATGGTCCGCGGCCGGCTGCGGTTCCTCGGCACCATCGCGGAACTCCGCGAGCAGGTGGCGCTGGAATCGACCACGCTCGAGCAGCTGTACCTCGAGGTGACGTCCGGCCGGGGGAACGAGCCGTGAGTGGCCGGCCGCCCCCGCCCGACGCGGTGCGGCTGCTGCCGTTCGACGACGAGGCCCGGCTGTTCATGCGTCTGCGGGCCACGCTGGCGTGGGAGACGGTCCGCTCGATGCTGGCCGACGCCCGCCTCCGGCTGAGCCTCGTGGTGCTGCTCAGCGGGATGTTCTGGGCGGCCCTCTACGGCCTGTTCGTCGAGGGCTTCGGCTTCCTCGACGCCCTGCACGCGGAGGTGATCTCACTGCTGTTCAACGCCTTCTTCTCGTCGCTGATGGTGATGCTGGTGTTCTCCACGGGGATCCTCGTCTACGGCGGGCTCTACTGCTCGACGGAGGCCCGCCTGCTGCTCACCCTGCCGGTGCGGCCCGAGACCATCCATGCCCACACGTTTCGCGAGGCGATGTGGTTCTCGAGCTGGGGATTCGTGCTCCTCGGCAGCCCGATGCTCGTGGCCTACGGGGCCGTGCGGCACGCCGCCTGGCCGTACTACGTGCTCCTGCTGCCGTTCATGATCTCGTTCGTGTTCATTCCCGCCTCGGTGGGCAGCATCGTCTGCATGGCGCTGGTGGCGTGGCTGCCGCGGCTGCGGCTCCACGCCCTCACGATCGGCGTGACGGTCGCCTGCGTGGCGGCGCTTGCGATCGGCTGGTCGATGTTCTCGCAGTCGCGGATCGACGCCATGTCGGCGGCCTGGTTCGAGCGAACCTTCGCCCGGCTCTCGATCACCGAGCAGAAGCTGTTCCCCAGCTGGTGGCTCTCGACGGGGCTGATTGATGCGGCGCGGACGGAGCGGGACGGCAGCCTGCTGGCCGCGTCGTTCTTCGAGAGCCTGGCGTTTCTGGCGCTGCTCACCGCCAACGCCCTGGCCCTGCAGCTCCTCGCCGGCTGGGTGGCGCGGGTCGCGTACCGGCGGGGATTCAGCCAGTTGATCAGCGAGACGCCCTCGCGCCGGCGCCGGCCCCTGCGGTGGTTCGACCGGGCCCTCGGCCATGCCGGCTTCGCCACGGGACGGCCCCTGCGACTGCTGCTCGTGAAGGATTTCCGGCTCTTTCGCCGCGACGTGTCGCAATGGTCCCAGTTCGCCATCTTCTTCGGCCTTCTGGGCCTGTATTTCCTCAACCTCCGTGCGTTCAACTACAACAACTCGTATGCCTCGATGATCGGCTATCTCAACCTCGCGGTGGTGGGCCTGATCCTCTCGACGTTCACGACGCGGTTCGTGTACCCGATGATCAGCCTGGAGGGGCGGCGGTTCTGGATCCTGGGACTGCTGCCCGTGCACCGCGACCAGATCGTGTGGTCGAAGTTCCTGTTCTCGTTCGTCGGCAGCCTCGCGCCCTGCTGCTGCCTCGTGCTGCTGAGCGACTGCATGCTCGGCATCCCCTGGCCCTTGATCGCCCAGCACGAACTCTGCTGCCTGATGCTCTGCATGGGTCTGTCGGGCATCGCCGTCGGACTCGGCGCCCGGATGCCCGACCTGCGGGAATCCTCGCCGTCGAAGATCTCCTCGGGCTTCGGAGGCACGCTCAGCCTCGTCGTCAGTTCCCTGTTCATCATGGCCACGGTGATGCTGGCCGCGGTGCCGACGCATCTGTTTCTGATCACCCGTTCGCTGGGACCGGGCGTGCTCGCGCCGAACGGCCCGTTCGCCTGGGCGGCTGGCGGGTGGGGCGCCGTCGTCGGAGGCTGCGCCGTGGTGGCTCTGGGGCTGGCCGCCACGTTCATTCCGCTCTCGCTCGGCCTGCGGGCCTTCCGGCGGCTGGAGGCCTGATACGGCTCACACGAGAGCCTCGCGCGTTCGTGAGGCTCGGGGCTGCCCATGCCCGTCGCTGAGATTCCCGGAGCCGCGGGCTTGCAGCCTGCGGAATCCGGGCGGCCGCGGAGCCGAACCGACGCCCGAGGATCACGTGGAGTCCGTAGGAGAGCCCGGTTACGGGGGGGCCTCCGCTGCGGTTGAGACTTTGGAGGTAGAGAGGCGACAATCCGGCCCCGCATGATCCTGCCCCGCTCCCAGCCACGTGCCGATGCTAGCTCCGGAGCGCGGCTCCGCATCGGGGCCGTGCAGTATGTGAACACTCGTCCGCTCGTGCACGGCCTCGCGGCCGCCGGCATCGACGTGGTCTTCGATCTTCCGAGCCGTCTCGCCGACCGCCTGGCGGGCCGGAACCTCGACGTGGCGCTCGTGCCCTCGATCGAGGCCCTTCGCGCCGACTATCGGGTCGTTTCCGACGCCTGCATCGGCTGCCGGGGGCCCGTGATGAGCGTCAAACTGTTCTTCCGCACGCTGCCCGCGCGGGTGGCGACGCTCGCGGTCGACGAGGGGTCGAGGACGAGCGCCGCCCTGGCCCGCATCCTGCTCGCCGAGCGGCACGGCGTCCGTCCGCTGGTGGAGCCGCTGCCCATTGGAGCCGGCCTGGCGGACACCCATGCCGACGCAGTGCTGCTCATCGGCGATCGGGCGATCGACGGCCGGGGGACCGTTGAGCGGTCGGCGGGATGCTTCCAGCTGGTGTGGGATCTCGGCGACGAGTGGTGCCGGTGGACCGGCCTGCCGTTCGTGTTCGCCGTGTGGGCGGCCCGTGACGGGGTCGACGTGGGCCCGCTCGGCTCGGTGCTCGAGGAAGCCCGCGACTCCGGCCTGGCCAACCTCGCGGCGATCGCGGCTGCCGAGGCGGCCGCCCACGGACTGACCGTGCCCCAGTGCCTAGGCTACCTCCGCGACAATCTGCACTACCATCTCGGGCCTCGGGAGCGTGAGTCCCTCGACCTGTTCCGGCTCCACGCCGCGAGACTCGGACTCCTGGATGGCCCGCCCCGGCAGGAGTCGGCCCGGCGGACCGACTGGAGCGTCGCCCGATGACCGCCAGCGACGTGGACTCCATTCTCGACGGAGTCGTGTCGGGTGAACGTCTGTCGGCGGAGGATGCCGTCAGGCTGCTGGAGTCGCGCGACCTCGCCGCGATCGGACGCGCGGCCGACGCCGTGACGCGTCGGCTGCACCCGGAGCCCTACCGCACGTACAACATCGACCGAAACATCAACTACACCAACGTCTGCTCGGCGGTCTGCGACTTCTGTGCGTTTTATCGCGGCCTGAAGCATCCCGAAGCCTACGTCCTCGACCGCGAGGAAATCCTGCGGAAGATCGAGGAGACGGTGGCGCTGGGCGGCGACCAGATCCTGATGCAGGGCGGCATGCACCCCACGCTGCCGTTGGAGTGGTACGAGGAGCTGCTCCGCGACATCAAGGCGCACTTCCCGCAGGTCAACGTCCACGGCTTCTCACCTCCCGAGATCCACGCGTTCACGAAGGTGGCGAGACTTCCCGTCCGTGAGGTGCTCGAGCGGCTCGCCCGTGCCGGGCTGGGTTCGCTGCCGGGCGGCGGCGGTGAAATCCTCGTCGATCGAGTGCGGGCCGCGATCACCCGGGGCAAGGCGATGACCGACGACTGGCTCGAAGTCAGCCGGCAGTGGCACCTGCTCGGCGGCCGCAGCACCGCCACGATGATGTACGGGCACGTTGAAACGCTCGCCGAGCGGATCGAGCACCTCGACCGGCTGCGGCGGCTCCAGGACGAGACGGGCGGGTTCACGGCGTTCATCTGCTGGTCGTTTCAGCCGGCGAACACGGAGATGGACCACATTCCCCCGGCAGGAGCGTTCGAGTACCTGAAAACGCAGGCCGTGGCCCGGCTGTATCTCGACAACGTGGCGAACGTGCAGTCGAGCTGGGTGACGCAGGGGCGGGAGATCGGTCAGCTTGCGCTCCTGTTCGGCGCCAACGACATGGGCAGCCTGATGATCGAGGAGAACGTGGTGAGTGCGGCCGGCACGGTCCACCACCTGACGCTCGACGAGATGAGGTCGGCGATCGCCGAACTGGGCTGGATCCCGCGACGCCGCAACGTGTTCTACGAACTCTTCGAGGACGAGCCCCCGGCCCCGGCGGCCGCAGTCGAGCGATCCCGGATCCGGGCCGTGCCGCTGCCCATGGCGACGACATCGCCGTGAGCCGAGCCGCGGCCCACGACGTGCTGATCCGTGCGCGGTGGGTGGTGCCGATGCTCGGTCCACCGCTCGCGGGAGGCTGGCTGCGGATCCGGCGTGGCAGGGTCGTCGATCTCGGGGCCGATCGGCGTCACGGCAGGCCCACGGCGGCCGCCACGATCGACGCAGGCGACGCCGTCGTGATCCCGGGACTCGTCAACGCCCATACGCACCTCGAGTTTTCCGACGTCGAGCGGCCCCTCGACGCGGGCGGCGGTCTGCCCGACTGGATCGGGCGGGTGATCACCGCCCGACGGACGAGGATGGCGGCCGGAGGAGCCGATGCCTGCGTCGCCGCCGCGGTGCGACGCGGCCTGGCGGAGTCGGCGGCGTGTGGCGTGACCGCGGTCGGCGAGATCGCCACCGCCGTGCCGAGCGACGGCTATCCGGCCTCCGGTCCGAGGCTGCGGGTGTACCGCGAGGCCTTGGGGCTCTCGTCTGCCGCGGCCGCGACGGCCGGTCGTGCCGCGGTCCGTGACCTCGATCGTCTGCAGTCCCGTGGCGTTGCGGCAGGCCTCTCGCCGCACGCGCCGTATTCGGTGACGGCGCCGCTGGCTCGTGATCTGGCCAGAGCCGCCAGGCGGCGGCGGGCGCCCCTGGCGGCCCACATCGCCGAGAGCAGTGCGGAAGCGGAGCTCCTTCGCGACGCCGGAGGCCCGTTTCGCGAGCTGTTCGACCGGCTCGGCATCTGGCCGCCCGCTGCCGATCCCGAGCTCCTGCCTGCGGCGGAATGGATCTCGCTGCTCGCCCGCGGGCTGCGGGGCATGCTCGTGCACGGCACCCACCTGGATCGTGACGAGCACGCGCTGGCGCGGCTCGCCCGGCATCGAGAGCGGGTCGGCGTGGCGGTCTGCCCGCGGACGACCCGCGCGATCTCCGGCGTGCTCCCTCCCGTGCACCTGTTCCGGGCGGCCGGCATCCGCGTGGCGATCGGCACCGACAGCCGGGCCTCGAGCCCCGATCTCTCCGTGCTCGAGGAATGCCGCACGCTCGTAGCGGGGGGCTGCGCGTCGCCCGTCGAGGCGCTTCGGATGGCAACCATCGACGCCGCCTGGGCGATCGGCTTCGAGCGGGTCTGCGGACTGCTGGCTCCGGGGCGTCCGGCAGACCTGGCGATCCTCACGGCCGCCGCGACGAATCGCGACGCTCACGAGGCGATCCTCGATCCGGCTGCCCGCGTGGTCGCCACGCTCCGCGGAGGCCGCCTGATCGCCGGAGCACTGCCGCCGTCAGCGGCCGGCTGACCCGCCCACGAGCCTGAGGATGTCGGCTGCGGGCACGCACATGTTGAGGCCCATCTGGAAGTCGCCCGGCGCGCCGGCGTCGTCGCGCCGGCCTTCCCGGGTCTCCTCGTCGCGGGCATAGACGGCCAGCGTGCTGGACACCATGCCCACCACGTTGCCCCGGTCGTCGACGAGCGGCCCGCCACTGGAGCCGACGGCGAAGTCGACGGTGGTCGTGAACATCGTCTTTGCCTGCCCGTCGGCACGGTGCACGAAATAGCGGGAAAGGATGCCCGCGGTGAACGAATAGAGCGCCGCATCCGGATGGCTGAGGGCGTGGAGCCGCTGGCCCGGCTTCGCGTCGGGCACGAGGGCCAGGGGCTCGAGGCCCGCCGTGCCGCCCAGACGGCAGATGGCGATGTCGGCGAACGGGCTCACGGCGAGGATCTCGACGACCGGGTGGACCACGCCGTCGGCCGTCTCGGCGGCCAGCACCGGCGCCCCCGGGATGTCCACGACGTGAAAGTTCGTGGCGATGATGCCCGAGGGATGGATCACGAAGCCGGTCGCCAGCGAGATGTCGTGCCGCTCCGCGTCAGCGACCGGCTCGAGGGCGGCGACCACCACCACGCTCCGCCGCACCCGCTCGAAGAGGTCCTCGCTCGGGAGCGGTCGCTCGGCCGGCCGGACGAGGTCGACGCGGCAGGGTTCCACGCCGGTGCGGGCGAGCAGGTCGTCGACGGGCACGGCGCTGCCTGATGCCACCAGCCGCCGGGCGGCGTCCTCGATCCTCCGCAACCGCTCGTCGTCGGTCGGGCCGGGGTCGGCTGGTGGCCGCTCGTACTCGGCGAGGATCTCCAGCAGGGTCAGCCGGGTCGAGGGATCGTCGCCGCAGAGCTCGACGGCGCGGCGGTGCAGCGCGATGCCCTCGTCGCGGCGGCCGTTCATCACCAGGGCCCGGGCGAGCGTCTCGAGCACCTGCACGTCGCCATCCCCCGTCAGTTCGTGCGCCCGGCGGGCGGCCCGGAGGGCCAGCGGCAGATCGCGGCGGGGAAGGGCATCGTCGGTGAGGATGCCCCAGGCGAGCGAATCGAGCGTCAGGGCGTCGGCCGCATGGTCGCGAAGGATGCGGTCGCCGAGCGCCACGGCGGCTTCCTCGCCGTCGGCTGCGGTGACTGCGGCGAAGTAGTCGTCGAGGGCCTCCGTACCGGAGTCGCGCGCGGCGGCATCCGGGGAGATGCCGGCGTCCGCCGCGGGAACCGGATCGATGGCGACGAGCGTGCTCAGGAGCACGACCACCGCCACGACGACGATCGCGGGCCAGCCTGCAGGCCGGCGGATCGGGGCGGTCATCGCCGGCCTCCTCGGGGCGTGGTGTTCCGTGGCGGTCACAGGCGGCAGTTGCCGATCCGCGTCTCGATGACGGCCGACGCACCGATCGCCTCGAGTCGCTCCATCACCGCGTGCACCTCGCCCCGCTTCACCATCGCCCGCACCGCGCACCACGAAGGATCCTCGAGCTGCATCACCGTGGGCGAGTTGAAGCCGGGCGTGATCGCCTCCGCCTCCGCCAGCCGGGCCCGGGGCACGTTGTATTCCAGCAGCGACCAGCCGCGGGCGATCACGATCCCCTCCAGCCGCCGCACGATCCGGTCGGCGAGGGCCGTATCCCGGAGCCCCGGATGCTGGATGAGCACGGTTTCATAGCGGCCGATCTCCGCGAGCACGTGCAGCCGATTGGCGGCCAGCGTGCTGCCCGTCTCGACCAGGTCGACGATCGCGTCGGCGACGCCGAGGGCGATCATCACCTCGACGCTGCCGGAGAGTTCGACGAAATGAGCCTCCACGCCCCGCTCTGCCAGCCAGCGGCGGGTGATCCGCGGGAAACTGGTGGCGATCCGCCTGCCGGCGAGCCTCGTCGGGGCGTCGATCGTGGCATCGTCGGGCACGCAGAGCGCGAGTCGGCAGGTGCCGACGCCCAGGTCGAGCCGGTGAACCACGTGCGCGCCGCTCTCCGCCACCAGGTCGGCTCCGGTGATGCCGAGGTCGATCGCCCCCTCGGCTGCGAGCACCGGGATGTCGTCGGTGCGGAGGAAGGTCACCTCCACGGGCATGTCCTTGCAGCGGGCGAACAGGCTCCGCTCCGTGCGGCGGAAGGCGAGTCCGGCGTCGCCCAGCAGCTGCGCCGCCAGTTCCGCCAGACGGCCCTTGCTCGGCACGCCGATGCGGAGCATCCGCTCGCCGCGGTCGTCACCGCCGGGGCTCATCGCGCACCTCCGAGCCCGCCGGAGGCGCGGGCCGCCTTCTCGTCGAGCCCCGACACGCCGAACCGCCGGGCGAGTTCATCCTCGACGTGGCCGAGCGGCACCCCGCGGCAGGCCAGCAGCACCAGCATGTGATAGACGAGGTCTGCCGCCTCGGAGACCACCCGCTCGTCCGCCTCGTCGCAGGCGGCGCGGACGAGCTCCTCGGCCTCCTCCGTGACCTTCGCGCCGGCGGCGGCAGGCCCGCCGGCCAGCAGTTTCGTGGTGTACGATCGAGCGGAGGGATCGGCCTTGCGGGAGGCGATCACTCCTTCCAGGGCTTCGAGCACTTCACCGCAACGGCGGGTCGATGGATGCAGATCGGACACGGCAGGGGGCGGTTCCGGATGCCGCGATCGGCGGGGCCGGCCCGTCCGGGCCGCCGTCGGCTGGTGCCTCAACTCTAGCATGGCCCGCCGGCCCGCCCGGCACCCCCTCCGTGCCGCTCGGCGACGACTGCTGGTTCCTCTCCGGCCCGACGGCCTCCGGGAAGTCGGCGCTGGCGATCCGCCTGGCCCGGCGGCTGGGGGCGGAGATCGTGAGCGTCGACTCGATGGCCGTCTACCGGGGCCTCGACGTGGGCACCGCCAAGCCCACCGCCGAGCAGCAGGCGGCGGTGCCGCACCACGTGATCGACGTGGTGGAGGCCGCCGAGGCCTACAGCGTGGCCCGCTGGCTCGCAGACGCGGCCCGGGCGGTGGCCGCCTGCCGGACGCGCGGCCGGACGATCCTGTTCGTGGGCGGCACGCCCCTCTACCTCCGCGCCCTTCGCGACGGCCTGGCTCCGTTGCCGCCCGCCGATGCGGAACTTCGTCGCCGCCTCGCCGCGGAGGCCGCCGGGGCCGGGGCCGAGGCGCTCCACGCCCGCCTCGACGTCGTCGACCCGGCCGCGGCGGCCCGCATCCATCCCCGCGATGTGAAGCGGGTCATCCGTGCACTCGAGGTCGCCGAGACCACGGGTCGGCCGTTCTCGACCGCCTTGGCGGCCACCCCCCATCCACTGTTCGAATCGCGGCTGCTCGTGGTGGACGTGCCCAGGGCGGAGTTGTACGACCGCATCGACCGCCGGGTGGAGCGGATGTTCGCCGCCGGTCTCGTGGAGGAGACCCGCGCGGCCCTGGCGGCGGCCGGGGGCATCGGCGCCACCGCCCGGCAGGCGGCCGGGTATGCCGAGGCGATCGACCACCTCGAAGGCCGCATCGACCGCGCCGAGGCGATTCGCCGCACCCAGCGGCGGACACGGCAGCTCGCCAAGCGGCAACTCACCTGGCTCCGCAGTTTCGCCGCGGCCACCTGGATCGCCGCCTGACCCGCATGTCCCCCGCGGCCCCGGGTGGAGGGCCACCCGAGGGCTGCGGGCCGGACACGTGATGCTCCAGGATTCCTGATCGCGGTCGCGACCGGGCTTGCCGGCTGGGGCGGCGGCAGCGCGTGCTCGGTCCGCCGGAATCCGCCGCAGCGGCTTCGGCGGGCCCCGCCCGCGCCGCGACTCAGGCGACCAGCTTGACCGCCGGCTGCTCGCCCGTGATGCCGATGATGAACTCCTCGAAGATCTTCACGTCGAGGGCCGAGGCGGTCTCGGCCTCGGGATGGAACTGCACGGCGATGGCGGTCCAGTTCTCCACGCAGCTCTCGATCGCCTCGACCACCCCGTCCGGGGCCCGGGCGGTCACCTTGAAGCTGGTCGCGACGTCGTCGATCGCCATGTGGTGCATGCTGTTCACGCGGATCTCGCCGTCGCCGTAGACCCGCTCCATCGCGGACCCGGGCTCGACAAGCAGGGCGTGGCGATGCGCGAGGTCGGTCGGATCCTTGTGGGGAATCGCCTTGGGGAGATCCTCCGGGATGTGGAGGAACAGCGTGCCGCCTTCGGTGATGTTGAGCAGCTGCATGCCGCTGCCGATCGCCAGCACGGGCATGTGCCGGGCGCAGATGTGCTTGGCGAGCATGCGGTCGAAGTCCTCGCGGCGGGCGTCCATCGGGCGGACGGCCGGGTGGGGCATGTAGCCGTCACGGCGGGGATCGAGGTCGGCGCCGCCCACCATCACCACGCCGTCGAGCAGGTCGAGGAGGCGGATCACGTCGTCCTCGTCGGCGAGGGGCGGAAGGATCACCGGGATGCCGCCGGAGGCCGTGATGCCGTCGTAGTAGCCGGCCGCGACGAACGAGAGGGCGGCGTGCTCCTTGCGGGTCGAGCGGTAGTCGGTGTTGATGCCGATGAGAGGCTTGGCTGCCATGGGGGTCGTTCCTCCGTGATGAGTCGCCCGGCGTCCCTGCCGGGGTTGGCGGCGAACGTATCGCCCACAAGGCCAGTCGCAAGTTTTTTTGCGATTTTGTGGTGCCGGCACGTGTGCCACCACAAGATCACGTGCTAGCACGCCGGATGCTAGCAGGGCAGGGCGGCCGGATCGCCCCATCATGCGGGCCCCCATCATGCCGGCCGGGTGACGCGGTAGAGGTCGATCGCGGGGCCCGCCGTGGCGGCCAGGGGTCGGCGGGCGGGGAGTTTCACGATCCCCAGGCCCGCGGATCGGATCGCAGGCTCGAAGGCCGCGGCCCGGGCCCGTCCCGGATCCGCGATCAGGGCCGTGCCTCGCGGGGCGAGCGTGCGATCCACCACGGCGGCCAGGGCCTCCGCGTGGTGCTTCTCGTAGAGGACGTCGGCGGCCACGACGAGGTCGAACCAGGGCAGGTCGTCGGGCAACCGCCGCCAGTCGAGCAGGAGGGTCGTGAGGGCCGCCGCCCCGTTGTGGTCGGCGTTGTAGCGGACCCCCTCGAGGGCGTCGTCCTCGTAGTCGCTGGCCACCGCCCGAAAGCCGCGGCGGCTGGCCACGATCGCCGGCAGCGCGAGGCCACAGCCGAGTTCCAGGAGGCTGCGGCCGCCGGGCTCCAGCAGGGCGATCTCCTCGGCGAGCACCACGGCCGACTCCCAGACGTTGGCCCAGTAGGGAATCCGCTCGTCCCGCTCGAAGGCCTCGACGTCGATCAGGGCGTCGAGGTCGGGAGGCTGCCAGAACGTGTACGTGTCGCCGCGGACGTCGATCGTCCGCTCGACCGGCGCGAAGCGTTCGTATCCCATGGCCGCCGGCCTCCGTCGTTCCAGCCGTCACCGTCGGCAGCCGGGCCGCGGACGGCGGCCGGAAGTTTCCCGGCGCGAAGCCCTGCCGTGTGGCACGATTGTACGATCTCCTCCCCCGCCGCCAGACCACCCGCCCATGCTCACCGACTTCGACCTGCACCTCTACGGCGAGGGACGTCACTGGAAGGTCTACGAAAAGCTCGGGGCGCACCTCGAGACGCTCGACGGCGTCCGGGGGGTCAGCTTCGCGGTCTGGGCGCCGAATGCGACGGCCGTGTCGGTGGTCGGCGACTTCAACGGCTGGAGCACCGGCGCCCAACAGATGCACAAGCGGATCCCGTCGGGCGTGTGGGAACTGTTCGTGCCGGGCCTCGACGCGGGCACGAGATACAAGTTTCGCGTGCGGTCCGCGGACGGGTGGTCCGACCGCAGCGATCCCTACGGCTTTGCCGCCGAGGTGCCGCCCCGAACCGCCTCGGTGGTGGTCGACCTCGACGCCCACCGTTGGCAGGACGACGACTGGATGGCGGGCCGAGCGGCGCGACACGCGCTCTCGGCCCCCCTCTCGATCTACGAGGTCCACCTCGGCAGCTGGCGGCGGCCGGGCGACGATCCGCACCGCTGGCTGAGCTACGCGGATCTGGAACGGGAACTGGTGCCCTACGTGGCGGAGATGGGGTTCACGCACGTCGAGTTCCTGCCCCCCACCGAGCATCCGCTCTCGGCCAGCTGGGGCTACCAGACGATCGGCCTGTTCGCCGCCACGAGCCGGTTCGGTCCGCCGCAGGCGCTGATGTCGCTGATCGACGCGTTCCACCGTGCCGGCATCGGCGTGATCATCGACTGGGTGCCCGCCCACTTCCCCAAGGACGGCCACGGGCTGCGGCGGTTCGACGGCACGGCGCTCTACGAGCACGAGGATGCCCGCAAGGGCGAGCATCCCGACTGGGGCACGCTGATTTTCAACTATGGCCGCCATGAGGTGGCCAACTACCTCGTCTCCAGCGGCCTGTTCTGGCTCGACCGCTACCACGTCGACGGGCTCCGTGTCGACGCCGTGGCATCCATGCTGTACCTCGACTACAGCCGCGCCGAGGGCGAGTGGGAGCCGAACTGCTTCGGCGGCCGCGAAAACCTCGAGGCGATCGATTTCCTCAAGACGTTCAACATCCAGGTGCACGAGCGGTTTCCGGGCACGCTCACGATCGCCGAGGAGTCGACCGCGTGGCCCGGTGTCCCGCGGCCGACCTACGTGGGCGGTCTCGGCTTCAGCCTGAAGTGGAACATGGGCTGGATGAACGACACGCTGCGGTACATGCGGCACGACCCCGTGCACCGCAAGTACCATCACGACGAACTGACCTTCAGCCTGATCTACGCGTTCCACGAGAACTTCGTGCTTCCGCTCTCGCACGACGAGGTGGTGCACGGCAAGGGGTCGCTTCTCGGCCAGATGCCGGGCGACGACTGGCAGAAGTTCGCCAACCTGCGGCTGCTGTACGCCTCGATGTGGTGCCACCCCGGCAAAAAGCTGCTCTTCATGGGAGGCGAGTTCGGGCAGTGGGCCGAGTGGAACTTCGACGAGAGCCTGCAGTGGCACCTCTGCCAGTGGGAGCGGCACCTGGGGCTGTCGCGGCTCGTCGCCGACCTCAACCGGCTGGTGCGGCGGGAGAAATCGCTGCACGAACTCGACTTCGACGGCCGCGGCTTCGAGTGGATCGACTGCCACAACTGGCAGGACAGCGTGCTGGCCTTCATCCGCAGGGCGGAAGACCCGGCCGACTTCATGGTCGTGTGCTGCAACTTCACACCGGTGCCGCGGCACGGCTACCGGCTCGGCGTGCCGCACGGGGGCGTCTACGACGAGGTGTTCAACGGCGATGCCGCCTGGTACGGGGGTGGCAACCTCGGCAACGCCGGGGCGCTCGCCGCCGAGCCGCAGCCGCACAATGGCCGCGACCATTCGCTGGAACTGACGCTGCCCCCGCTGGCCGCGGTGGTGCTCAAGCCGCGCCGCTGAGTGTCGACGTGGGCGGCACGCGACACGCTTCGGAGCGTCACTGGAGGTCGGGTCCGCGCGGCTCCCGCTTCCACGCGACCGCGTTCCGCTCCTTGATCGACTCCACCCAACGGTCGTACACGCCGCGGGTGTCGTCGTCGGCGACCAGCGCCAGCCGCCGCGGATCCTGCGACGAGGCCAGGAACAACTCCTTGAGGCGGGCATCGTCCGGTTCGAAGGCGACCAGGCGGATCACGTAGCAGACGGTCTGCGGCTCGTTGAAGGCGACGGCGGCCTGGCCGGGCTCGAGGTCGAACACCGCCCGCATCACCGCGGTGCCCGGCATGGCGAGGCCCTCGGGCTGGGAGAGTTCCGGCGCGGATCCGAACGGGGCGGTGCCGCGGGTGAGCCACGTGAACGGTCCGGCCTTCGTCACCTCGAGGCCGCCGCGGGCTGCGGCCACCTGCTCGAGGGTCTTGCCGCCGGTCACCTCCGCGGCGAGAGCCTCGGCCGCCTTGCTCGCCAAAGGCCGCGCCTCGACGATCCGCCAGGCTCGAAGCACGTCGTCGCGGGCCGATTGATACGAGGGGGTGAACTCCGGCTGGTCCTCGGTCTTCCATGACAGGTAGCGGTTGCCCTCGATGTCGCGGGACGTGACCGCCTGCAGCGTCTGGGCGTTGGCCGCGAAGATCATGTCGATCCACCGCTGCTGCCGCACGCCAAACTCCCTCGACATCGCGATCTCGAAGCTGCCACCGATCCCGCCACCGGTGAAGGCCTCGTTGGCGGTGACGAGGTCGGAGGTGCCTCCCTCGAGGCCCTGCTGCGCGGCGATCTTCTTGACGTCGGGCCCGACCGGGGCCGGCCCGGCGCCTTCGCCCTCGACCTGCCAGAGCGCGAGCGACTCGCCGTACCGGGCGACGTCGTTCCGCACCGCGTCGAAGACGGCTGAAATCCGCCGGTCGGATGCCTCCTTGGCGAGCCGGCCCACGATGTCGTCCCGAACCTTGTCGAGCGGTTCGAACTCCTCCTTCCCCTCCGCTTCGCCTGACTTCTCGCCCGACTTCTCGCCTGAAGCGGCGGGCTTCTC
>JBJTQP010000252.1:0-14498 GCA_046075685.1 Planctomycetaceae bacterium | reverse complement strand
GAAACTGCCGGAGCACCTTCGAGACCGGCTGGCGTGCCTCGACCCGGACGTCCTTGCTGCCCTTCGTGCGCTCTTCAGCGGGGCACCACGGCAGTCGTGACTGGCGGCTTGGCCCCGCCAGTCATCCGCCCCTCCGACGTCCCCGTTACGAAGCCTTCAGCCGTCGCACCGAAAGCACCTCGTCGGCCTCCAATGGCTCGACACTCGACTCCGGCACCGTCACCGTCGCGATCGACTCGCCCACGGCGTTGAAGACTTCGAGCACGCAGCCTCGCTCGCCTCCAGACGGATGGGGGACGTAGTCAACGAGGTAGGCCACGTCGCCCGCCCGGAGCCAGTGGCCATCGACGTTCTGCTTCAAGGCAACCCGCTCGAACGTGCTCGCTTGCATCTTCACTTCCGCCCGGGTTTGCGGGTTACGAAACGGAACCGCCTATCAGCATTCCACTGGAGCCAGATCGTGACGACAGGAATCTCGCGATCCGGCCCTTTCAGCAGCCCCTCGACACGCCAAAACGTGCCGTATTCGCTAATCCCATCTTGTATCGCCGTTTCCGCCGCGGCAAGGGCTCGAATGGCGGCATCACGAGCCTGCGGATTGGCAGGGCTAGACCCAGCCCTCCCCAGAAACTTCGACTTGTCGTCCAGCGGCTTGGGGACGAGCAGGTAGTGAGTCAGTTTCTCGCTGGCGATCTCTGCATCCGGCGGAATCAGCATCAGTCCACCATGGTAGGAATCGAGATCGGGCTTTCGGCTGACCACGAGCCCTTGCGTCGACAGACACCTCGAGGCCGAGTCTAGCCGAGCGTCTGATTTCACGGCATGTATCTAAACTCGGGTTTTGCAGTTTACGCGGCCAAGTTGACCGTGTTTTCCAAGATGCGGAAGAGTTTTCGCGGCCCCAACGCATCGAGTGGGAGTGACAAAACATACCCGCGGATACTTCGTCGTTTCAGTTCAGCGAGCATGTCCGCGAAGGACGGATCCCGCTTTGTGGCGTACCACGCATGACCCGCGGGCTTCCAGTAGCGATGGCCTTCACGGGCGAACCAGATGATGACGAGGCTATAGATCAGCATCGCGATCGGAGCGGTGCGCTCGACCGTCCTCCGGCACCAGCCTTGCGGCTGTTCGAACCCGAGGCACTGTTTTACGTCGCGGTAGGCGACCTCGACGCTCCAGCGGGATGCATACTGCACGATCACCTGCTCGGCCGTCGCGTCAGCGCAGGTCGAGTAGAACACCTCGACACCGCGACCTCCCCCGATGGCCTCGGTAGCCACGACGCGCAGCGGGCGATCCGGCGCGGCAAAAACCCTGGCGACACAGTCAGCGACACGTGCCTTTTGAGACCTGCCGTAGATGTCGAGCATGATGCGACGGCAGCGGCACTCGAGCATCGCAGCGGGCGAGGGAAGGCGGTCGCCCCGCTTCCGCGGCCGTCCCATGCGGCCTTTTTCAGGAGCGGGCGGCGGGCCGTAGAGTCGAGCCGTGGGCAACAGACGGCTCGTGATGTCGCAGTTCTCCGGCAGGTTGCACAGCACGCTCTGGCCGCCGTAGGCGCTGTCGCCGACGACGTGAAAACGCCTGCTTTTCCTGTAGGTGCAGAGCAGGTGAAGCAGGTCGACCGCCAACTCGGGGCGCGAGCGATACGTTCTGCGGCTCTTGGCCGCCGCGGACTTATTCTGATAAAGCCGAAACACGAGCGGCAGGTAGTAGCTGTGATCGGGGCGGAATGGAAGTCGCACGATCACGCCGAGCGAGACCCAGCTGAGCCCCCAAGTCGTGACGGGACGGCTTCGCGTGGATCGCAGGGGATCGTGGTGCATCCCGACCCCGAAGATCTTCAGGCCGCGTTTGCGGGTGAGCGTGTCGTCGGTTCCGAGCATCACGACCTCTCCGAGCCACGGCTCGATAAGGTCAAAGATGGCAAGCCCGACTGCATCCAGCGACCACTGTGCCGCGCTGAATAGCCGGTGGTAGGACGAGAAGTGCTTCGTGGCCGAGTCGCCCGCTGCCAGGATGGAGCGGGTGATCGTACCGCCTCCCGAGAACACACATCCCGTCACGACCGTCACGAAGCTCTCGAACGTGGGCGCTGTCATGGTTGGGGTTAGCGCTTGCAGCAACATGACGAATCCGGGTACAAGATCCACGGCGAGCCTCTTTGCTCAAAGTGAATGGGTGTTGAAGTCCATGCACTTTGAAGGAGGCTCGCCGCTTTTCAGAGGGCAGTTTCAGCCCGGAAGTCGGCCCTCAAAAACTGCAAAAGTTGAGCTCACTGGGACGGCAGCCCGTCAGCCGGATGAACCAGATCAGGTCGGCGACCTCGGCCGTCAGGTAGGGCAGGGTGCCCCTCACGACGCTGGGCTTCACCGGCTTCCGCTCGGGGTTCTCGCGGGCCGCGGTCTGGCCCTTCGCCAGCGCCGGCACGATCTCCAGTGCCTTCACGCGGTCATCGGGCACCAGCTCGTTGAGCACGCCCCAGTGGAACAACTGGCGAACACGGCCGATGATGTCGTTGATGTACCGCCGCGACAGCCGCTTCGTCGCGACGGGCGTGTCGTCATCGCCCCGGCCACGGGTGGCCGCCTTGGCATGAACAAGGTGTCGCTGGACTTCGACGAGCGCCCGGCTGCCGAATGCCGCAGCCGGCATCGTGGCGAACGGTCGCACCGCGCGGCTCGCGGCGATCGCGCTGTGCCACAGTGACGTGCGGCGGTAGTTGGGCCGCGTGGCCTCGATGTCGGCCAGCTACGCCCGTGCCAACTCGCCGACGGTCAAGCCGGCGGTCGCGTCGTGCGACGATCGGGCTGGGCCTGCGATCAGCGGCTCGGGTTGCGTGGCACGCCCGGTGACTGCCAGCCCGGCGTCGAGGTTGCGACGGCCGCTGGCAAGGTAGGCGGCCATCAAGGTGTCGAACCGATCCTGGGCCTCGGGGCTTCCCCAGCGGCCCAACGAGTGAACCTTACCGCCGACGGTGATGCGGGCGGTGTTGGTCGGCTTGTGCCGACGCATGGCGGGCAGAGCGCCAGAAGGGCGTCGTCCCATGGCATGATCCTCCACGTCGAAGGGATCGCAAAAGGGTAGAACCATGCGGTTTACCCTTTTGCGGCTCGTTTCCCTCGCGGGCACCGCCGACCGTCGGCGGGTGATCTGCACTTGTTTTCACGAACCGAATCGACAGTGGGCAACACAGGATTCGAACCTGTGACCTCTACGGTGTGAACGTAGCGCTCTAACCAACTGAGCTAGTTGCCCGAAACGTGCTGCGTGCGATCAGGATCACCGCTTCTTTCAGCACAACACTGCACCGACCCGCAAAATCCTACACCCCAGCCCCCCGGTCGCAAAGTGCCTGCGGGCCTTCCCGCCCACGAGCATCGGGACGCACATGAGGCGGGGATGAGGCGACTCGCAGTCGTGCCGTGAAAACCGCTTTTTCCTTTCGGTGCGGCCCGCAAGACACACCACGACACGACGGGCTGCTGCCCGGCCGGCTCACGCAGGGGGCTCGAACCGCGGCGACTCCACCACCCGCGAGCCTGCCGGCTCGTCGTCGTGGCGACGGCCGAGGCGGGTGGGCCGGGAGACGGGGACGTCGACATTCGCGGCCGATTCGAGTTCCCGCGAGAGCTGCTGCCACTGGCGACGCAGATCGCCCAGCGTCTTGCCGAACGAGCGGCCCACTTCCGGAAGCCGCTTGCCGTAGAGCATCACGGCGATGGCGCCGACGACGACGATCTCGAGAGGTCCGAGGCCGAACATGCCGGCCTACCTCAGGTCGGACCGGCCCGGGTCGCGTTGGGCCGAGCCGGCGTCCTCGATGCCCTGCACGCCCTTCTTGAACTCGACGACTCCCTCGCCGAGCGAACGCATCACCTTCGGCAGCCGGGTGCCGAACAAGAGCAGCACGACCACGCCCACGATCAGGAGCTCCATCGGGCCGAGGCCGAACACGGCGAACAGGCAGGTGGTCACAGGGCGAACTCCAGCAGGACGCACCATCCGCGAATCGCGGCCGCGTTTCCGTGCATCAAGTGTAATCCCGCAGGGTAGGCGGTCAAACCGGCGGTGATCCCTGCCGCGCGGATCGCACCGCGTCAGTGAACGGCCGATTCCTGCGGCGCCGCCGCCAGATGCGGGCCGCCGAGGTGGAGCGGCCGATGCCGGTAATACACCTCGAGGGTGAGCGCCGACAGCGCCGTGGAGTAGACACGTCCTCCGTGCCCGCCCCAGACCGGATCGGGATCCCAGCTGCCGTCGAGCGGGCCGCCGCTTCGCTGCTGCGGCAACAGCGCCTGCTGGAGCCGCGCATTCCACCGCTCCCACTGGGGGCCGCCGGCATGAAACGACGCCAGCGTGGCGTAGTACCAGGCATAGGCGTTGGCCGTCTCCCGACCGAGCGGAGCAGCGGCGATCGCGGCCAGCGCCTCGGCCGCGGCGGGATCCGCGGGTGACGCCCCGAGCACGAGCCTGCAGTAGAGCGCCTCGGCGGTCATCGCCATCGAGGGCCGCTCGCCGGGTCGATACGAGCCGAGCCCTCCGGCGGCGCCGCTCGCGACGCTCTGCAGATAGAGGCGGGCCCGGGCTTCGGCTGCGTCGAAGCCGCCAAGCCCGGCGGTGCGTGCCGTCGCCAGCACCATCACCTGCCAGCCGCACTGGCTCGTGTCGCCCCGGTCGCCCGCGGCGTAGCGCCAGCCTCCCGTGTGGGGATGCTGCATCGCCAGCGTGTGGGCCACCGCCCGCTCGACGGCCGGCCGCAGCGATGCATCGCCCGTCATCGCCAGGCACTCCGTCACCGCGATCGTCGCCATGCCGTGGCAGTAGAGGGCCGCGAAAAACTCCGCGTCGCCCGCCAGGGAGCCGTCGGCCCGCTGCCGAGACACGAGGAACCGCAGCCCGCGATCGACCGCCGCCGCGTGAGCACCATCGCGATGCGTGACGCCCGCCCCCAGAAACGCCAGCAGCGCCAGGCCGGTGACTCCGTGATCCGCGCGGGCTCCGGCGCCCTGGCGATGGTGGCCGTCGACCGATCGTTCGATGCCACTCCCGTGGCGGGCGGCATCCCAGCGGCCATCCTCCGACTGGGCCGCTGCCAGCCAGCCGAGCGCCGCCTGCACGGCCCGCTCCGTGGCTTCCGACCCGCCGCGTTCGGCCGCGGCGGCCGCCCGCCGGCCTCCCACGCGATCGGCATACGTGGCCGGCACGTGATGACTCCGCGCGGCACTCAGTGTCGCATCGGCGTCGGGCGTGGCCGGGGCTGAGCGATCGGCGGAGGCAGACGTCTCAGCCTCGTCGGCGAGGGCGGCCCCGGCTTCGGGGGCCGGCGTCTCGAGCAGCGGCACGTGATCGTCCGGCGGGCCTGCGGCGACGGTCGCCACGGCCACGAGCGGCATCAGCGGCGGGGGCGGTTCATCACGGGAGCCGAACTCGGGGTGTGCAGCGATGTCGGCCCTGCCGGCCCTGTCGGCCGTCTCGGCCGTCTCGGCCGTCTCGGCCGTCTCGGCCGTCTCGGCCGTGTCAGCGATGCCGGCGATGTCCGTTCCGTCAGCACTGTCGGCCAGCGGCGCCGTGTCACTGGCCTCGTCGGCTGCCGCCAGTACGAGCGTCATCCGCCCCTCGTCGCGCCGGCCCCACGAGGCGGGCGTCCAGCCGCCCACGAAGGCGCACACCAGCGCGAGCACCGCATGGATCGCCACCGACAACGCCGCGCACTTCTCGAGCGTCCGCGACTGCAGCCACCGCGTCCGCACCGCCACCACGAGGCCCGCCGCAAGGCCGGCGGCCACCCCGGCCCAGACGATCGCCGCGGCGGTCATCGCGGCCTCCTCACCTCGTGCGGCCGCCGGCCCGCGGCTGCACCGCGATCGACACGCGTGTCACCCCGGCCGTCCGGCAGGCCTCGTAGACCTCGGCCATTCTCCCGTGCGACACCGCCCGCTCACCGCGGATCGTGACCGCGAGATCGGGCCGCGACGCCCGCGCCTCCGAGAGCCGCTCCGCAAGCGCGGCGGGCTCCACCTGCCGACCCGCAAACCGGATTCCGCCCGAGGCCTCCACCTCCACGATCTCGGGCCCCTTGGTGGCGGCCGGGGCGGCAGCACCCGCCTGCGGGAGATCGAGATCGAACCGCCGCTCGTCGTCGGAAAACTTCGTGGCGCACATGAAGAAGATCGTGAGCACGAGGATCACGTCGATCATCGGCGCCAGGTTGGGCACCGGATCCTCCTCGGCGTCGAGTCGCACCAGGGGCATGGCTCACCCCGCCGCGCGGCGGCGCGATTCGCCGAGGCTGCGGGCCTCGGCGACGGCCTCCTGCGAGATGGCGTCGATCACCCGCTGGCAGGCCTCGTCGAGCCGGATCGCGAGCCGGTCGATGCGGCCCGTGAAGAAGGAGTGCAGCACCATCGCCGGGATCGCCACGAGCAGGCCCATTGCCGTGGTGATGAGGGCCTCGCCGAAGCCGCGGGCCAGCAGGTCGGGCCTGCCCATCGCCCCCGCGGACGCCACGTCGTTGAACGAGCGGATGAGCCCGAACACCGTGCCGAGCAGGCCGAGCAGCGGAGCGATCGTGGCCACCCCGTTGAACACCCGACGATACCGGCGGAGATGGTTGAGCTCCCGCTCGCAGGCGTCGATCGCGGCCTGCTCGATCTCCACCGCAGGCCGGCCCCAGCGGCGAACGGCCGCGGCGAACACCCTGGCCGCCGGGCTGCCATTCTCCTCGCAGGCGTCGAGCGCCGCCCCCCGGGCCAGGCTGCCAGACTCCACCTGCTCGACGAACCTGCTGACGAACGGCGTGGGCACCACCCGCGATGTCCGCAGGCTCACCGCCCGCTCGATGCCGAAGACGGCCAACAGGAACGAGCACCCCAGCAACGGGATCATCAGGATCCCGCCGTCACGGATCGTGGCGAGCAGGTTGCCGGTGGGAATCAGGCCGCGGCCGGCAGGCTCGTCGCCAGGTGCCGCAGCCTGCTCGGATCGCGGGGGCTCGGCGGCCACCCGCAAGGGCTCGCGGACGGCATCGGAGGCCCCGGCCCACTCGCGTGCCGTCTGGCCGCAGGCCACGCCGCAGGCCGACGCGAGCACGAGGCCGGCAAACCGGATGCTGACGCGGCGGTGCGGAATCGGCATCATGCCGGGGCGCTCGGCGGGGCGGCGCGCGGCCCCGCTCCATCGAGGCCGTCTCCCCAGATCATCGTCTCGGTCGGCAGTCGGTCGCCCACGATTTGGGGGGCCGGCATCCCACCGTCACGACCCGCACGCCCGCTGCCCACGGCGGCGCTGGTTCCGCGCCGCGGAGGTGCTGGCGTGCAGCCTGCGCGGCACGGATTCCGCCTCAGTAGGTGCGGGCTTGCAGCCTGCACCCCAGCCGGAGTCCGCAGGCTACAAGCCTGCGGCTACGGGGAATCGCCACCCCGCTCGGCCATGCGTGCAGTCTGCACCAGACCGACGCGGCGCCCGTCGACGCGATCAGAAGTTCGCGTCGCAGCCCGTGTCGACGTCGCCCACCATATGCAGGTGGTCGTGGTCGATGTAGAGCACTTCCTGGCAGTCTTCGTCCACGAGCGTGTGCGGCACCGGCCAGCCCACGCGGGTGACCTCCGGGAAGTAGACGGTGCACTTGTAGTGGGCGTGGTGCAGCTGCACGGGGCCCACGAGCGGCATGTGCCGCGGCGGATCGACGTAGTCGGCGATCTTGCACTTCGAGATCCGCACGTGGTTCCGCTGCACCTCGTAGAGGAACGGCCAGTTGCCCTGCACGGGACGGGCCTTCTCCAGCGCCCGCATCACCTCGTCGTCGCTGGGCTCGTCGAGGGCCTCGCAGGGGCCGCCGGGCTGGAGCGGACCGAGCACCGGGGCCCGCTCATACCGCTCGTAGTTCCAGAACTGGTCTTCCTTCGCCTTCTGCACGCCGACCGGCACGGGGATCGGGATGGCGAGGGGCCCGAGGTTCGGCCCCTGGGCAGTGAGCCAGAAGCAGCCGCTCTGCGTCGAGCCCATGACGGCCAGGATCACGGCCGTCGACAGGAAGCGTGTGCGGGACGTCATCAGGGGCTCTCCTGCGGCAGTGGCGGCGAGGACACGGGCTCTGCCGGATGTATCGACCACGCAGGCGGGGAACTTGCGGATTTTTCCGGTTGCGCGGGCCGGGCAGGGGGCCGGGGCGGACGGCGCACCCGCGGCGGATCACCCCTGACGGATCACCCTTGAAACGACGCCGCTCCCCCGGGGCGGTCCGGGGGAGCGGATCGTGAGTCGCAGCGGCACCGAGGCCCGGCGATCAGTGATGGTGGTTGTGGTAGTGCCGCTCGTCGAAGTCGAGCCACCACCAGCCGTCGTCCCATTCAAGCGACACCCGACGCCAGCCGAGCGGCACCTGCGGGTATGGGTAGAAGGGACCGATGTAGGGCCAAGCGGTCGGCGAGTACTGCGTCGGATACTGCAGGGCCGCGTAGTTGGGATAGGCCGAGTAGCTCGGCCAGGCGTAGTTGGGCATGTTGGGCGCGCCGCCCCGCATCGGCACCGGGGGCATGCCCACTCCGGTGCCTCCCATGGCCATCGGACCGCCGCCCATCCCGCCGCCGCCCGGGCCGCCGGCCATGCCACCGGGGCCACCGGGGCCGCCGTCGCTGTACCGCATCGAGCCCGGCACGATCTGGCCGTCCTGCACCGGGCAGTCGTAGCCACCCTGACCGGGGAGCGTCATCGGCTCCCGCATGCTCGTCCGCATCGCCATCCGCTGCCGCGGATCATGGCCCGCGGGGCTCATTGGCCGGGCCGCGGGCGTGCCGATCGGCATCGGCCGCTGACCGCGGGGATGGCTGACCGGCGCGGTGCCTCTCACGAGCTGCACCTGGCCGTCGTTCGACGCGGCGGCCGAGGGGCCTCCGGCGAAAAGGAACTCGCTCATGGCCGCGAAGGTGCTCTTCTTCTTTTCGATCTTCTCCGGAGCAGGCTGCTCGGGCACGCCCGCCGCAGCGAAGGCCGACGGCGGCACGGCGAGGCCGACCGGATCCGCGGCCGGAGCGGCGGCCGAGGGCTCGATCACCAGTTGGTTGACAACCCGCTCCACGCCCGGCGTCGTCTCGGCGATGCCGACGGCTGCGGCGAGCTGCTTCTCGTCGGTCACCTGACCCTCGAGCCAGACGGTGCCGGCCTTGCTCTTCACGTTGACGCGGTAGCCGGTGAGGGCGCCGGAGTCACGGAGTTTTCCGGCGACGGATGCCGCCAGGTCCTCGGCACGCCCCGCCGCCGTCAGGCACGCCGACGCGACGACGGCGAGCAGAAACGTGGTCTTGGAAATCGACATGGATCGCTCCTTGGATTCGAATCCGACGGAGGCCACGAGACGCATCGCCGCTGGCGGCGACGGAGCCAGCCCTCCCTGCCGTCCTTTCTTCGGCTGTCGGTCGCATCGAAGGGGAGTTTTTTTCCGGTTTCGCCGGAAAGCAGGCGTGTGCCGGCAAGACGGGCAGGATGGGCGACGAACGGCGGGCCGGGCCGGCCTGCGGCCGCTCAGGGCTGCTGCGACACGTCCACCACCGCGATCATCGTCATCAGCGCCAGCGTGCCGGCGCAGGTGGCGGCGGAATCGGGCCCGAGCTGGATCGCCACGCCGGAGAGGCAGCCGATCACCCCGAGCGCCGCGAGGCACAGGGCATGTCCTCCGCGTTCAAACCGTGTGCCCTCCGCCAGCCGGGAAAAGCCGGCCGCCGCCACGCAGAGCACCTGCACGGCACCGAGGGCGCAGAGCGACGGGCTCAGGCTGAACGCCAGAAGCGCGGGGCAGGGGAGCGGCATGGATCAAGCTCGACGATGCGGGACGGGATCGGGGCGAACCGTAGCAGGCCCGCCCCGGAGCCGGAAGGCCGGAGCGCGAGGTTCACGCCCGGGGATTCGCGGGGCGGCCGATCCCGCCGCCCCCGCTACTTGCCAGCCCCGCCGATCAAGGCGTCGAGTTCCTTCTCCAGGCCGGCGATCGCGACGTTGCGGTTCACGACGAGGCCGTCGGGCCCGACGAGCACCATCGTGGGCAGGGCCTGCACGCCAAACTCCTCGGCCAGCCGGCTGTCGAGGCCGCCCGGCTCGTAGACCTGCGGCCACGGCAGCGGCTTGGCCTGCAGAAACCGCACGAGCTTGGCCTTGTCGCCGTCGAGCGACACGCCGAGCACGGCAAACTTCTTCGCGCCGTACTTGGCCTGGAGCTCGCGGATCTGGGCGATGTCCACCTTGCAGGGCTCGCAGTCGGTCGACCAGTAATGCACGAGCACCGGCACACCCTTGGCCGACGCCACCGACACCTGCTTGCCCTCGAACGTCGGCCCCGTGAGGGCAAACGGCTTGCCCACGCTCTCGAGCCGGCGGACGGCGCCGGCCGCCTTCCGCGCCTGCGCCGTGTCGGGGAAGTTCGTCACGATCGTGGAGTAGCGCTTGATCGCGGAAGCGACGCCGCTGTCGCCCTCCGAAAACTCGTCGCGGAAAGCCAGCTGCAGCAGCGCCTCGGCGGAGTCCGGCGCCTTCGGATACGTCTCTGCGAAGGCCGCGAGATCGTCGAACCACGCCTTCTGCACCGCCTCGCGGTCGGCGTCGCCCGGCTCCATGCCCCGCGCAAACCTCGCCTGGATCAGACGGAAGGCGATGAACGCCGACGTCGCCTCGTCACCCGTGGCCGCCTCGGCGAGCTGCTCGAGCTTGGCGATCCCGTCGGGGTAGAGCCCTTCCTGGGCGTAGGCGGCGATCGTCTCCACGACCTGGTTCGTCCAGAATGTCTTGTCGGTTTCGGCCGCCCCGGCCGCGAGCTGCTCGAGCAGGCCCACCTGCTGGGCAGCCAGCGTCTTTCGCCCCGCCGCGTCGGCCGTCGCCATCTTGCCCTCGATCTCGCGGAGCGAGGCGAGCAGGGGCTGGAGGTTCTCGGCCACGTCGCCGGAGCCCGCGGCCGGCCCGCGAGCCGGGAGCCGCGGCGCGAAGAAACTGAAGGCGTCGGCAAGGCCGCCGGAGACCTGCGGAGCCTCCACCGGCCGCCACACCTCGCCGCACTTCACCAGCGAGCCGACGAACACCTGACCGTTGCCCTGCTTGCCCTCGACGAGGGCCACGACGTTGTCGTGCGCGACCACGTCCTTCGTCAGGCCCGCCATGCCCGCAGGCAGCGTGCCCGGGGCCTGCGGCGTCAGCATGCTCGTCCACCGCGAATCGGCGACGACTTCCTTCTGGTCGGCGGCCACCTTCGCGAAGGCCGCGGGCGCTGCCGCCGTGCGGGCGAGGATGTCGGCGAGCAGTTCGCCCTCGAAGCCGGCGGCCTGGAGATCCTCCTTGCCGGGCAGGAGCCTTGCGAACACGGCGGCATCCCGATCACGCAGGGCGGCCACGATCTCAGCGGTCGACTCCTCGGCGGAGAGCACCTTCCATGAGTCGATCTGGCCGTCGGCGTTGGTGTCGAGGCCCCAGCGGCTGCCCGCCGCGCCGAGCCAGCGATACTCCTCGGGCTTGGTGTCCTTGTCGGCGTCGATCTCGCGGTAGACCTCGAGGCCGTCCTTGTAATAGCTCCAGCGATCGACCACCCGGTTGCCGTCGGTGTCGGCAAAGGCGCGAAGCACCTCGCCGGACGGCCCCCGGACCACCAGGGCGCTGGAGCCGCCCTCCTTCTCCTGCTTGATCGTGCACTGCTTCGCCTCGTCGGCCGTGGGCTGGGAATAGTCGACGCCCTTCTGCCGGGGCCGGAGGGCGAGGGCGTCCTCGGGCGTCGGGGGGGCGGCGACCGCGGCGGCGGACCACGCGCCCCCCACGGACATAACGGTCACGAGGGCGGGGACGAACAGACCCGGGCGACAAACGATCGACATGGCGGAGCACTCCTGGCGAGACGGATCGCAGCCGGGAAACCTAACCGGAACGGCTGCCGGCGCCAGCGCCGCTTTTGCGGCCCGGCCGCGAACCCGCGGGCGGGCTGCCGCCCCGTTGAACTCGTGTGGTTCGGTCCTACACTCGGTGGTGTTCGGAGCGTGCCCAGGCCGCTCCGGCAGCCGCGCGCGTAGCTCAGTTGGTTAGAGCGCTACCCTGATAACTCCCTCTGGGCGCGCGACTCTCGCCGATGATCGACGAACGCGAGACGACGACAACGCCCTAGAAAACTGCTACCGATCGCGCGTCGCGATCGTGCCTCGCGGAAGCGAAACCGTAAGGCCAATCGGGGCCGTCCCCGATTGCGCCCCGATTTCCTACGGAGGCTCGATCATGGGAAGGCGACACACTGCGGCCCTGCCGCGACCGACGGTCCACAAGCGATCCGGGTCCGCACGACTGCGGATCGGCGGCAAGGAATACTGGCTCGGGCTCGCCGGCACCGTCGAGGCCGACGACCGCTACCGCCGGCACCTGACGGCGTGGATCGCGAGCGGATGCACGACCGCGGACCTGCCGCCCGAGCCCGCGGCCCCCGCCACGCCCGAGCCCGTTGTAAAAAAACCCCTGACATCGTGTCAGGGGTTTTGGCCCGCGGCAACGGCAACGGCCCCAGCGGCGACCGTCGTGGCCGTCGACCAGGACACGGCGACGATGACCGTCGGCGGGCTGACCCTCCGCTATGTCGCGTCGATCAAGGGCAGTAAGACCGCGGAACAACTCCGCGGCTGCTCGAAGTGGTGGAACGCCCGCGTCGTCGCCAACGCGCTCGAGACGCGGCGGGCCGTGCCCCTGGACCGGTTTGGGCCGAAGATGCTGAAGGACGTTCAAGCGGAACTGGCCTACCGCCCCCGACGCCAAAAGCGCGACGGCGAGCCCGTGCCACGGACCCGCTACATGGTGAACCGCACGATCAAAGAGATTGTCGCCATGTTCGCGTGGGCCGTCGGCGAGGAGCTGCTGCCGCCCGATCGCCTCGTTGCCCTGCGATGCGTCAAAAGCCTGCGGGCCGGCGAGAGCCCCGCGCGTGAATCCGAGCCCGTCACGCCCGTGACCGACGCGGAGATCGAGGCGATCCTGCCGCACCTGCCGCCGGTGGTCGCGGACCTGGTGCGGTTTGCCCGCCTGACGGCCGTGCGGCCGAGCGAAGCCTGCGGGCTGCGGCTGGCGGACGTCGAACAGGCCGACGACCTGCCGGCCCCGCGGTGGACGCTGAAGCGCCACAAGACCGCCCATAAGGGGAAGGTCCGTGAGATCGCGATCGGCCCTCGTGCGATGCGGATCGTAGAGCGCTGGTCAGCCGGCAAGGACGGCACCGACCCGGTGTTTGCAACTGGCGACCTGGGCCGCGTTCGCGTTCCCGGGACGATCAAGAGACGGAAGCGCCGCACGAAGCGGACCGCGTTCACGGCCGACGACATTCGGAAGGACATCGCGTCGGCGTGTCGCGCCGCGGGCCTACCCGTGTGGACGACCTACCAGTTGCGGCACGCCGGGATCACCCAGGCCCGACGCACATGCGGCCTTGACGGTGCCCAGGCCCTGGCCGGTCACGCGAGCGCGAAGATGACCGAGCACTACTCGCGGCTGTCGTTCGAGGACGCGGCCCGGGTGGCGCTGAAGATCGGCTAAAAACGCGCTCCAAAAAAATCGTTGACACTTCTGTCCGTTCGCGTACATTCGCGTCCGTGCCAGGATTCCCGATCCCGAGGTCGAGTAGACCACGGGGCTAACGGGAGCGCAACGCGGATGCCACGGCATCCGCCGGGCGTATGGGAGCCACCAACCCTACTGGTATGTCGCGAAGCCTACGGGCATTGACGCGGCAGGCGCGCTTTATCCGCCTGTCGAAAGATGGTGGCAGCGGTCATCGGGCCGCGACGGAGCGGAGCATCGAATAGGTGATCGACGGTTGAGCGGACGCTAGACGCGGCCCGTTCGTCGTCGCCATCGGTTCGACTGCGCCCATTCTTTCCGATGGTCCCCAGTGTTTCGCACGGCCGAGGCCGTGCATCCGCCCATGGCGGTGTTGTAGATCGGCTGACGACCGGGCAACTGCTCGAGCTGCTTCGAGCCGAAGGCTGGCACGTCACGCCGCGGATCGTAAATCACGCCGAGAGTGTCGGCGCGTTGCCCAGGCCCGCCCGCGTCGGCCGGTATCGGCAGTGGCGCGAGCTACACGTCTCGGCCCTCCGCGACTACCTGCGGACGCAATCGAGGAGCCAACGCTCCGCGATCGTCGGGGAGGTCGCCCGATGAGCAGCGCCGACATTGTCTCCCTGTCGGAAGCGGCCGCGTGGATTCAACGCCACGGGACCGGGCAGCGGCCCCACACGTCGACGCTGACCCGATGGATTCACCGCGGGGTCCGCGGCCGCCGGCTCCCTGCGGTCCGCGCCGGTGGCGGCCGCTACGCCGTCCACCTGGCGGACCTGGCCGCGTTCGTCGAGCGGCTGAACGGCGACGCCCCCGAGCTGCCCGCCGTGCATGCCGTCGCGCACGAGCTGGAGATGCGGCAACTCGACGAGCTGCTCGGGAGGCCGCCCCGATGACCCACCCCGACCTGCTCGTCGAGTCCCTGCTCGCCG
>JBJTQP010000251.1:0-5342 GCA_046075685.1 Planctomycetaceae bacterium | reverse complement strand
CGTTCATGAACCGCCGGTGCCGGTGACCCGTACGGTTCACCTGTGAGCCGCCAGCGTGCGCGGTGCTCGGGGATGCCCCCGTCCGCCCCCAGACACTCACGTCTGGGATCCTTCCCGCCGCTCGCTCGGATGCCGCCTTCGCTTCGCCGACCAATCCGCCTGCGGCGGATCGGTGCCCGGGCTGCGCTCGGCGTCATACGCCGGCTCTCGGGCACGGGCAGCCCCTCGCTGATGTTTCTCGTAGCCGCAGGCTTGCAGCCTGCGGAATCCGGCCGCGATGCCGAGACAACACGCGACGACCAGGATTGCCCCGTATCAGTCGTCGACGACGCCTCGGCGGCGCCAGTAGTTGGCCAGCAGCGAGCCCGAGATGTTCATCCACGGAATGAACACCGCCGCCGCAAGGCCCACGGTGTCGATCTTGCCCATCTCGTTGGCGAGGCCCGACGCCATGCCGCCGTTCTGGATGCCCACCTCCATCGCGATTGTGCGCGAGGATCGCTCGTCGACCCGCGAGAGCCTGCAGATCGCGTAGCCGAGGGCGAGGCCGACGACATTGTGAAGCACCGACGCCACGAACAGTTCCACGCCGAGGTCCATGAGCTGGCCCCTGCCCTTCGCGATCGTGATCAGGGTCACGAACAGGATGCCGAACATGGCCGCCGCCGGCATCCACCGCTCCACGGCCGGCCAGAGCCGCCAGAGGGAGTGGTACCCGAGGCCCACGAGCACCGCGCCCGCGGCGTAGATGGCGAGCAGCGCGGGCCGAGTGGGCTCGCCCGCGTCCGTGAGCGGCAGCGACCAGAGCCCGGCACACCACGTGCCGACGGCCGCCCCGAGGGCGATCAGGCTGGCGGCGACGAGCGTGCGACGGGCGGCGGGCGACGCATGCCGGAGCCAGTCGTGGAGGAGCGCGGCCCCGACCGGCACGATCACGATCTTGACGATGTCCATCATCATGCCCACCACGTCGATCGCGGTCCACGTGCCCGCCAGGAGCCACATCCAGAACGGGGTGGTGACGGGGGCCGTGACCGTCCCGATCGCCGTCAGGGCGAGCGACAGCGGCAGGTTGGCCTCCGCGATGTACGACATCACGTTGGAGGCCAGGCCGCTCGAGCAGGCGCCGATCAGCACCACGCCCGCGGCGATCTCGGGCGGCATGCCCAGCGCCGTGGCGATGCCCCAGCCGACGACGGGCATCACGCTGAACTGCAGCAGGATCCCGATGACCAGCGGGTAGCTCATCCGCTGCACGGACGACAGTTCGGCGATCGTCATCTGCGTGCCCATGCCGAACATCACCAGTTGGATCATGCCCGTGAGCAGGTGCTTGTTCTTCATGTCCAGACCGCCCATGGAGAGGCACTGCTGCGGATAGAGCATGCCGATCACGACCGTCACGAGCACCCAGACGGTGAACTGGTAGGTGACCAGCGCCGGAATCGCGCGGCAGCCGATCGCCGCCGCCACGGCGGCCACGACCGCCGCCGGCTGCCACACGTCGGGGCGGCCGGCCACCCAGCCGGTATCGGCGAGGAGGGCGGCCGCGGCCGCCACGGCGAGGCTGGCACGAGGGACGACTGTCAGCACATGATGCATGACGAGATGCCTGCAGGACTCGCACCAGCGCACGGGGCGGCAGGGCATCAGTGCGGACAAAGACCCCTGCTGTGATGGTGGAATCAGTAGACGCCGTCGTCGGCGATGCTGCCCATCACCGCCCAGATCTGCTTGTCCATCGTGAACTCGATGAACTGCACGGAGCCGTCGCACATCACGCCGTTCATGCCGCCCGAGTGGAGGCTGTACCACCCCGACATGCAGGCCCGGAGGTTCGTGCCGGTGTTGGGCTCGGCACCGTCGGGGATGGCGGAGCACTTGCCATAGTCGCCCAGCAGCGTGCGATCCTGGGGGGTGGTCTGCGAGGAGAGGAAGTTGCCCCACGAGTAGGCCCAGAACGTCCGCCGGGCCCACTCCGTGTTGGCTCCCGCCGGGGCGGAGTTGCGGTTGGTTGACTCCGCGACGAGCAGTGTCTTCGTGAGCCCGTCGGAGATCGCCTTGATCCGTTCGCTCTTCAGCGGCCAGGTCTCATCGACGGCGCTGGTCGTGCTCCCCGGCTTCTGGCGGACGGCATGCATGGGACCGCGCCAGCCGGCGTGGACCCCGCTGCCTCCAGAGTTGGCCTTCGACGTGTCGCTCTGGTAGGGGGCGGGCAGCGACTCCCAAAGATACCAGGTGACGAACCCGTTGCCGCGGCCCGCGTTGGAGCGGTAGGAGCCGGTGCGGAACTCGAGCGCGTTGCCGGGACCCGAAGCCGGCACGACCAGTTGCGACGCATGGTCGGAGGGGCAGGTGTACATCGGCACCGGCGTCTCGCGGACCGTCTTGGCCGACGCGTCGGTGATCAGCGTGTTGGGAAGGTAGAGATCACGAAGCTGTTTGTTCTCCGAATACGGCAGGATCTCCATCGTCCATCCTGAGCCGAATCCGGAACTGTTGATACTGAAGCCGTTGCTCAGCGACTGGGCCGAGGTGACGATCATGTTGCCGTAGGGGAAGGCCCGCTTCGCGGTCTCGTAGGTGAGGCAGGCGATCCCGATCTGCTTGAGGTTGTTTTGGCACGACGACCGCCGGGCCGCCTCGCGGGCGCTCTGTACGGCCGGCAAGAGAAGGCCGATGAGGGTGGCAATGATCGCGATCACCACTAACAGCTCCACCAGCGTAAAGCCGTGAGCAGGAACGGACCGGTCGGCGTGGCGGCACGATGCACAACGGGATCGCGGCATGGCGTTCTTCTTCTGCGGCAGGAGTCTCTTGCTGGGCACGCTTTCCGGATTCATGGCCCCTTGGGGGGAATGATCCCGAGTGGCGGCTCGGGCGTCAATCCGACGAAAGGGAAGTTCTGTACCATCTTTTTGCGCCCGCACGTTCACGTGTCGTGCCGATATGATTCTTGGTCACTCGCTCCCGCAATCAGGCGTTATCCCGCGTTGCTCTGCCGTCACGTTCGGTCGTTGCAGGAGGTTGGTCGGGCGCAAGCCAGATTGCCGCGAGCCCAAGGGCGTAGACGAGGCTCAACAGGCCGCCCACGCGGGCATAGTTGCCACCCAGCGCGGCAAACAGCCAGCCGGATGCAAGCACGCCGATGGCGGTGAGAAACCGCCCCGAGTTGTATGCAAGGCCGCTGCCCGTGGCTCGAACGTCGGTGGGAAACAGTTCCGGCAGATAGACCGCCAGCCACCCGAAGAACAGCGTCGAGACGAAGCCCTGCATGCAGACGATCGGCAGGAACGCGGGCTCGAGAGGAGCGGTGAGGCGAAACATCGCGGCCGTGGCGGCCGTGGCGGCGGCACTGATCACGAGATAACTCGCCCGCCGGCCGAGCCAGCCCACCAGCTGGGCGCCGAGAAAGCTTCCCACGACCGAGCCCGCCGCCCACCACCCCTGCGTGACGGCCTTGTATGACGCCTGGCTCGGGCCGGCCACGCTGTCGGCCCACGGCACCATCCACTTGCTTGCCGACCAGGCGCCCACCATCGGGATCGCGCTGACGAGCACCGCCGCGAGCGTGGTGCGGAGCAGCGGCGGCGCGAACAGCGTGGCGAGCGGCCGCGACCCCTGTCCGGTCCGCCGGCGATCCTCCCCTGCCCTGCTCGCCAGCCATTGAGGCGACTCGGGCAGGGCGGCGAGCACCAGCAGCCCGAGCACGGCCGGCAGCCCGGCGAGCCGGAAGATCCACCGCCAGGAGTCGGGCGTGATCGGCCAGCGCTGGGCGAGCTGCGCGAGCAGGAGGATGCCGGCGTTGAGCCCGGCCGCCATCACGCCCGAGACGGTCGCCTTGGAGGCCGTCGGCCAACTCTCGGCCACCAGCGCGATCCCATTGGGCCACATGCCGCCCACGCCGAGGCCGACGAGGAACCGGAGCACCAGCATCTGCTCCTGGCTGGTCGCGAGGCTGCCGAGCGCCGCGCAGACCGAATAGAAGAGGATGCTCACGCCCATGGCCCGCGAGCGTCCGATCCGGTCGCCAAGCCAGCCGAGCGTGATGCCGCCGATCGCGGCACCGAGCATCAGCGCCGCAGTGAACCGGGCGAACCAGTCGCCGCCGGCCGCGGGCGTGTAGGCCGCGCCGAGCAGGCTCTTCGACACCGACAGCGACGCCACCGGCATGAGGCCGAGTTCGACGCCGTCGAAGAGCAGCCCGAGAAAGGCGGCGGCCAGCACGGCGATCCTGGCCTGCGGCCCGAGCGGAGCGACGGCGGCGGAGTGCTGGGGCATCATGAAGGCCACCGGAGTGACGGCCACCGGGATGAAGCCCGCAGAGTGTACTGCGTTTCGGCACAGGTCGCGTATGCTCGCACCATGGGGCCTCGCGGCCCGCCCGGCTCGGGAGGCAGCCCATGCGATGTGCCGTCGTATCGATCGTCGTCTCGGCCGTGCTCGCCACCGGAGCCGGGAACCACGGGCAGGCCGACGAGACGCTCCGCGTGCTCTCGTACAACATCCACCACGGCCGCGGCACCGACGGCGTCGTCGACCTGCAGCGGATCGCGGACGTGATCCGGGGATGCGAGGCCGATGTCGTGCTGCTCCAGGAGGTGGACGACCGCACGGCCCGCACCGGGGGCGTCGACCAGACCGCCGAACTCGCCCGGCTCACCGGCCTGCACGCGGCGTTCGGCCGCCAGATCGACTACCAGGGCGGTCGCTACGGCCAGGCGATCCTCTGCCGTGCGGTCCTCGAAGACCCGACGGTGCATGTCTTGCCGGGTGATCCCGGCCGCGAGACGCGGATCGCCTTCGCGGCCCGAACGACGCTGGGAGGCAGGACGTTCACGGTGATCGGCACGCACCTGCACCACCTCGACGAGCCCACGCGGCTCGGCCAGGCCCGCGCGGTAGGGCGGCTCGACGTGGCGCCGGGCCCGGCGATCCTCGGAGGTGATTTCAACGCGGTTCCGGGGAGTGAGCCGATCACGGCGGTGCTGGAGACATGGCGATCGGCGTCGGCCGTGCCGCAGGCGACGTATCCGGCCGGAGATCCGGTTCGGCAGATCGACTACGTGTTTTCCAGGCCCGCCGATGCGATCGAGGTGGTGGCCTGCCGGGTGCTCGACGAGGGGATCGCGTCGGATCACCGGCCGATTCTGGCGGTGTTCCGAATCCGATGACGGCGGACGCATGCCGCGGTTGACGCTGCGGCTCGGGGCTGCCCGTACCCCGTCGCCGGACGTTCGCGTGGCTCGGGGCTGCCCATACCCCGTCGCCGGACGTTCGCGGCGGGCATCCTGCCCGCCGCTCTCTCGGATGCCGCCTTCGCTTCGCCATCCTGGCTGCGC
>JBJTQP010000250.1:0-15455 GCA_046075685.1 Planctomycetaceae bacterium | reverse complement strand
GATTGGTCGGCGCAGCCACGATGGCGAAGCGATGGCGGCATCCGAGTGAGCGTCGGGCAGGATGCCCGACGCGAACGTCCGGCGACGGGCATGGGCAGCCCCGAGCCTCACGAACGCGCGAGGCTCTCGTGTGAGCCGTATGAGCCGCAGGCAAGTCCCAGCGCTGGCGAGATCGGGCTTCCTGATCGGGCTTCCTGATCCGGCTTCCTGATCCGGCTTCCTGATCGGGGAAGCCTCGCCGTGCGAGCGGTACGACCGACCGGTGCCCGGCTCAGAGACCGAACAGCCGGCGGGCGTTCCCGCCGAGGATGCGTGACTCGGTCTCGGCGGGCAGGCCGAGTCGGCGCAACGGCCCCAGGATCTCCGGGGCGTCGACCCACGGATGATCGCTCGCGAACAGCAGCTTGTCGGCGGCGGTGAAGTCGAGCGCGAACCGCAGCGCCTCCGGCAGCGGCGACACGATGTCCATGAAGATGTCGCGGAGGTAGTCGCTCGGCCGCTTCCGCAGGTGCTGCGGTCCCCGCTTCAGCACCCGGACCTGATGGTCCATCCGGCCGCAGAGGTACGGCAACGCACCGCCCAGATGCGGGCAGACCAGTGCGAGGTCGGGGTGCCGGTCGAGGAGTCCGCTGGCGATGATCCGCGCCAGGGCGATCGTGTCTTCGAACATGGTGCCGAGCGTGCCCGTCAGCTCGTAGCCCGAGACGGCGGCGGTCGTCAGCGGCTTGGCCGGGTGGAGCAGGAGCGGAAGGCCGAGCGACTCCGCGCGGGCGTAGAGCCAGTGAAAGGGCGGCTCGTCGCACCACGCGCCGGCGAGGTTCGTGTACAGCAGGATGCCGCGAAAGCCGGGCAGGCTCCGGCACCGCTCCAGTTCCGCACGGGCCGCGGCCTCGTCCTGGAGCGGCAGCGTGCCGAGCCAGCTGAACCGGGCCGGATGCCGCGTGGCGAGCCCCGCCAGGGCATCGTGAATCGTCGCCGCGATCCGCGGGCCGTCGTCGGCGAACCACTCCGGTCCCGGGTCGTTGGTGCTCAGCAGCGTGTGGTCGATGCCGTGGGCGTCCATCATCGCCAGCTTGTCGGCCACGCTGGCGTAGGAGGGCGGCACCCTGCGGATCCAGTCGCCCATCTTCAGCACCGTGGTGCCGTCGTGATCGACGACCAGCGGTTCGGACGTGCGTCGCCGCAGCACCTCGAGGACCTCGGGCAGGAAGAGGTGGCTCTGACAGTCGACGACGAACGGCCGCGGGGCCGTGGCGGCGCTGCCGGCAGCGACGGGGGGCGAGGTCATGGCACCTGGTCAGCGGGAAGGCGGCGGATCCACCGGCGGCCGGTCGAGCAGCGCGGCGAGGCGGGCGAAGTGGGAATCGTCGCGTGCGGGATCGAACTCGGTCGCCTCCTCCCCGGCCGCGAGCCGGCGGCGAGCCGCCTCGAGCCGGTCGCGGAGGGCCGGGTCGGGCGTGGCCACGTGGATGGCGACCGGGCCGGCACGGTCGTCGATCACGATGGCGTCGCCGTCGCGTCGCCAGGCGGCGTCGCGGACGCCGTCGGCGTCGATGCGGAACACGTCGTTCACGCCGGCGAGATAGCCGGGCAGCCGGAACCGCCAGGAGGCCTGCCGCGGCTCCCCGAACACGAACTCCTTCCGTTCGGGGTCGGGACGGTACGCGAGGTCGATCGCGAACAGGATCGCCGCGTTCGGCCCGCAGATCGTGGAAAGGTCCCAGGCCGGTCCGCCATCCTCGTGGAGCCGCTCATGCCGGCCGGCGGTCCCCTCCAGCATCAGGGGTGCGAGAACCAGCGTCTCGCGTCCCACGCGGGTGATGGGCTCGATGAGGTCACGGAACTTCACCACCGACGGCACGCTGAGGTTGAACCAGTAGAGCGACGTGATCCGTGCGGCCAGCGCGTGCCAGGCCTGGACGACCAGTTCGTCAGGGGTGGGACTCGTGCGGCCGCGTCCGCCGACGGCATCCCAGCCGTGGTGGGCCCCCTGGGACCAGGCCGCGATCGGCGCGGGGCGGTTGAGCTCCCGGAGGCTGCGGGTGAGGTCGCCGATCGTCTCCAGCGGCGCGGCCCAGCGGAGCCGCGTGCCCGGCCAGCGGTCGTATCGCCCCCACGCATCGGCCGCGGGCGCGCAGACCCGGTAGGCGTCGAAGTGAGGATGATCCGAGAGGCCGGCGTAGTGCCGCCAGATCCGCTCCTCGCTGTGGGTCACCGAGGTCGGCAGCCGGGTGGCCTGGTAGGCCGCGAGCTTCCGCCACACCTCGGCGGGCGGCACGGGACGGCCGCCGCCGTACTGCGGCTCGCCCAGAAACTCGACGGCATGGATGCGGGGGAGGACGGCGTCGGTGTCGTACTCCTCGAACGGCCGGCAGGCCGACATCATGTCCAGCGGGCAGAGGCTCCAGAGGTCACGATCGTCGGAGTAGCCCGGCACGAGCCCATGGTTGCCGCAGTCGACGTGCATCCGCCTGAGCGTCCGCAGGTAGTCCGGCACCCGCAGCGCCGGTCCCGAGGGGAGCTTCGAGTTCACCCATCCCCCGCCGATCGCGAACCGCTCCCGCTTCACGCGGACGTGTGCCCAGAGCGACCGCTGTGTCGAATCGGCACACGTCACCCGCACCTCGACCGCGGCGTAGGCCAGCGGCAGACCGGCCACCGGAACCACGAGGCCCCCGGAATCCCCCGGGGCGATCACCGCCCGGCCCTGGAACGCGGTCCAGCCCTCGAGCCACGGACCCGCCCTCAGGACGCGATGCGAATCCCCCGGCCGCGGCGTCCAGAGCCGGATGCCGTCGAGCGTGATGCTTCGCGCGGAGGCGTTCTCCACGTGGGCGACGAGGGTGTCGGGATGGACGCCGTCGATACCCTCTCCAGCCGCCCGCCGCAGAAACGTGACCGCCGACAGCCAGGCATCGGGCGGCTCGACCGCCAGCGCCAGGGGCGGATGGCCGGGAAGCACGAGGTCGGCGGTGGTGCCGAGGCCCCAGCCGCCGCCGGAGGCGTTGAACGAGAGCACCGTGAGGCCGCCCTCCGGCAGCACGAGGGCCTGCTCCGGCCACGCCGCCGGAAAGTCGTGCCACGCCCAGGCGCCGGAGGCGACCAGGGCGTCGGGGGTCGTGCCTCCCACGGTGACGGCCGCGTCGGGTGCGAGCCGCAGGTCGCCGGGGCCGTCATGCCGGAGAAACACCTGGGCCCGCGCCCCGTCGGTTGGCCCGCGGTCGGCCGCATACCGCAGCTCGGCGGCGATGGTCGGGGCGTGCGGCGTGACGACGATGCCGGCGACTTCGACGGCGAGGCCCTGCGACGCGGCGCTGGCGACCGCTGCCGCTCCGCAGGCGGTGACCACCGCAGCCCGCAGCTGCCACCGCCGAGCATGCCGTGCCGAACGGATCACAGTCCCTCCTGCGCCCACTGCTTCATGAGGGCGATGGTGCGGCGGATGGTGTCGGTCTTCGCGTCATGCGGATCGGCCAGGTACACCGCCATGTCGCTATCGTACATGGCGGCGGATTCCGGCCCCGGATCGCCGGTCTCGGCCAGCCAGCGGTCGAGCCTTGCCCGGAGGCCTGCCAGCGTCTCGCGGTGGGCGGGATCCGCGGCAAGGTTTCGCACCTGCCAGCGATCCGCGGCCCATTCGTAGAGCTCCTCGGCCGGACGCTCGGGACTGAAGAGCACCTGTTCCTGGAGCGGGTCGAGGCGGCCCGATGCGTGCAGGCCCCGCAACGCCTGGAGGATGCTCTTGGCATCCTTGTAGGCATTGGGCTGGAGCAGCGGCCGCCGCGGGTGGAAGTTGCGGATGTAGAGGAAGCGATCGGTGCGGACGCTGCGGATGCGGTCGACCGTCTCGTCGCAGCGGTCGCGGGCCGCGAACACCGCGTCGCGGGGGCGGTGGTCGGCCGCGAAGAGGTCGCGGGCCTGCATCGCCTCCGGCCGCGGAATCCCGGCGATGCCCAGCGACGTGGCCGCGATGTCGATCAGTTCGACGAGGTCAGAGCGGACCTCGCCGCGGGGGATGCCGGGCCCGCGGATCACGAGCGGCGTGGCCGTGCCCTCGTCGTAGAGAAACTGCTTGCCGCGGGCGTGGCTGATGCCGTTGTCGCCGCAGAGGACGACGACCGTGTCGTCGAGAATGCCCTCGGCCTCGAGCCGGGCGAGGATGCGGCCGACGTGCGCGTCGGTGAGGCGGATGGCGTCGAGGTAGGCGGCCCAGTCGCCGAGCAGCACCGGATCGCGCGGGTAGTAGGGCGGCAGCGACACGGCCTCCGGATCGGTGGCCGAGCCCAACTCCGCCACCGCGCGGTCCGTGAGCCTCCGGGCGGAGTCCACGCTGTTGCCCCGCAGCTTGCCGCCCGAGAGCTGGGCCTGCATGAAGAACGGCTGCCCGGGACGCCGGTCCGCCCAGTCGCTGGCGGCATACATGCCCGGGTCCCACTCGAAGTTGTAGTCGGTCTTGCCCAGCTCCCGGCTGGTGTCCTGCTTTCGGCCCGTGCGGTTCTCGTCCGGGAGGCCGCTGCCGATGCAGGTGTGATAGCCGGCCCGTGCAAAGAGTTCGGGGAGCGGCTGGATGCCGGCGGGCAGGCGGATCTTCTCGACACCGCGACCGCTGCGATGGTGATGGCCGCCGATGGTGGTCTGGTAGCAGCCGGTGATCACCGCGGAACGGCATGGCGAGCAGACGGGCGCCGTCACGAAGGCCCGCGTGAACCGGGTTCCCTCACGGGCGAGTCGGTCGACATGCGGGGTCGTGATCGCCGTCTCGCCGTAGCAGGAGAAGTGCGGCGAGACGTCGTCGAGCACGATCCAGAGCACGTTCGGCGGCGCCGCCGACGCGGCGCCGTCATGCCCGACGACCACCGCGGCCACGAGTGCAGCCACGAGGAGCAGGATTCGTGCGAGAGCGCGGCATGCGGCGCTGACCGGCGTGATACCCGGACGCGACGTGGATGCCGCGGCTCGCCAGGCACGAGGCGATGTATGATCGCGGCATGGGTGGGATCGAGGCAGCCGGTGCGGGAGTGGATCAGTCATGGAATGCAGACTCACGGAGTGGAGGTGGTGCCTCGCGGCCCTCGTTCTGGCGACGGTCGCCCGGGCGGTGGCCGCCGAGCCCCGCGGCGTCCGGGACCGGCCGAACGTGGTCCTCATCATGGCCGACGATCTCGGGGTCGGCGACCTCGGCTGCTACGGGCAGCAGCTGATCCAGACGCCACGGATCGACCGGATGGCGGTCGAGGGCGTCCGGTTCACGCAGGCCTACGCGGGGGCTCCGGTCTGCGCCCCGTCGCGGTGCGTGCTGATGACCGGGTTGCACGCCGGCCATGCCCGCATCCGCGACAACAGCGGCCGCGTCGGAGGCGTGGCCGACGAGATGTCGGGCTCCGGGCATCGCATCCCGCTGCTCGACGAGGACCTCACCGTCGCCGAAGTCCTGAAGCAGGCCGGCTATGCCACGGGCATCACGGGCAAATGGGGCCTCGGCGAGGCGGGCACGACCGGTGAGCCCACTCGGCAGGGCTTCGACGAGTGGTACGGCTTCTTGAACCAGAACCACGCCGTCGACCACTTTCCCGACCATCTGTGGCACGACGGCCGCAGGGTGATCGTCGAGGAGAATCGTGACGGCGGCAGGAGTCGGTATGCGAACGATCTGTTCGCGGAGTTCGCGATCGACTTCATCCGCCGCCATCGCGGGCATCCTTTCTTTCTCTACCTGCCGTTCACGATCCCCCATGCCGACCTCGAGGTGCCCAGCCAGGAGCCGTATGCCGACCGGGACTGGCCCGAGGACTCGAAGACCGTCGCCGCGATGGTGACCCGCATGGATCGCGACGTGGGACGCCTGCTCGATCTGCTCGCGGAACTCGGCCTCGAGCGGAATACGCTCGTGCTCTTCACGTCGGACAACGGCAGCCCGGAGGCGGGCGGGCCGCTGCTCTGCAGCAACGGCGGCCTGCGCGGCCGCAAAGGCTCGCTCCACGAAGGGGGCCTGCGGGTGCCGATGATCGCCCGCTGGCCGGGGCGTGTCGCCGCCGGAGCGGTCAACGACGAGCCCTGCACCTTCGCCGACCTGCTGCCGACGCTCGCCGAGCTGGCAGACGCCCGGCTGCCCGTGGCCGTCGACGGGGTCAGCATCGCCGCCACGCTCGCCGGCGACCCGCAGGACCTCGCGGGCCGCTTTCTGTATTGGGAGCGGCCGGCCCCGAAGTTTCAGCAGGCGGCCCGCCGCGGACGCTTCAAGGCGCTGCGGGCGGGGCGGCACACGCCGCTGCAGCTCTTCGACCTCGGCGTTGATCCCGGCGAGGCGTGTGACGTGGCGGCCGAGCATCCGGACGTCGTCGCCGCATTCGACGACTTCCTGGCCACGGCGCGGGAGGCATCGCCCCACTGGCCGGATCCGCCGCCCGACGATGCTCACGACGCAGCTGCTCGCGATGCTGCTCACGATGCCGCCGGCGACGGTCATGCCCGCTCCTCGTCAGCAGGCGAGCCCGGACGGCCGAGCCCGGCCAGGGCCGAGTCGTCGCCGGCGGAGCGTCCCCCTTCGACCACGCGGCTGCCGAACGCGTAGAACAGCGCGGGCGTCACGATCTGGTCGAGGATCGTCGAGCCGAGCATGCCGCCGAACACGACCACGGTGAGGGGATAGAGAATCTCCTTGCCCGGCTGGCCGGCGCCGAAGAGCAGCGGCAGCAGGCCGAAGAACGACGTGAACGCCGTCATCATCACCGGCGCCAGCCGCTCGAGGCTGCCCCGGATCACCATCCGCTCGCCGAAGGGCTCGCCCTCGTGCCGCATCAGGTGGATGTAGTGGGAAATCATCATGATGCCGTTGCGGCTCACGATCCCGATCAGGGTGATGAAGCCCACCCAGTGGGCGACCGAGAGGTTGGTGGCGGCGGCCCAGACCTGCGGCCAGCGATACCAGGGAGCCGCGGCCAGGGCCTCGGCGGAGGGCTGGTTCACGATCAGCAGCGCCACCACCGAGCCCAGCGCCGCCAGCGGCACGTTGACCAGCACCTGCACCGCGGCCCGCCACGAGCCGAGCGCCTTGCAGAGCAGCAGGAACACCCCCACCACGGCCGCCCCGCCGAGCACCAGCAGCCGGAAGGTGGCGTCTCGCTGGGCCTCGAACTGCCCGCCGAGCTCCACCGTGTAGTCGCCCGGCAGCCCCTGCAGCTCCGCGCGGACGGGATCCACCGCGGCGGTGATGTCGGCGACCACTCCGGAGAGGTCGCGGTCGGCGACGTTGCAGGAGACCACGATCCGCCGCTGCACGTTCTCCCGGTTGATCGTGTTGGGGCCCGTCGTGTCGAGCACTTCGGCCACCTGCCCGAGGGCCACGCGGCGGCCCGACGGCGTGTCGAGGATCGTCTGGTTGATGATCGCCGGGCTGTTTCGCGATTCCTCGTCGTACCAGACCACGAGGCTGAAGTAGCGGTCGTCGTCGAAGACCTGCGAGACCACGCGGCCCTTGTAGGCGGTTTCGAGCAGCTCGGCGACGTCGCCGGGGGCGAGGCCGTGGCGGGCGGACTCGCGGTGGTCCACCCGGAGCCTCACCTGCGGGATCTCCACCTGGGGCTCGACCTGCAGGTCGACGACTCCGGGGATGGCGTGCATCCGGCTCTCGACGTCGGCGGCGGCCGCCCGCAGCTCGCGGAGGTCGGGACCGAAGATCTTGACGACGATCTGGGCCCGAACGCCCGAGAGGATGTGGTCGAGCCGGTGGGAGATGGGCTGTCCGATGTTGAGCCGCACCGAGGGGATGTTCGTGATCCGGTCGCGGATGTCGGCCACCACCTCCTCCCGCGGCCGGCCCACGTGCTCGAAGCCCCAGAGGTGGAGCACCGGCACGAACCGCAGCGCCGCGGCCGCCCAGCCGGGGGCGGGCCGCTCGTGGGGCAGCAGCCGCACGTCGATCTCGGAGGAGTGCACGCCCTCGGCGTGCTCGTCGAGCTCGGCCCGCCCGGTCCGCCGCGAGAGGCTCATGACCTCGGGCACGTCGAGCACGAGGGCCTCGACCAGCCGGGCCACGCGGCTGCTCTCGGCCAGGCTCGTGCCCGGCTCGGTCTGCACCCCGATGGTGAGCGTGCCCTCGTTGAAGGGGGGCAGGAACTCCCCGCCCATCCAGCCGATCATGGCCACGCTCGCCAGCACGAGCACGGCGACGACGCCCAGCACCGCCCGGGCATGCCGGAGCGTGAACCGCAGCACGGCCTCGTCGCCCCGCTTGAGCCAGCGGAGCAGGAACGAGTCGTCGGCGTCGTCGAGCAGCCGCGACTTCGCGAGCAGCAGGTAGCCCAGCACGGGCGTGACGGTCAGCGACACCGCCAGCGAGCAGAGCAGCGAGATGATGTAGGCCAGGCCGAGCGGGGCGAAGAGCCGCCCCTCGAGCCCCGCCAGGGAGAACAGCGGCAGCACCACCAGGGTCACGATCAGCGTGGCGTAGACGATCGAGTTGCGGACCTCGGCCGACGCCTCGAAGACCACCCGCAGCGGGTGCAGCGGCCGGGCCGCGTGGCGGTTCTCCCGCAGGCGGCGGTAGATGTTCTCGATGTCGACGATCGAGTCGTCGACGAGGTCGCCGATCGCGACGGCGATGCCGCCGAGCGTCATGGTGTTGATGGTGATCCCGCAGCAGCGAAACACGAGGATGGTGGCGAGGATCGAGAGCGGCATCGCGGTCAGCGAACTGACGCTGACCCGCAGGTTCCACATGAACAGGAACAGCACCACGACCACCCAGATGGCCCCGTCGCGGACCGCCTCGACGACGTTGTCGACCGCGGCGCGGATGAAGTCGGCCTGCCGAAAGATCCGCCGCTCGATCGTCACGCCCGGCGGCAGGTCGGCGGCGAGCTGGTCGAGCGTGGCGTCGATCCGCCGGTCGAGCAAGAGCGTGTCGGCATTGGGCTGCTTCTGGATCGCGAGGATCACCGCGGAGCCGCCCTCGAGCCCGGCGTCCACCTTCACCTGCACGGCCCCGTCGCCGCGCTTCACCGGGCCGCCGAACACGACGTCGGCGACGTCCTTGATCAGCACCGGCCGGGGCACCCGCCACACCAGCGGCGTGGTGCCGACATCGGAGAGCGCGAACGACTGGCCGCTGATGCGGATCAGCGACTCGCGGCTGGCGTTCTCCATCACCCCGCCGCCGGCGATGGCGTTGGCCTTCGCCGCCGCGTCGACGAGCTGCCGCAGGGTCACGTCCTGCGCCGCGAGCCGGGCGGGCGAGGTGATGATCTGGTACTGCTTGAGGATGCCTCCCATCACCGTCACCTGGGCGACGCCGTCGAGGGCCAGGAGGCGATTGCGGATCGTGAACTCGGCCAGCGTCCGCAGCGCCAGCCCCTGGTCCCGGGCCTCCGCAGGGGTGGTGGGGGGCCGCGTGTCCCGCAGGCCGAGAAGCATGATCTCGCCCATGATCGACGACACCGGCGCCATCACGGGATTCGCGTCGGCAGGGAGCTTCGCCCGGGCGAGCTGCAGCTTCTCGGCGACGATCTGCCGGTCGCGGAAGATGTCGGTGCCCCACTCGAACTCCACCCACACGATCGACAGCCCGATGCCCGACGCCGACCGCACCCGGCGGACGCCGGTGGCCCCGTTGAGCAGATACTCCAGCTGCCGGGTGACGAGCGTTTCCACCTCCTCAGGGGCCAGGCCCGGCGCCTCGGTCATGACCGTGACGGTGGGCCGGTTGAGGTCGGGGAAGACGTCGATCGGCATCTGTTCGAGCGTCAGCACGCCGGCGATCGCCGCCGCGGCGGCCACGACGAGCACGAGCAGCTTGTTGCGGAGCGAGAAGGCGATGATCGCGTCGAGCATGCGGCGGTCTCCTGCCGGTCAGCGGATCGAGGCGAACGCGGTCTGCAGGTCGGCCACGCCGGCGACGGCCACGACGTCACCGGGGTCGAGCCCGCTGACGACCGTCACGACGCGGTCGTCACTGCGGCCGAGGGCCACGGGCTGCCGCCGGAAGGAGCCGTCGGCCGCCCGCACGAACACGTAGGCCTGGGTGCCCTGCCGGGCGACCGCCGACACGGGCACGGCGAGGGTCGGATCGGCCCGCCCGATGGGGAGCGACACCCGGGCGAGCATGTTGTGCTGCAGCACGTCGCCCTCCGGCAGGTCGATCTCCACCCACACCGGCAGCGTCCGGTCCCGCGCGTCGATCACGGTGCCCCGGCGGGCGACCGTGCCCTCGAAGACGCGGCCCGGAGCGGCCACGAATCGCACCCGCGCCGAGCCGGCCGGATCGTGGGCGTGCAGCCGCCCGACCTCCGTTTCCGTGAGGTGGCCCCGCACCCAGGCATGGCGGGAGTCGTGGATCTCGGCGAGCGGCTCGTTCGGCTGGATCACCTGCCCGGGCACGGCCTCGAGCCGCACGACCGTGCCGCTTGCTGGGGCGCGGATCGTGAGTGTCGGCAGCACCTCGCCCCGGCCGGCGACGCGGCCCACCTCGGCGGCCTGGAAGCCAAGGCCCTGCAGCGTGCGGCTCAGTGACTCGACCCGCTCCGCGAGCGCGAGGGCCGCCGTCTGTCCTTCCCAGACGCGCCGGCGGGGCACGCTCTGCGTGGCGTCCAGTTCCTGGAGCCGCTGCAGGCTCTCGTCGGCGAGCCGCCGCTGGGCGGCCGCCTGGATGAGCTGCAGCTGGATGTCGAGCGCCGCGACGCTCGAGACCTCCGCGAGCACCTCCCCCTTGGCGACCTCATGGCCGACGCGGCCGCGAAGCCGCGTGATCCGGCCCTCGACCTGCGCCGCCGCGATCGTCCGGGCGCCCGGGGGAACGTCCACCATGCCGTCGAACTCCAGCACGTCGTCGACGGGATGCAGCGTCACGGCCTCCGTCTTCAGGCCCATGTTCGCCTCGGCTTCCGGGCTGAGGCGGAGCACGCCGCTCACGAAGAAGCCCGCCAGTTCGTGGCTCCCCTTGGTCACGACCCGGTCTCCGGGAAAGACCGCCCCCTCGCGGAGCGTGACCATGCCGGAATCGGCCCCCTCGACGACGACATTCTGCTTGCGGTACTCGTAGCCGCGTTCCGTGGCGGCCTCCTCGAGCAACACGAACTTCTCGATCCCGTTCGTGACGAGCGCCTCAGCCGGCACGGCCGTCCGTTCGACCCCGGTGCCCGACACGATCGCGGCCAGGCCCGTCATGCCGGGCAGGAATCGCGGCGGTGCGCCGGCGGGATTGGCGAGGGCGGCCCAGGCGGTGCCGAGCTTCGTGTCTGGATCGAGCATCCGCCCGGTGGCATGAATCGTGGCCGCCAGCCGCTCGGCGGGCCACGCGGGCAGCGTCAGTTCCACCCGCTGGCCGGCGGCCACCGCCTGGATGTCGCGCTCCAGCACGCTGATCTCGGCCCAGACCTCGCCGAGGTCGACCACCTCGAAGAGGTGCTCGTTCGCCGGCACCACGTCGCCCACCGTGACGTCGACGTGCATGATCGTGCCCGAAATCGGGCTGAGGATCTCGACGCTGCTCGTGAGGGGCCGGTCGGCGTCGGCGAGGAGCGCCGCCACGATGGCCTCGGGAACGTCGAGGCTGCGAAGCTTGGCAGCCGCCACGTCGACCGCCCCCTGCGTCTGCTCGAGGCGGGCGCGGGCCTCCGACCGCTCACGGATCGCCGCCGCCTGAGACTCGGCGAGGGCCCGGATCCGCTCGAAGGTCCGCGCGGCGAGCTCGTGCTCGGCGCGGGCCGTGAGGAGCTCGAGCTGGATCGTCTCGAGGGCGAGGCTCTCGATCCTGGCGAGCGGCTGGCCCGCGGCGACGACGTCGCCGGCCCGCACGTGCATCGCGGCGACCCGTCCGCCGATCCCCGTGGCGGCGAACGCGTGCCGGTGCCAGGCCGGAACGAGCCGGGCGTACGAGGTGATCGTCGCGTCGACGGCGTGGGTGGTGACGTCGGCCGTCTCGATCATCAGGGCCCCGTGGGCGGTGGCGCTGAGGGCGATCGTGCCCTGCTCGACATCGACGAGCACGCCCTTGGCGGGCAGCGGCTCGTGCCCCTCGTGGGCCCGCGTCATCGGGCCCACGAGGCTCGCACTCACGAGCACGCCGGCCACCAGTCTGCTAGCGTTTGACATAGGTGTCGGGATCCTTGATCGCGTCCGGCGTCTCCTTGGCCATGCGGACAAACTCCTCCACGCATGGTGGACAGCAAAACTCGTAGGACTTGCCGCCGATCACCCACGCGCACAGCGGGTTGGCCTTGGTCTCCGAGATCGGGCAGAGCCGGTCGCCCGGCTTCGGGTTCGCGTCGTGCTTCGCCTGAAAGCCCTTGAACTTCTGCTGGGCCGTCTGCCGGCTGTTCGCGGCGATGTCGGCGTCGGTGTACCGGCCGCCCGGGGTGAGGAACAGTTTCGCCGACTCGTCATCGGCCAGGGCGGCCGGCATCGCCGCGTCGGCATGGATGGGAGCGGGTGCCGAGGCGAAGCCGACGCGGAAGCGCTCCCCCGCGATCCGGAGATTGGGGATCGTGACCTCCACGGGCACGCCACGCAGCGGCTCGGGCAGCACGCCCCGGAACCGGGAGGTGGTGTCGTCGGCGTCTCCGTCCTGGGGGTCGGCGGCGATCTGGAAGGAAACGGTCTCCCGGCCGCCCGCCGGCCTCACGTAGGCCGTGAGCACCTGACGCTGGGTCTCCTGGATCCGGGTTTCGTCGGAGCCGAGCAGGTAGAGCCGCAGCACGCCTTCAGCCTCGAACACCGGCTCGACGTGATAGCTGTCGCGGCCGAGCGGCACGATCAGCCCGCCGTGCAGGCCGACGCCGTGATCATGGTCGCCATGCGTGTCTGCGGTGGCGTCGGAGGCACTGGCGGCGGCGCTGAAGGCGGCGACCAGGACCAGCCCGAGGCACAGTCGACGGGCACTCCGACGGATCGGCTCAGGGAAACGCGTCATCGATGGACTCCTTTTTTGACACCAGCGGAAGACAACGGGAGAGAGGGGACGAACGAACCGGCACACGAGGATGGTGAACGCTGGAACACGGCCGCCGACCGAGATGCAAGCGGGAGCGGCGGGATTCCGACGAGCATGGGTCGCGACGGCGCGACACGACGATCGCGGCCATGCACGGACGGCACAGCCGATCAGACACGGGCGAAGGCCGCGCTCAGCAGCGGAGCGTGCCGAAGAGATGCAGGCGATCCCTGCCAACCAAGACCCACCGCTCGCAGCCGGGAGGCGAGCGACCAGAGCCCGTGACGGGATCCTCCAACTCGGCTCCGCTCCAGGATCGAGCCGGAACGCCTGCCAGCCACGAACCCCAGCCGGCGAGAGTCGGTGCTGAGCAAGAAAAACCCACGCCGCCGACGGCAGCGATGGAGCGGTTTTTGCCACGGCACGGGCATGGATTCGCGTCGTCGTGACGACGCTCGTGCGATGCGTGGGTCCACCCCTGGTCGGCAGGCTGGCAGCAACAGCAGCAGGTCGGCTCGGCGTCGGCACCCTCACCGCACGATGCCGCGGCCTGCGACACGCATGCTGCGACGCTCGCGAGCGTGCAGCAGCAGCACTGCGGCGCGACGATCACGGCCAAGGCCGTGAGATGGGTCACGATCTGCCAGAACGTCTGCCGCATGTGCCGCATGCATTCCTCGAAAGCTGCTTCACCCTACAGCCTCGGAAGCCAGACGGCAACGCCGCTTCCGAGCCGGACAGCTGATGTTCCGGCTCGCGCTTCACAGATGTCCCAAAAAGCCGGGAGGCCGACCGATGGAAGCGTGCGATGCTTCCCCCGGTCGGCCTGACGTGATCGTCACTGCACCCGGCAGGCCGCCGGGACGGCTACATGACCCGGCGACGGAGCCTCCAGCCCAGCAGGATTCCGGCCATCGCCACGGCCGCTCCCGCGGAGGGCTCCGGCACGGCCGAGATCGACGGCACTGCGGGCGGCGGATTGTACGCCCCCGTGTCGAGCAGGCCCGTGGAGAGGAAGGCAGCGGCATCGAGGATGTCGACGAAGCCGTCGTAGGTGAAGTCGCCTTGGTTCCACGAAGCCGGCGTGCCCGTGTCGAGCTTGCCGCTGGCGAGGAAGTTGGCCGAGTCGAGAATGTCGACCATCCAGTCGAGGTTCGTGTCGCCCGGGGCCGCGAAGGCGAAGGTCACCGAACCGAGGTTCGCGATCGCGTTCCCATTCGTGTCGACGACCGTGTTCTCCAGCCAGCCCACCGTCCGGCCGCCGCCGCTGGCGGCGGCGTCGCTGGAGGTGATGCCGGTGGTGCCGCTCCAAGTGCCGTCACCACGACCTGCGACGAGCGCCGTGACCATGTCGGTCGCCGACAGGCCGCCGGCCGCCACCGTCACCTTGCCGGTGCCCACGTCGGTGAGGCCGCCCGCGAGCGGCTTGAGGCCGTCGATCGACGTCGTGAGGTACGGAGCCAGCGTGAGCCGGCCGCCGGCCTCCGGCTTGAAGGTGGCCGACGGTGCCGCATCGACGGTGCCAGACAGCTGCACCGCACCGCCCTGGATGGCGACCGTGCCGGTCATCGTGTTGGCGCCGTTGAGCACCAGCGTCCCGCCGCCGGTTTTCGTGACCGAACTCGCCGTGGTGAACGACAGGTTCGTGTAGCCGGCGGCTGCCTGGTCCTGCGAGCCGCTGGCGACGTTCACGGCGACGGGCTGCGCCCAGGCGTAGATGCCCCCCTGCGTCCGCTGACCATACAGGTCGTTCCAGACATCAAGGTCGGCTTGGTTTACGACGCCGTCGCCGGTGGCGTCGGCGGCGAAGTACGCAATCAATCCGCCGGTGACATCAAGCGGGTCGGCCGTGTAGGTGTAGCCCATTTGCGACTGCATGTAGTTGTAGTCGGCAGTATTAACTTTGCCGTCGAGATTAACGTCACCGGGATTCGTCGCAAACCCGTTCGACTGCTGCGCGACAAGACCGGCATCGCTCGTGCCGGTAGTCATCCACGCGCGGACTGCGTATCGATAGGAGCTACCGCTGGTGCCTACCGCGAAGAGTTCCGAATATCCGCGGCCCGAACCGGGCACGTTCGGATCCCCACCGTTGAGGCCGAGCGAACCATCAAGAATCCGCCACTGACCTTGCTGAAGCGATTGTCCGACGACATTCGTCGGACTAACGCCCGGGGGAACGGCGTACACCGAGCCTAACTGTTGATTCGACGTAATCTGGATCACGCCTCCGTTCATCTTGACGCCCGCGTTCGGAACCGTGCCGCCGATGTTCATACCGTCGCGGGACGAAATGTCGGTGCCGCGAAGGATGCCGCCCGAGAGCGTGATGTCGCCGGCGTTGAACTGGAGCGTCCCCCGGCCGTTGTTGCTGGAGCTCGAGATGTTTGTGGCTGCCATCACGCCGCCTGAGATCGTGAGCTTGACGTAAGCCGGAGCGTTGGTCACGTTGCCGGGAGAGGCACCGAACAGGATGCGGCCGTTGCTCATGAACGTGCCGCCGGTCATCACGGCGGTGGTTACCACTTGC
>JBJTQP010000249.1:0-9005 GCA_046075685.1 Planctomycetaceae bacterium | reverse complement strand
CGCCGATCACGCTTGCGAACTTGAAGCCGTGGCCGGAGAAGCCGGCTGCGATTGCCACCTGCGGATGGCCGGGGTGCATGCCGACCACGAAGTGGTGGTCGGGCGACATCGTGTAGAGGCAGACCTCGTGGGCGGTGCGGGTGCGGCCCACGCCCGGGAGGTGCGTGGCGAGCACCTCCTCGATCGCAGCCTGCTCGCCATCGTCGATGGCCCGGTCGACGACGAGCGGATCGGCCACCGTTCGGCCGCCGGTGTGCTCGGCGATCTTGAGCCCGCGGCCGTCGAGCATGGGGAAGCCGTAGAAGAAGCCCTGCGGCGTGTCGAAGGCATAGGCGGGCAGGGCGGCGGCGTCGGCGGCGGCCAGGCCCGCGGAGGGCGCGTACCAGAAGAGCGACTTGCGAAGCACGGTGAACGGGATCGCGGGCAGTGCCAGGAGGCCGGCGGCCCACGGGCCGGGGCAGAGCACGAGCCGGCCGCCGGCGATGGTTTCCCGCGCCGTCTCCACGAGCACCGCGTCGCCCTCGGCACGCCAGCCGCGGATCTCGTGGTCGGCCTCGATCACGCCGCCGTGCGCCGTGGCGACGGCGGCATGCGCCCGCACGCAGGCCTCCACCGCGAGGTGGCCCGCCTCCGGCTCGAACACCGCCTCCCAGGCGTCGGGGATGCGGAGTGCCGGCCAGCGGTGCAGCGCCTCGCGCGGCGCGAGCCGCTCGATGGCGAGCCCGTGGTCGCGGGCGGAACGGAGCGTGCCGGCGATCACCGCGCCGGCGGCCGGCCCGGACGACACGAGCCCGCACTCCGTGAGCAGGGCCGCGCCGGTGTCACGCTCGAGATCCCGCCACAGGTCGCGGCCCCGCCGCAGCAGCGGCACGTAGTCGGGATGCTCGAAGTAGGCGAGGCGGATGAGCCGCGTCTGGCCGTGCGAACTTCCCCGGCCGTGGCCCGGCGGAAAGCGGTCAAGGGCCAGCACCCGCACGCCCCGGCGGGCAAGGTGCGCCGCGGCAGCGGTGCCCATGCCCCCGGCGCCCGCCACGATCACGTCGAACCGCCGCATGCGGGAAGCCTCGGGTGCCGACGCCGGCCTCAGACCTTCACGAGCTTCGTGACGCGGCCGGTGCCGACCCATTCGGCCACGATGATGTCGCCGTTGGGGGCGAAGCAGGCGTCGTGCGGATGCACGAACTGCCCGTCGATCCACTTGCCGGGCTGCGTCCGCAGGTCCTTGATCTCGTCGAGCCGCTCGACCGCCCGGCCGAGCCGCACGACCGGCGTGTCGTCGGGGCCGAGGATCGTGACGCAGGCCTTCAGCTCCGGCACGAGCAGCAGGCCGCCGAGCGTGTCGAGGTTTGCGGGGAGGCCGAAGCCGGTGATCGTCTCCTTGTAGGTGCCGTCGAGGGCCAGCCGCTGGAGCGTGTTGTGGGCGCGGTCGCAGACGATGATCGTGGGCTCGCGGGCCGTGCCGTCGGCGGCCGGCCGGCGGTCGATCCAGATCCCGTGCGGCGTGTTGAACGTGCCCTTGCCATCGCCCTCCCCGCCGAACGACGAGAGCCACTTCGCATCCTTGTCGTAGCGATGGATGCGGAACGAGCCGTAGCCGTCGGCGAGCAGGAAGCCGCCGTCGTCGAGAAAGGCGAAGTTGGTGGGCAGGAAGCCCTTGCGGGACCAGTTCTTCTTCGTGGAGACGTCCTCGCCCGGCGCGTAGCAGCCGGCCTCCATCGGGGCCTTGCGATACCAGACGATCTCGCCCTTGGGTGTAAGCTTGGCGAAGCTCTTCACGTCTTGATAGCCGCAGACGTAGAGGAACTCCTCGCCGTCCTCCTTGCGGACCTCGATGCCGTGGCCGCCCCCTTGGAACTCGCTGCCGAAGCCGCGGATGAACGTCCCCTCGGGATCGAACACGAAGATCGCCGGATGATCCTTCTTGCCGGCCTTGCCCTCGTGGATCACGTAGAGGTTTCCTGCTTCATCGAGGGCCACGCCGTGGGTGGTCTGCCAGGTGAAGCGGTCGGGCAGCTGCGGGAAGTGGTGGATCGCCCGGTAGCGGTGGTCGCCCTCGCCGATGATGGTTTCGCCGGCGAGTCGCCGAGCCCGTGCGAAGGCGGGCGCGGCGGCGAGTGCGGCCGAGGTGGCGGCGAGGCCGGCGGCGAATCCGCGGCGGGAGATGGACGCGGGGCGATGCGGGGCGGGCATGAAAACCTCCGGGGCGTGAGGCGGCGGACGCCCGGAGAGCCTACAGCAGGCCGTTGGCCCGGAACCAGTCGCCCGCAGCTGGGCGGCCTCGTCGGCCCAGGCCCGCGACCAGATCGGCTTCGCAGCGGCCGGAGGCATCGACGAGCACGCCGCGGCCGATCACCAGGCCCTCAGGGCCGGCTCCGCTTTTCGACGTCAGTGAACGGAGGCCGCTCGAAGGGCACATGGGTGGCGAGCCGCGGATCGCCCGCCTCGCGGAGAACCGCGTCGAGCCGGGCGGCAAGGCGGCGGCGGACCTCCTCATGGGCCGGGTCACCCGCCACGTTCCGGACCTGATCGGGGTCGGAACGCAGGTCATAGAGTTCCTCTGCGGGCCGCGGGGCAAAGGTGTAGTTGAGGAGCCACTGCCACTCCGGTTCTCCGCCGTGCCGGATCAGCCAGGCTTTCGTCGGGCTCGCGTCCATGTCGGGATAGGCGGCGTAGGTGTCGCGCTCGAGCACCTGCTCGTCGGCCGCCGCACCGGCCGCGGCGATGCCGGGCCGGCCCAGCGGCAGCCGATCTGGCGCGAAGTTGCGGATGTAGAGATAGGTCGCCGTGCGGATGGCCCGCATCGGGTAGGGAACGTTGCCATCGCGGGCCACGTCGACGTGCCGTTCGCGGCCGGTGACCACGAACGTCCGTTGTGGATCGACCTGGCCGCCCGCGTCCGCGAGCAGGTGCGGCAGCAGGCTGCGTGCCGTCATCCCCGCCGGCCGCGGCGCGCCACCGATCTCCAGGAACGTCGGGGCGAGTTCTGGAAGCGAGACGAAGTCGTTCACGATCCGGCCCGGCGCGCCGCCGGGCACCCGGGCCACGAGGGCCACGGCGGTGCCGTGATCGTGGAGCTCGCACTTGCCGGCGGGCACGCCCGGCATGCCATGGTCGCCGCTGGCCACGATGAGCGTGCTGTCGAGCAGGCCACGGGCCTCGAGTTCCGCGAGGAGCGCGGCCATGAAGGCGTCGAGCGCCTGCACCTCGCCCAGGTAATCGGCCACATCCTCCCGAACTTCGGGCACGTCGGGCAGGAATGCCGGCATCCGCCCGCGGAGTGCGTCGGGATCGATCCCCCAGAGGGCCCGGCCCGAGCCCTTCACCCACGGGCGGTGCGTGGTGGTCGGCCCGCAGAAGAAGAGCCACGGCGCATCGCCCCCCTCGTCGAGAAATCGGCGGAAGTTGTCGCGGATCTGGGCCACGATCGCCGCACGGGCCTCCGCCACCGTCTGCCCGCCGGCGACCAGCTTCGTGGCCTGCTCGGAGAAGTCGTTGGGGAGCCTCCCCTCCTGCTCGAAGGCCCGCCGCTGGCCGCCGATCGGGGCGTCGGGCGGCTGACCCGGGCTCCACACCTTGTACGACTTGCCGATCCGGTAACCGGCCTCCTCGAGCAGCAGCGGGAACGCCGCGATGGAGTCGTCCCAGACCGCGTTGCGGAGGATCGCCCCGCGGCCGCACTGAAAGAAGTGCCTGCCGGTGAGGAGCGCCGACCGGCAGGGCGTGCACGACGGGGCGCTCACGAAGGCGTGGCGGAACAGCACGCCCTCGCGGGCGAGGCGGTCGATCGCCGGCGTGGAGACAACGTCGTTGAGGCCAGGGCGGCCGTCGAGGCCGCGGTAGCACGAGGCGTAGCGGCCCCAGTCGTCGGCGAACAGCATGAGGACGTTCCACCGTGGTGCATCGGCGCCGGCACATGCGGACGCCGCGAACCAGACCAGCACCAACATGACCGCATGCTGCGGCATGACGGATCTCCCCAGCGCGTCGCGAATCGCCGCAGGCATCATGGTGCCCGCCTCCTCACGAGGTACGCCATGTGGATCCCGTTCACGCTCTCCGGTGGCGTTGCCCGCGACGACGCGCCGGCGGACGCCCGGAGAGCCTACAGCAGGCCGTTGGCCCGGAACCAGTCGCCCGTCTGCCGGAGACGCTCGTCGATGCCCGCGGCCGGGGCGAAACCGAGCTGAACGCGGGCCTTGGCCGACGAGGCCGCCCAGCTGCGGGCGGTGGCCTCGCGGAGCTTGTCGGGGGAGATCATGCTCGGCGTGCCGAGCAGGTTGGAGACGGCCGCCGAGATCCTGACGATCGGCCAGGCCACCGGCACGGCCACCGGCATCACGAGCACGCCGCAGCCGATCGCCCGGCCGATCCGTCGGCCCAGGTCGCCGTAGGTGGGATGCTCGCGGTCGTCGCAGGCGTGGAACACGCCGCTGGAGGCGTGCGCGTCGCTCCGCGCGGGCTGCATCCGCTCGCCGCGGTCGGCGGCCGCCAGCAGGAGCGCGACGAGGTCGGCCACGTGGATCAGCGACATCGGCACCGGCCGGAAGCCCATCGGCAGGTGGAGGCGGGCGACGGCGATCATCTGGTAGAGCGTGAGCACCTGCCGGTCGTGCGGGCCGAACACGATGCCGGGCTGCACGCACGTGACCGGCAGCCGGTCGGCCCGCGTGCGGAGTTCGCCGTCGCCGAGCAACTTGCTGGCGCCGTACGCGGAGACCGGCGCGAAGGGATCGGTCTCGTCGCGGACGGACTTGCCGACGGGCGGCGGCCCGGCGGCGGCCAGCGACGAGACGTGCACGAGCGTCGGCGGCGATCCTTGTGCGGCGCAGGCGTCGGCAAGCGCACCGGCCGCCCGGCCGTTGACGGCGAACAGCTCGTCATGGCTGCACGCGGCGACGAGGCCGCCCGCGTTGAACACGGCGTCGCAGCCGGCGAGGTCGGCCTGCCAGGCGGACACGTCGGCGAGCGAGCCGGCGACGAGGCGGATGCCGTCGCGCTGCAGGTGGGCGGCGCGATGCGGCGCGCGAACGAGACAGCGGACCTCGACACCGCGGTCGAGCAGTGTGTCGACGAGATGCCGGCCGATGAAGCCGGTGCCGCCCGTGACGAACGCGGTGCGCATGGCCGGAACACGGATCCTCGCGGGGAGCGCCGCCGGGGAACGCATGGCGGGCGCGACGGACCGGGAATGATCGACGGTCCGACCGCCGCAACTCGATCCGCGGCCGCAGAATCGGCGCGACCGTCACGGCCGCTTTCCCTCGTTGGGGAGCCTTGCGACGACGATCAACGCCGGAACGTGAGTCCTGAGCGGCAGGACTGTTTCCGGCTGGACGAGGGGAATGGATCCCGACACGACGCGGTCCGCGTGCTCGGAGTCGACGAGAAGGGCCCCTCTGAGATGATCCGGCTCGCCAGATTCGCCGCCGGGCGGTTCAATGATGCCGCCCACTGACTCGCAGAGGCCACGTCTCCATGACAACCGGTTTCGCCGCTCCTGCGCCCCCGCTCGTGGCCGCCATCGAGGCCGGGGGCACGAAGTTCGTGTGCGCCGTGGGCACCGGCCCCGGTGACGGCATTCTCGCCCGAGAGCGGTTCGATACCGGCAGCGATCCGGCGAGGCTCCTCGCTGCGATCGCCGCGTGGTTCACCGCCCAGCAGCAGCTGCGCGGCCGCCTCGCCGCCCTCGGCGTGGCGTCGTTCGGCCCCGTCGATCTCGACGCCCGCTCACCGACCCACGGCTTCATCACCACCACGCCGAAGCCCGGCTGGGCGCAGACCGACCTGCTCGCTCCCCTCCGCCGCGCGCTGCCGGGGATTCCGGTGGGCTTCGACACCGACGTCAACGGCGCCGCGCTCGGCGAGGGGCGATGGGGCGCGGCCCGCGGGCTCGACGACTTCATCTACGTGACCGTCGGCACCGGGATCGGCGGCGGGGCCGTGGCGGGCGGTCGCGTGGTGCATGGCCTCGTGCATCCCGAGATGGGACACATCCAGATGCCGCGGGCCGCGGGCGACGACTTCGTGGGCTCGTGCCCCTATCACGGCCGCTGCTGGGAGGGGCTCTGCAGCGGCCCGGCGATCGCGGCCCGGGCGGGCATCCCAGCCGAGGCCCTGCCCGCGGAGCATCCCGCGTGGGCCGCCGTGATCCGCTCGATGGGCGAGGCGCTGGCCACGCTCACGTGCGTGCTCTCGCCGCAGCGGATCGTGCTTGGCGGCAGCGTCCGCAAGGGGGGGCGGCTCGGGGAGGAGCGGTTCTTCGCGGGCGTGCGGCGGGCGTTTCGCGAGACGCTGGCCGGGTACGTGCAGGCGCCGGCCGTCGGCGAGCCGGGCATCGACGACTTCATCGTGCCCCCGGGCCTTGGCGACGATGCGGGCGTGTGCGGCGCGATCGCCCTGGCGCACGACGCCCTGGCTGCGGCACCGCCCGCGTCGTCGTGACCGGAGGGGCGATACCGGGCCCCAATTGGCGGCAGGCGCGGCGGTCCCGGGCCGTGGCACCAGGGCCCGTCATCCCAGGGGTCGCGTGGACCACGAGCGGCATTGGTGACGGTGTGCGCTGGCGATCGTGATGGTTGACCTCGGCGTTGCGATGCCGTTAAAAAACGAACCGCGGCACCACTCCGATAAGGGGACCATCCAGTCGCGCCTTCGGGTTCGCGCCGCCCACGTCTTACGTGCACTCTTTCATGAGCGGAGGGCTCGACATGAGCGGTTCGTCTCCATGGTTCCCGCGGGCCATGATTGTCGCCGGTTGTGCGGTGCTGGGGCTCTCGGGAGCGTCACCCGCCCAGGAGGTCATCGTCTACGAGTCGACGGTCCTCGTGAACTCGGCGACGACCTGGGACTGGTTGGCTGTGCGGGCGGAGGACAGGCAGAACCCGTATGCGAACCCCTCCTACTGGTACCGCACGGTTGGCACGGTGACCGTGAATGCTCCGTTGACCGTCGTGAACTCGGTCACTGTGCGCGGTGGACCGACGGCGACCTACGGCACCCCGCCCAACACGCAGACGCTCGCCGCTGCCGGGGGCATCGTGAATCTCGTGGGTGGCACGCTGACGACCTCCCAACTCGACCTCACGGGGCCTGGTGTGATCAATCAAAACGGCGGGGCCTATTCGGTGGGGCAGCTGAATCTTGGTGGAGGTGCGACCTTGACCTACGGCCTGAATGATACGACCTCAAAAACACTCTACGTGGATGGTGGGGCGGTGCTGTCCCTCGACAGGAATCTCACGCTCAGCGATGTGATTCGTATCGGGATGTACCGTCGTGGTCCGGCGACCATCCGCACGAACGGCCGCACCATCTCGTCCGCAGGGAAACTGGAGATCGACGACAACTCCGTCATCGATCGGTCCTCCGGAGGCAGCCTGGCCGCCAACTGGTTTGAAGTCGACGCTTCCGCGCTCGACATCCGGCCGGGCGACGTGTTCAACCCCACGCCCGGGACGACGAACTACGTCGGCTCCGGCGGGTCGGTGACCTACTCGGGCGGAAGCATGCCAGGGAGATCCGGCTCGATCGTGCAGGCGGGGGGAGCCTATGCCGCCGATGCGTGGCCGGTTTTGGCGCGCCGAATGACAGGGGTCAGGCCTGGCGGGGCAAATCAGGAGGGAGCCATTGGCCGACTTATACTTTAGCGGTGTTTCGTGTTTGCTGGCAGCGGTCGTCGTTTCACTGAAGCTATGGGGCGTCGCGCGTCGTGATCCACGGGGGTGAATGAAAGGGTACAATCCGGAACAGGAGAGTCGGCCTGGTGGCGAGTGCACTCACGCTGATCGGTCAGGGCATCGAGGGGGAGTGGAACATCCCGCTCCTGCGGAACGCTGCCGAAATGTCGGGGGCTGCATTGCTGTTCGCCCAGGAAGAAACTCCGTGCCGCACCCCCGATGGCACAGACGGTTCACGGCCGCAGATCGAGCGGATGTGGGAACGGTTTGATCATGTGGTTGCCTGCGAGGCGATCCCGGCGGGCCGGAACGTGTACGAGTATCCGGCCCCGCGGGGGCGACTGGGCGTGATCGTGGGGAATGAACGGTCCGGCATCCCCCGCCACGTGCTGAGGAAAGCCGATCAGGTCGTCTCCATACCGATGTTCGGGCGGGGGATCAGTTCCGTCAACGTGGCGGTGGCGGCGGCCGTTGTGCTTTACGTGCTGCAGCGGGATCTCGGCCGGAAGCGACTGCGGACATCCGCCCTCACGCATCGCGACGTGGACGTGCTCGTGCTGGGCCTGCCAGATCCCAACGAACTGGGGTCTCTCTTTCGGAGCGTGTGGGCCTTCGGCTGGCAACGGGTCTTCCTGGCCGACCACCAGGGCGCATGGTTCTCCAAGGACCGCTCAACCGTCATCGCGGGACGGGCTGCAGCGCGTCGCGAAGTGAACCCGCTGGTGATCGCTCCGCACGACCAACTAGATGTGCGCGAGTATGAGCGGATCGTCCGGTGCGGCGGTGAGCGACAGGGCACGGCTCTTTCCCGGTATTCGCTGACGTCTCGGGGCAAGACGCTTCTGGTCTATGGGGACGGCGACTTGCCGTTTGAGTTCACCGGACCCGTGGATTCCGTCTATGTCGACTATGCGGCTGCGGAGGTGCCCGCTTGCTTCCGGCACGTTGGCTCGATTTTGTTGTCGGTCGTTTCCCAATTGCTGCGGCAGAGGCGACATGGATAAGCAGTTCCGCTACCACGAAAAGCATGTCTATGATCTGCCGGTCGAGTGCTCGATCGTGCGGCTCTGGGATGCCGAAGGCGCTATCAATAAGGCGATGATCGAAGCGGCCTTTCGGCCGCTGCTGAAGTCGGGATTTGTCTGGCCCTATGTGGCCTTGATGCCTGACTACCATCCCGGCGAGGGCTCGATGATCGGCAGCGTCATCCCGACTCGTGACGTCTTGTTGCCTTCGGTCATCGGTGGAGACTTGGGTTGTGGCATGACAGCGATCGCCCTGCCGCTGGAGGCCGATCGGCTGGCGACAGAGTTGTCGCGTCTCGAAGGG
>JBJTQP010000248.1:0-21331 GCA_046075685.1 Planctomycetaceae bacterium | reverse complement strand
GAGTCCGCCTCTTCCAGCAGTGTTTCAAGGGTGGCTCGATCTGCCTTGAGCGCCTGCAGAAGAGGCTCGGTTTGGTGGTCGATGTCGTTTGGCTCGGTCATGAAGTCGGCGAGCGTGGCGGCGGGAGGGGGCTGTGAGACGCGGTGAGAATAGCCAAATCGCCCAGCAATCACCCCTCTCTCCAACGTCCGATAATGTCTCTTATGTCCGGATCGAGGGGTTGTTTGGGCCTTGTTTCCAGGCCCCGGACGCTTTCTGCCCTCCTGCTCGTGGTGCGTGGTGCACGACCGGGTGTGGAACGGGTCGCAGCCACGGTGGACGGCGAGCTTCTCCGCGGCCGGGCACGTTCAAGCGGGCGCGTTCGACCAGGTTCGCGTCGCGCACGTTGACGCCGTGATGCCGACCCCACGTGGTCAGCGGATGGAGATCGGTGACTGCGCGCCGACGGGGAACTGACCGGGGGCCGGCTGAGGCGCTGGAAACGCGGGCCGGTTCGGGAAACCGCTGGTCGCAGGTCGTGCGGGTTGCACCGGCGCCGCCGGCATCGGCGGCGGTCCGCCCCAGGCCGAGGGTGCCGTGAAGCCGACGGGCATCGCCTGGCCCCCCTGCCCCGGCCCTGCTCCTGCAGGGACCGCTCCTGCAGGAACTGCTCCCTGGTTCGTCCACGCGCTCGCCGTGGTCATGCTCTCCCAGATCGCCTTCAAAGCGGATGGCTGCGGCTGGGCGACGGCCGTCGGGGCCGGAGGGTTGCTGCCGGCCGCCGGCAACCGGAACTGATCCTCGAACTGCTTCACGAAGGGCTGCACCGGCTCGACCACGTTCGGGGGCAGCAGTTCGTCCGCCCGCATGATCAGTTCGGCCACGAGGCGACCGCTGCGGCTGGCCACGATCTGGCCCCGATAGCCGGGGGCGAGGGTCACCGCGAAGAAGGTGACGACGATGCAGACCAACGCCCCCTTGGCGAGGCCGAGCAGCAGGCCAAGCTGGTGGTCGAAGGCGGAGAGGTGGATCGCATTGATCGCCCCGGAAATCACCCGAAACACGAGCCAGACCGCCAGTGACGTGCCCACGTAGATCGCGAGCATCGCGATCAGGCGATTCCACGGGGCCTGCTGGCCGAACATCGGGGCAAGGGGGCCGCTGAATCTCAGGGCGAGGAAGCCGCTCACGGCGATGCCCGCGATCCACGCCAGTTGCCAGACCATCCCCTTGAAATAGCCGAGCACGGCAGCTGCCGCGAGGATGCCCAGCATCACGAGGTCGTAGCCTTCGATCGCCATCGGTGGCAGGTCTCCAGAGCGAGGGGCGGGGAGTCTAGGTGTGGATTGATCTCCAACGAAGCCCAGATGCCGCCGGTTCGCGCCGACGAACGAATAATCTTCGCACGCGACCCATCTTCTCCAGAAGCCCCAGAATGCCGGGTTGCGTCTTCGTCGAGTTGGTGCTGGAGGCCTCGAGGTTTCGCTGTCTTTCCTGGCTTCTCAGCTGCCGGCTCGCCGGTGTGAGCCTGACGGTGGGGAACGAGCCAGGCCGTTCGTATGTATTTGGCCGGGCAGGGGATGCGCCGCCGCGTCGGCTGACGCTTTTCAGGGCGACGGTCGATAGGGAACGAGAGTCTGCATGGTCCGGAATGGAGTCCGGGCCAGGGGGATCCTTGCAGGGAACGGCGCCGTGCCCGGCTTCCGAGCGCACATCATCGGGTCGTCCATCGTCGGTGCGGGCTACGGCACGGCGGCCTGGTATCTGGGCGGGATGCCGCCACTGACGGCGGCGCTGGGCGCCGGCCTTTGTGCCGCGTCGGGAATGCTGCCCGATCTCGACAACGGTGAGGGCGTCCAACTCCGCGAGACGGCGGCCTGCGCGGCAGCCATCGTTCCCATGCTGATGATCCAGCGGTTTCAGCAGTGGGGGCTGCCGCTCGAGGGCATGATCCTCGCGGCGGCCGCCATCTATGGGGTGGTGCGGTTTGGCCTCACCTGGATCCTCGAAAACTATTCGAAGCACCGCGGGATGCTTCACAGCGTGCCCGCGGCCGCCATCGCCGGTCAGTTCGCGTTTCTGGCCTTCGTGTCGGCGGAGCCGTTGCACCGCTACTTCATCGCCGGAGCGGTCGTGCTGGGCTTCCTCTCGCACCTCGTGCTCGATGAGATCTGGGCCGTGCGGCAGGGTCTGTTCGGGCCCAAGGTGAAGAAGTCGTTCGGGACGGCGCTGAAGTTCACCGGACCGGATCTCTGGCCCACGCTCGCCGCCTACGGGATCGTCGTGCTCCTGGGCGCGATCGCCGCGGGCGACGCCCACCGCACCGAGCGGATGGCGAGCATTCGCCAGCAGATGCAGCACGCCACGCACACCTACCAGCCGACGTACCAGCCGCAGTATCAGCAGACCTACCAGCAGCCGTACCAGTTCCGGCGGTAGCGGCATCCCGCGGTCGGAGCCCGTTCGGCCATCAGCGGATGCCCATCATGCGCTCCTGTGTTCTCGCCGCCGCGCTGCCCGACGCCACCGCGGCGATCACCCTCACGATCGCCCTGGCGCTGATCGCCGGGGCGGCGTTCGCGGGAGGGTCGTCGGTGGCCCTGGCCAGGCTCGGGCACCGGCCGATGCAGGTGCTCCTCTCGCTCACCGGCGGCCTGCTCCTCGGGGTGGGCATGCTGCACCTGCTGCCGCATGCCTGGCTGCAGCTCGACCGCGACCTCGATGCGACGATGCGCTGGGTGCTGGCGGGATTCTTCATGATGTTCCTGCTGGAGCGGGCCTTTCACGCCCACGCCCATCACTCGCCCGACGATGGCTGCTGCACCCACGACCACGATCACGGCCACGGGGCCGGCCACGACCACGGCCGAGTGCACGAAATCGCCGGGCGTTCCGGCTCGTGGGCCTGGTGCGGCGCCTTTGCCGGCCTGGCCTTGCACTCGCTCGCCGACGGGGCGGCGCTGGCCGCGAGCGTGCGGGCAGACGCGGAGCACGGTGCCGGCATGCTTGCGGGCCTGGCCACGTTCCTGGCGATCCTGCTGCACAAGCCGCTCGACGCCGGGATCATCGCCATGCTGATGGTCGATGCGGGGGCGTCGCCCCGGCTGCGGACGCTGGTCAACGTCGCCTACGCGGCCATCGTGCCGCTCGGTGCCGCGGCGTTCCTCGCCAGCCTGCCGTTCGCGGGTGGCCGCCAGGAGGCCGTGCTCGGGATCGCCATGGCGGTCGCTGCCGGCGCCTTCATCTGCATCGCCGCGGCCGACCTGCTGCCGGAGGTCCAGTTCCACAGCCACGACCGCGTGCTGCTCTCGACGACGCTCGCCCTGGGCCTGGCGCTGGCGTGGGGCATCACCGTGCTGGAGCGGTCGTCACACGCGCATGCGGCACATGCCCATGCCGCTCAGCCCTGAGCAGCCGGCGTCCCGGGGTCCACATCCAGACCGCGGGCGACCCGCTCCCGGCGAACCTCCGTCATGACGTCGTCGATCAGGGCGTGCTGGCCTCGGATCGGGCCGAGCTGGGCCTGGAAGCAGGCGGCGATCGCCGCCGCCAGCCCGAGCCCGCCGACAAGGTGCCAGGTGACCCACGCGTCGCTCCCCTTCCGCCCCGCTGCCGGGTCGGCGGCGCCACCGAGGGCCACGATCGCCACCACCGCGAGCATGCCGGCGAGCGCGAACGGAAACGCCGACCGCTTGAGCGCCGCGCTCCGGGCCACCAGCGACCGGTCGAGGCCGTAGGCTTCGACCACTTCCCGGCACCAGCGTCCCGTGCCGATGAAGTAGGTGACCGTGAGGCTGTTGACGAGCACCACGGCCAGCGCCGCGAGCACGCCGGTGAGGCGGTGCACCGTGCCCCAGCGGAGCACCGCGGGATCGGTCACGCCGTGCAGGTCGCCGAGCCACAGGCCCAGGCAGGCCGTCGCCGCCAGCAGCACCACCGCGAACAGCGCAGCCCGAGTGAACACCTGCTCCATCGCATCCAACCGCCGGGGTCTCTCGAGCCGTGAGCCGCAGGCCGTCACGGAATCGTGCGGGCGACGTCGGGGCGTTATAGGCTGTCGAGGCTCCGCGACACCATGACACCCCCGCCAGACCCGCACCCGCCGTCCGTTCCCGTCGTGGCCGTCACCTGCGGCGACCCCGCCGGCATCGGTCCGGAAGTGGCCTGCCTCGCCTGGGCCGACGCCGCCGCCCACGCGCGAGCGACCCTGCGCCTCGTGGCCGATCCCGAGATGGTGGCCACGGTGCTCGCGCACCGTCGCGGCATGCCGAGGCTGGCGATCGAGCGGGTGTCATGGGGCGAGGGCCGCCGCTCCCGGCCTGAGACACTCTTCGTGGTCGATCCCGGGGGCGGGCCGATCGACGCCACGCCACGGCTCGGCGAGATCTCGGCTGCCGGGGGCCGGGCGGCGGTCCGCGCCGTGGAGGCTGCCTTCGCCGCGACGCGGGCGGCCACGGCGGCCGCGATCGTCACCGGGCCGTTGCACAAGGAGGCGCTGCACGCCGCCGGCTACGACGTGCCGGGCCACACCGAGTTGCTCGCCCGCTGCTGCGGCCTGCCCGATGACGCAGCCTCGATGATGCTCTGGCTGCCGGCCGCCGCCGGGACGGGGCTCGGGCTCGGGACGGGGCTCGGCGTCGTGCACGCCACGCTCCACGAATCGCTGCGGACGGCGCTTGCGCGACTCTCGACTCCGGCGATCGAGGCCGCCGGCCGCCGGCTGGCGGCACTGCTGGCGGCGCTCCTCGGCCGCCAGCCGCGGCTGGCGGTCGCGGCGCTCAACCCGCACGGCGGCGAGGGCGGGCTGTTCGGCACCGAGGAGGCCGACGTGGTGGCGCCGGCCGTCGAGGCCCTGACGGCGGCGGGCATCGCGGCGGTGGGACCGTTGCCCGCAGACACGCTCTTCCTGCGGGCCAGCCGCGGTGAGTTCGACGGCGTGGTCGCCCTCTATCACGACCAGGGGCACATTCCCGTGAAGCTGCTCGGCATGCATCGGGCCGTCAATATCACGCTCGGGCTGCCGCTGGTGCGGACGAGCGTGGCGCACGGCACGGGGTTCGACATCGTGGCCACGGGTCGCGCCGATCCCGCGAGCATGCTGGCGGCCATCGATGCGGCGGCCAGGCTCGTGGCTGCGGGCTGGCCGGGCGTCACCGCATCAGGCCCAGGCCGGCGACCGTCATCTCCGTGACGTCGATCAGCCCGGCGGTCGCGGGCTGGTAGAAGAACAGCGTGGGATCCACCGGACCGTCGATCTCGGCGTCGTGGAAATCCATCACCGCGATCGGCTCGAGTGGGCCGTCGGCGACCGGCCGCGGCCCCGGGATCGCCAGCCATTCAAACCGCCGGGGCACGAGGTCGTTGCGGCCGAAGGCGATCCGCACCTCCCAGGGCACGCCGTCGGGCATGTCCAGCGGCCGGATGCCTCCCTCCGCGGCCGCGCGATGCTTCACCTGCGGCACGGCGATCGGCAGGAAGTCGGCACACCAGCGGCCCTCGACGATCCAGACCGGGTGCCCGTCGAGGTCGGCCGGCGTGGCCTTCGAGAACCGGAACCAGTGCCGCATCAGCCGGATCATCCGCTGCAGCCCGCCGAGGTAGCAGGCCCCGTCGGCAGCATCGACGGCCTTGAGTTCGGCGAGCCTGCCCCGCACCCGCCTCACGTCGACCCGCTGCAGCGTCGCCGGCTCCTCGCCGTTATGCCGGTGCGTCCAACAGAAGAGGCCGTCCGACACCTCCGTGAACTCGAAGGTTTCGGTGTCTCCGACGAGCGTCGAGTCGAAGCGGAAGCGTTGATCCTCCCCCTGCCCCGCCTGCACGTACCGGCCCGTGCCCACCAGCACGCGGCTGTCGAATCTGGCCTTCTGCCGGAACTTCACGGTGAACGACTCCGCCCGCGCGATCATGGCGAGAGAACTGAGCACGATCCTCTCCGCCTGGGCGGCCGCGTCCTCGATCGGGGCGGCGGGTTGCCCGGCCGGATCAGAGACGGCCCCCGGAGCGGCGGGCGTAGCTGCCGGTGCTCCTGAGTCTGCAGGAGCCTGGCGGTGGTAGACGCTCGTGCCGGCGGGATCGGCGGCCACCGGCCCGGTTCGGCCGGCGGCGGCGACGGCAAGGCACGCGGCGACAGCCGGGAGAAGGCGGAGCCTGGGGGTTCTGGTGGATGCGCGGATCGTCACGGTCGGGGTGACTCTGTCGGTTTTGCCAAAGAAACGACCGGGGGAACGTCGAAACAACCAGCGGGGATGGACCGACCGCGGCCGTCCTCCTCCGCCGTGCCTGGGCGGGGAGTGTAGGGAACCGGAACGGTTCGGCCCATGCCGGATCGACCGCTCTCCACGCGGTCGCACGATGCGCACGGCCCTGGATTCACGGCCTTGGATTTCGGAGGGACTGCAATGCGAACGCGACGTCTGCGGGGCTTCGTCGGCATGTCGCTGGCCGCCACGCTCACGGGCTGCACGATTCCGGCGAACTCGCCGTTCACCGGTCTCGCCCAGATCCGGCCGGTCGCCACGCCGCACACCAACGTGCTGCCGCCGGCAGCGATGCTTCACCACCCGGGGCCGGGTGTCGAAGGTCCCGGACCTGGCATCATCACGCCGGCGTCCTATGAGGCGGCCCTCGACGCTGCCGGTGCCGGCGGTGGTGGTGGTGGCGCAGGTGGGGGCGGTGGTGGTGGCATGTCCGGCGTGTACGGCACCGCGCCCACCTCGCAGATCGGCTTCGTCGGTCCCGACGGCATGCAGGTTCGCTGGGACGTCACGGAGGGCGGCGGGTTCGACTCCGAACCGCTCGTGACCCCGGGCCGCTACGACTTCCCCCAGGGGGCGATCTATCGGATCAAGGTCACGGACATCCCGGGCCGCGAGGGGGTCGAACTCTACCCGTCGCTCGAAGTGGCGCCGGTGACGCCGCGGACGGCCGCGTACCTGGCCCACAATGCGGTCCCCTTCCAGCTCACCGAGGAGGATCTCGACCAGGTGACGAGCGGCAACTTCGTCACCAAGGTCGTCTACCTTCCCGATCCCGACTACCAGGAACTGGCCGTCGCCGGCGTGGAAACGCTCGTCAGCACGCGGCTCGATCCCGGCTGCGATCCGGTCGTCGAGGCCGACCGCCGAGGTTCGATCCTCGCGATCATTCGCATCGGCAACAAGGATCTGGAGTCGCCCGGCACGTCGGCTGCAGTCACCGGCGGCCTCGCCGCCGCGGGCGGTGGTGGCGGAGGCGGCGCCGGCACGGCCACGCCCTCCGGCTTCGCGGCTCCCCTGGGCATGCCCTGCGGCGGCGATGCGTCGCAGCTTCCGCCCGCCTTCGTCGCGGGCATGACGGCGCCGCAGTACGGCATGCCCTACGTCGGCACGCCGATCGGCCTGCCGGGGCCGGCCCATGTGCCGCTCGGCGTGCCCGCCGGCCTGCAGAAGCACACGATCACCAACCACACCAAGATGCACATTCCGCCTCCGTCGCGGCAGGTCGGCCTGCACGTGCAGGAATACCCCGGCCTGAGTTATCCGAAGCCCGCCAAGCACGCGTATGTGCTCGAGCGGCACGACGTGCCGCACATCCACCTCAAGCAGCCCCGCGAGGATCGCACGCGGTGGGTGGACAACGGCGGGGCCGACCCCGACGCCCTCGAAGCGGGCGCCCGGATGCTGCACGGGCACGGCGGGATGGCCGGCGACGCCGCGTGCCCGCCGGAGCCGCTGGAGTGATGAGGAGCAACCGACCTTTCCGGACCGGGACCGTGCTGTGGCTTGCCCGCGGGCTGCTGGCGACCGCCGTCCTCGTCTCGTCATCCTCGACGGGTTTCATCCGTCGGGCTGACGCGGCGACTACGGCGGGCACATTCGCCAACACCTCACGACCGGGAGCGATTGGCGCCCCAGGGCGGCCACAGCCCGGTCCCCGTCCGGAAACGGTGCTTCCCGACCACGTGCAGCCGGTGGAGATCCGGGGGCCGGAGGGCCTGCTGCTCGCGGTCGAGACCGCCGAGGGCTGGTCGCCGCTCCGGGCGGGTCCGCTGCGGATCGGCCTGGTGGTGGGGCAGCCCTATCGTCTGCGTCTTGGCGGGCTGCCGGGCCGAGAGGGCGAGGAACTCTTTCCGTCGATCCGCGTGCTCGCGAAGCTCGCGCCGCCGCCCGGCATGGCATGGCGGTTTCCGGTGCAGGTGGCGATCGACGATGACGACCTCGAAGCCGCCGCCACCGGCGGCCACGTGCGTCGGGTGGTCTACGCGTCGTGCGAGTCGGAGCGTCCCGATCCCGTGCCCGGCGGGTGGTTCGACGTGAAGCCCGGCGACGACGCCCTCGAGGTGGCCCGCACGCTCGGCGATCCCGTCGCGGAGGTGATCATCGGCAACCGACTGCCCTCGCATGGGAGCCAGCCATGACACGGCGTCAGGCGATGGATCGCCGCGCCGCCGTGCCGGGGCCGGCCCCGATCCGGTTTCGCTGGCTGCGGATCGCGGCCATCGCCACGGCCGCCGTGTCGCTCGCCTCGTGCCGGGGGATTCCCAGTTCCGCGATCCTGGGCACCGCCGCGGTGTCGCAGGCGATCGATGCCGTCGATCCCGCCGGTCCGGCGACGCCCGCAGCGGATGTGACGGGCGCTGAACCAGCCGCCGCCGCAGTCGATGCGACCGTCTCTCCAGCCGGGGTCAGGCTGTCGGCAGCCGACTGGGAACGCGAGGTGCGGCGGGTTCCAGCGACCACGCACCGCGATGCCCGGGTGGCGCGGACCGGACTGGAGACCCCCTGCCCTCCCCTGCCCCGCATCGGCGGACCCGGCTGCCGGGACTTCGCGATCGCAGGTCCGTGCGCCGATGGTGCCTGCGAGCCCGGCGGGTGCGGTTCGGCCTGTTCGCCCGCCGCGTGCCTTATGGCCGATGCTCCCCCGCCGGTCGTCGGTCCGTATCTCGTGTGCGACGGCGGTGATCATCTGCGGCCGGCGATCGCCGTCGGCAACGACAGGCTCGGCCACCTCACGGCGGGCGACACGGTGGCCCGCTATCGGGCCGCCGACGAGATGCCCGACGCCTCCGGCGTGCGGATCGTCGCCTCCAACTGCGCCTGCGTCTATGCACCGCGGTTCGGGGCCGTCCGCGAGGTGACGCGACCGCTCGAAGGCTCGCAGCCGGAGGGACCACGGGAATCAGCCGCCGACGCGGCGGTCGACCTCGAGGAACTGCGTCAGCCGATCTGCGGCAAGGTGCAGACCGTGGCCCTCGAGACCGCCCGCAAGGGGCTGCCGGGCGTGGCCATGCAGGACCGGCTCGGGCCGCTCGCCGTCGACCAGGGCGCCGTGCCGCACGAGGACGACGGCGTCGCCGGTCCCGTCGAGCGGGTCGCGGAGCAGTCGCCGGAACTCGAACGCCGCCGGCAGCGGCCGCTCATCAAGGTCGGCTTCGACGTGCCGATCGCGTGGACCTGCATCAAGGCGGCCAACGTGCTCCTCGGCGAACGGTCGGCGGAGGTCGTCGCGGCCGACCGCGGGACGGCCACCCTTCGTTTCGAGGAGCCCGGCCGCGCCGAACTCACGCTCTGCAAACGGGCCGGCACCGACACGGCCCGGGAGGGAGAGGAACTCGACTTCACGATCGTGATGCTCAACTCGGGCGATCGCCCGCTCACGGGGATCGTGCTCGCCGACGCCCTGCCCACGCGGCTGCAGTTCGTGCCCGACTCCGCGGCGGCCAGCCTGCCCGCGTGGTTCGAGACGGAGACGGGAGACGATGGCTCCACGGTGCTCACGTGGCGGATCGAGGACACGCTGCGTCCCGGCGAGAGCGGTTTCGTGCGGTTCCGCACCATCGTGAAGTGAATCCGTCCCGGCGGTTGCCGCCCGCGACGGCACGCGGGTACCATCCCGGCTCGAGTCCAGGGCTTCCGCGCCCCATTTTCGCCTCCGAGGAATCCATGTCGCACCACGTCCGCTCCCGCCCGTCCGCCCGGCTGTCGTCCGCCCTTCGGTCGAGCGCCCTGCTCGCGGGGCTCGTCGCCGTGCTGGCTGCCCTCCCGGCCGCCGCGTTGCAGCCGGCCGCCACCGCCGAACCGGCCGCCGACGGGCTCGTGGTGCCGCCGCTGCCGGAGGGCACGCCCGAGCAGCTCCTCGAGTTCGTCCGCGGGCTGATGCCTCCGAAGGCGCAGCCCACGTCGCGGGAGGAGGCGCTGAACTATCTTCGCGGCGTGGCCGCGGTGTCGGTGCAGGCCGCCGACAAGATCCTCGCGGTGGTGCAGCCGGCGGATCCGCTCTACGCCAAGGCCGCCTCGCTCAAACTGGAGGGTCTCACCAGGCTCACCCAGTTCGGCGACGAGCAGGCCGGCGAGGAGATGAACGCCTTCGCCGCCACGCTGGCCACGAGCCCCGTGCCGGAACTGGCGATGGAGGCGAAGCGGCTGCAGATCGCGGCCGACGCCCAGAAGATGTTCGCGACGGAGAAGTTCGACGCCGCCCCGGCGCTCGTCACCCGGGCGGCCGCGCTGATGAAGTCGGCTCCCGGCGATCAGAAGACGGCGATGCTGGTGATGCAGCTGTGCGGTGCGCTGGAGCAGATTCCCGGCGGCGAGCAGGTGGCCGCCGACGCGCTGCGGACGCTGGGACCCATCCTCGACGCCAGCCCCGACGCCCGCATCAAGGAACTGGGCGCCAGTTTCGCGGGCAAGATCCGGCTGCTCGACCTGCCGGGCAAGCCGATGGACATCAAGGGCGACCTGCTCGACGGCCGGCCGTTCGACCTGAAGTCGCTCGCCGGGAAGGTGGTGCTCGTCGACTTCTGGGCCACCTGGTGCGGGCCGTGCGTCGCCGAGATCCCCACCATGCTCGAGCAGTACGAGAAGTACCACGCCAAGGGCTTCGAGGTGATCGGCATCAGCCTCGACGAGGAGAAGGACAAGGTCGACGCCTTCGTCGCCGAGAAGAAGATCCCCTGGCCGATCATCTATGCCGGCAAGGGCTGGCAGGATCCGGTCGCCCAGTTCTACGGGATCTCGGGCATCCCCCAGCTGATCCTCATCGGCCGCGACGGCAACGTGATCACGCTCAACGCCCGGGGCGAGCGGCTCGGCGAACGGCTCGCCGAACTCTTCAAGGACGGCGGCTGAACGGCGGGCCGAGCACCATGAGCCTGCCTGACGGGATCGGACGGCCGCGGTGGAGTGTGTCGCGGCGGGCGGCCGCCTTCGACTCGTCGGGCATCCGCAAGGCCTTCGATCTCGCGGCCCGGCTCGACGATCCGATCAACCTCTCGATAGGCCAGCCCGATTTCGAGATGCCCCCGGCGGCCCGGGAGGCCGCCAAGGCGGCGACCGATGCGGGGCGCAACGGCTACACGCCCACGCAGGGCATCCCCGCGCTCCGCGAGCGGCTCGAGGCGGAGGCCCGCCGGGAGACGGGCCAGCCCGACCGGCGGCTGTGCGTGACGAGCGGGTCGAGCGGGGCGCTCGTGCTGGCGCTGATGGCCCTCGTCGACCCCGGCGACGAGGTGATCGTGTTCGAGCCGGCGTTCGTGATGTACCGGCCGCTGGTGGAGTTTCTCGGAGGGCGGGTCGTGCCGATCGACACCTCGCCGTCGTTCCGCATCGACGTCGAGCGGGTGGCCGCGGCGATCACTCCGGCCACGAGGGCGGTCCTCCTCAACACTCCCGCCAACCCCACCGGCTTCGTGGCCGATGCCGGGACGGTTCGTGATCTCGCGCGGCTCGCGGAGCAGCGCGGGGTCACGCTGGTGAGCGACGAGCTCTATCGCTCCTACTGCTACGACGCCTCCTTCCACTCCCCTGCCCTGCATTCGGAGCAGGTCGTGGTGATCGACGGCTTTTCCAAGTCGCACGCCATGACCGGCTGGCGGGTGGGCTGGATCCATGGCCCGAAGCACGTCATCGACGCGGTGACCATGATGCAGCAGTACACCTTCGTCTGCGCCCCGCAGCCGGGCCAGTGGGCGGCGCTGGCCGCGCTCGACTGCCCGATGGACGCTCCGCTCGCCGAGTGCCGTCGCAAGCGGGACACGCTCATGGACGGCCTCCGCGGCCACTACGAGTTCGTGCAGCCCGGCGGCGCCTTCTACCTCTACCCGCGGGCCCCGGGGGGATCCGGCAGGTCCTTCGCCGAGCGGGCGGCGGCCGAGGAGAAGCTGATCGTCGTGCCGGGCAGCGTGTTCGGGCGGGCCGACACCCACTTCCGCATCGCCTACACCGTCAGCGAGCGGACGCTCGATCGCGGCATCGCCGCCCTCGTGCGTCTCGCCGGCGGATCGTGATCGCTTCCTCACCTCCGCATGTGGAGACCACCAGCATGGCATCCCGCACCGTCGCCGACGTCGCCAAGACCCTCGACCACGCCGTCCTCAAGCCGGAGTATTCCCGCGGCGATCTGGCGCAGCACGCCGCGATGTGCGTGGCCCGCGGCGTGGGCTGCCTGTGCGTGCGGTCGTGCGACGTCTCGGCCGCGGCGCCGCTCGTCGCCGGCAGTCCGGTGGTGGTGGCCGCCGTGATCGGGTTTCCGCACGGGGCCCAGCGCTCCGAGGTGAAGGCCCTGGAATCGCGGCTGGCGATCGCGGACGGGGCCCGGGAACTCGACATGGTGATGAACGTGGGGGCGCTGCAGTCTGGCGACGAGGCAACGGTCCACGCCGACATCGCCGCGGTGGTCGCCGAGGCGAGGCCGCATCGCGTGGCGGTGAAGGTGATCCTCGAGACCTGCTACCTCGCCCCCGCACAGATCGCCACCGCCTGCCGGATCGCCGAATCGGCCGGTGCCGACTTCGTGAAGACGTCGACCGGCTTCGGCCTGAAGGCCGGCGGTTCCACGGGCGCCACACCCGAGGCGGTGCGGGTGATGCTCGACACGGTCGGCGGCAGGCTGCAGGTGAAGGCCTCGGGCGGAATCCGCACCTGGGACGACGCCGTCCGCTACCTCGACATGGGCTGCACGCGGATCGGCGTGGGCGACGCCGCGGCGATCCTCGACGGCGGGCCGGCGAAAGGCGACGCGGCATACTGACGCTGCGGGCTTCTCCAGGAGCTGCGGGCTTCTCTTGGAGCCGCAGGCGTGCAGCCCGCGGCTCCTTTCGGCTGGAAAACCTGTCCGGGTGGTCGGCCGCGCCACCGGAACGTGGGCCTCCTCGGGCTTGGGGCGTAGAATCATCCGTTTCGCCGGAGGCCCCACGCATGAGCACCCATTCCCTGCCCGGCACGCTCGCGGGCTTGCAGGCGTCCGGCTGGCGGAGCCGGAGCGTCAAGGACGAGGTGCGCGAGAACTTCCTGCGGATGCTGCAGGCCGGCGACGAGCTCTTCCCGGGCATCGTCGGCTACGACGACACCGTGATTCCCGAGATCAGCATCTCCCTGATCGCCGGCCACGACATGCTGTTTCTCGGCGAGAAGGGGCAGGCGAAGAGCCGGCTGATGCGGCTCCTCGTGAGGTTCCTCGACGAGCACCTGCCCTACCTCGACGATCCCGCCATTCCGGTGCACGACGATCCCTTCGCGCCGATCACCGCGGCCGGCCGCCGGCTCGTGGCGTCGCGGGATCCGGCGGACGTGCCGATCGCCTGGTGGCCGCGGAGCGAACGCTATGCGGAGCGACTGGCCCCCGGCACCAAGTTCGCCGACATCATCGGCGAGATCGACCCCGCGAAGCTCGCCGCCGGCACGAGCATGGCGAGCGAGGAGGCCCTCCACCTCGGCCTGATCCCGCGGATGCACCGCGGAATCTTCGCGATGAACGAACTGCCCGAGCTCGACGAGCTCGTGCAGGTGGGAATGTTCAACATTCTCGAGGAGCGCGACGTGCAGATCCGGGGCTACCCGGTGAAGTTCGACATCGACGCGATGCTGCTCTTCTCGGCGAATCCCTCCACCTACAACCGGTCCGGGAAGGTGATCCCGCAGCTCAAGGACCGGATCGGGGCCGTGATCCACACCCACTATCCCCGGGAGCGGGAGCTCGGCATCCAGGTGGCCGAGCAGGAGGCCGGCATCGACCTCGGCGGCGCCTGGCCGGTGGTCGTGCCCCACTTCATGAAGCAGGTGCTCGAGCAGGTGACGATCGCCGCCCGGAAGAGCAAGTTCATCGACCAGCAGTCGGGCGTGAGCGCCAGGTTCTCGATCGCCAACTACGAGACGATGGTGGCGAGCGCCCGGCAGCGGGCGGTGCGCCTCGGCGAACGGCCGGCCGTGCCCCGGATCAGCGACCTCGGGCACCTCGCCACGTCGAGCCTCGGCAAGCTCGAGCTCGACCTGATGGGGAGCCACCAGATGACGGAGCGGCTGGTGCTCGACGCGGTCGTGGCGGAGGCGATCGCGACGGTGTTCGAGGAGTACGTCGAGGAGCACGGCCTTGCCGAGATCGCGGCCGCGTTCCGCCAGGGCGCGAAGGTCGAGGTGGGCGACACCGTGCCGAGCGCCGCCTACGAGGCCCTCGTGGCCGAGGTGCCGGCCGTGTGGGAGAAGGCCTTCGAGGTGAACGCCGCCCGGGATGCGGCCGTGCGGGCGTGCTGCATCGAGTTCGTGCTCGCCGGTCTCTACGCCACCGAGCGGATCAGCCGCATCCAGGCCCATGGCCGCACCGTCTACGACACCGGGGGCTTTCGCTGACCCATGCCCAGTCGCGACACGCTCGGCGGCATCGTGCACACGTACCAGCGGTACGATCCGGCGCGGATTCCGCCGCCGCGGCCCCCGGCAGCGGACCTCGTCACGCCGGCGATCGAGCACCTGCTCGAATTCGGCGACGCCGCCGAACTCACCGAGGAGCAGCTCGCAGAGGCGGTAATGCTCGACCCGGAGCAGATCCGCGGCCTGGGGCCGTCGCTCGATTCCATCCGCCGGCGGCTCGAGGAGGCGCGGCGGAAGATTCTCGAGACCTATGAGACCGATTCCGTTCGCACGCGGGCGCGGCGGCGGTTTCGCGACGCCGCCCAACGGGCGCGGCCTCCGGCGCGGTTTCGCGAGGGGCTCGCCAAGGCGGTTCGCGAGGAGCAGCTCCGGCATCTGGAGCGGCTGTGGTACGCGCAGGACGACGATCAATCCCCGTTCGCCGCGGATCTGGCGGGGCTCGTCGACCGGCTGGGCGAGGTCTACCAGATCGACGAGCTTGCCGCCCGGTGGACCTTCAGCGGCCGGGAGAAGCTCGGGGTCGACGAGGCGCTGATCGTGAAGGAGCGGCTGGAGGAGATCGAGGAGCTGCTCCGGCAGGTCGAGGAGGCCCGCACGACGGCGAAGGTCGCGCTGCTCGACATGGAGGCGCTGGGGCACTACCTCGAGCAGGGAGAGCGCGACGAACTCGACCTGCTGCGGCGGCAGGTCCGCGAGGCGCTGGAGCGGCTGGCTGCCGAGCAGGGGCTCCAGAAGACGAAGCGGGGCTACGAACTCACCCCGCAGGCGCTGCGGATCTTCCAGGGCAAGCTCCTGGAGCGGATCTTCGCCGACCTCGACCCGTCGCGGACGGGCCGGCACGAGGGGGACGTTCGCGGGGAGGGGGCGGTCGAGACGGTGCCCACGCGGCCGTACGAGTTCGGCGACTCGGTGGCCCACATGGACATCCCCGGCTCGCTCGTCAACGCGCTGCTGCGGCGGGCGGGCGCTGCGGAGGCCCGCGGCGTGCGTCCCGGGGGCCCGCTGCGGCTCGAGCCACGCGACATCGAGGTCCATCGCACGCTCAACCGGCCGAAGTGCGCGACCACCGTGGTGCTCGACATGAGCGGCTCGATGCGATACGGCGGCCTGCACGTCAGCGTGAAGCGGATGGCGCTGGCTCTCCAGGGCCTCGTGCTCCGGGAGTATCCCGGGGACTATCTCCAGTTCATCGAGATGGCGTCGTTCGCCCGGCCGCGGCCGCCGGGCGAGATCGTGGCCCTGATGCCCAAGCCCGTCACCATCTTCGACTCGGTGGTCCGGCTGCGGGCCGACATGGCCGATCCGGCGATCAGCGAGGCCGACGTGCCGCCGCACTTCACCAACATCCAGCACGCCCTCGCCCTCTCGCGGCAGCACCTTGCCCGCCAGGACACGCCCAACCGGCAGGTGATCGTGATCACCGACGGGCTGCCGACGGCGCACTTCGAGGGCAGCCAGCTCTACCTGCTCTATCCGCCCCATCGACGCACCGAGGAGGCGACCCTCCGCGAGGCCGAACTCTGCCGCCGGGAGGGCATCACCGTCAACGTGTTCCTGCTCGCGGGCTGGTCCCAGTCGCGCGACGACATCCAGTTCGCCTACCGGCTCGCGGAGGCGGCCCGCGGCAGGGTATTCTTTCCGGCGGGCAAGGAGCTGGAGCGGTTCGTCGTCTGGGACTATCGCGCCCGGCGGCGGTCGATCCTCGGCTGAGGGCTTGGGGCATGTCCCTTCGTCTCGCGCCCGTGGTGGCTGTGATCATCCTCGTCGGGAGCGCGCTGCCTGCGACGGCGCAGGTGTCGTACACCCTGATCGACGTCGGCGTCATCAGCGGCAGCGGCGGCGGACCCACCGGCGTGACCACCGGCGGCCGCGTGGCGGTGACGAATCCCTTGGCCGGCACGCCGCGGGGTTCGCTCTGGGCATCGGGGGTGTCCACGTCGCTGGGTACGCTGGGCGGCCTCGAGACGCAGACCCGCGGCATCGGCTTCAACACCGCGCTCGGCGTTCCGCAGGTCGTGGGCAACTCCCTGACGTCGTCGGGTTCCTCGCTGGCCTTTCTCTGGACCCAGGGTGGCACCAATGGCGTCGTTGGCAACCGCCAGATGAGGAGCCTGGGCACGCTGCCCGGCGGTACCTACAGCGATGCCTACGCGGTGAATCCCTCCGGCCGAGTGACGGGCTACTCGGCGAACGCCGCGGGCACCGACCGGGCGTTCGTCTGGAACAGCGGCACCATGACCGATCTCGGGGCTCTCGTGCAGGCCGGGATCAGCAAGCCCTGGTCGTACGGCTACTCCATCAACGCCTCGGGCCAGGTGGTGGGCGTCGCCTACGACGACACGTTTGCCAACTCCTTCGCATGGTTCTCCACGGGCAGTTCGGTGAAGGGGCTTGGCCATCTGGGGGGCGGGAATGCCGAGGCGCTGGCGATCAATGACGTCGGCCAGATCGTCGGCTTTTCCACGAACGGTTTGGGCAACGACCACGCGTTCATCACCACGGGATCGACGTCGATGCGCGACCTGGGCACGCTTGGCGGTCCGTCGAGTTTCGCGACGGCCATCAACAACTCCGGGCAGGTCGTCGGTGGGTCGTTCATCGACCCCCTGGGAGAGGTCTATCGCGCGTTCGTCACCGTGTCGGGCACGATGCGGAACCTCAACGCCTCCGTCGACACGTCCGCGGAGGGCTGGATCCTCGAAGAGGCCACGGGCATCACGGCCGGAGGGCAGATTGTCGGCGTCGCGACCGCCAGCGGCACGAGCCGGGCGTTTTTGCTGACGCCGGTTTCCGCGATCGTGAACTGGAGCACGAGCGGCACCGTCGGTGGCGGCACGGGCACGTGGAGCGGCACCTCGACCACGTGGCTCAGTGGCACCAGTCGCCGCGCATGGACCAGCGCATCCCATGGCGTATTCAGTGGCTCGTCGAGCACAGTCACCGTGTCCGGAAGCCTCGAAGCGTCGGAAGGGCTGGAGTTTCGCTCCGCCATGACCACGCTCACGGGTGGCACGCTCGCGATTCGGACCGGCACGTACGGCAACCAGCCGATCATCTCGGTGTCGGCCACGTCCACGGCCGCGGTGGCGACGACGCTCACCGGCACCTCCGGCCTGCTCAAGGCCGGTCCCGGCATGCTGGTTCTTCGCGGGACAAACACGCTCACCGGTCAGGTGACGGTGCAGAGCGGAACCCTCCGGCTTGCAGCGACGACCGCCCTGCCAAACGGCACCGTGGCCACCGGCTATGACGGCACGCTCAAGGTGAGTTCGCTGCTGCAGATTTCACTGGCGAAGCTCGACCTTTCGGCCGGCGGCAAGGTCGACGTCAATGACGGCACGCTGACCGTCGCCAGTGGCCTCACCCCGGCGTCGACCGTCGCGGAAATACTCGAGGGCCAGGGCGACGGTTCGTGGAACGGCGCCAGCGGCATCACGTCGTCGGCCGTGGCCGCCGCCGTGGCCGCGAACATACCCCGGGCCATCGGCTGGCTGGACAATGGCAACGGCTCGATCAGCGTGGCCTATTCCGCGCCGGGCGACACCAATATCGACGGCTCGGTGGACGTGCTCGATGCCGCCAACTTCCTGGCGGCGGGCAAGTTCGACGCCGGGATCACGGCGTCGTGGAACGAAGGCGACTTCGGCTACGACGGCGTGGTGGACGTGCTCGACGCGGCCGCCTTCTTGAGCACCGGACTGTTCGACTCCGGTCCGTACGTGACCTTCGCCCAGGCGCCCGTCTCGGCCGTGCCCGAGCCGACCACGACATTCACGGCCATCGGGTTCGCGGCCGCCGCCGCCGTCATTCGTGCCGGTCGTCGCGTCGGCGGTCGCGGGCGAGCATCAGCCACGACCCGCCGGTTGCGGTTCCGGCGAGCAGGATAAGCGTCCAGAGCGGCACGATCCGCCCCGGGGCCACCTCGGACCGGTCGCGGGCGTCCTCCGCGAGGTCGGTCTCCGGCAGGCCGGCGGCCCTTCGCTGCCGTTCGATGGCCGCCTGCCGACGCCCGAGGAACCGGCTCTCGACCTGCCGTTGGCGGACGTCGAACTTGGGCGCGATCGCGACCAGTGCGAGCAGTGCCGCCGTGGAGAACACGCCCGCCCAAAACCACCCGCTGTCGGTGAGCGGCTGTCGAGCGGGTGGCGATGCCATGGCGATTTCCTCTCGGCGGGCCGGCCAACCACGCGTTCACGATGAGGCGATCCACCTCAGGTCTGGAGTGTACGGATCCGCTGGATGCGTCGTGACGTCCCCAGCGGGGCGTTTTCACACTGAGAGTTGTCGAAAATGCCCTGCCTGCCAATAATAGAGGCATCGACATGGTGAACCTTTCAGCGACAACGTGCCACGAGACCGACGTCAGCGTCGTTGACGCGCTGAGGGGCGACACCTCCCTGGGGATCGCCGAACTTGCCCGGCATCTCGGGGTGACCGCCACCGCGGTGCGGCAGCGGCTCGAGCGGCTGATGCGGGCGGGGCTCGTGGAGCGACGAGTGGTGTCGCGGCCCCGGGGTCGGCCGGCGCATTCCTACCGATTGACCGAGGCGGGCCGCAAACTCGGCGGCGACAACTTCCGGGATCTGGCCATGGTGCTCTGGAAGGAGATCCGTGGGATCGCCGACGACACGGTCCGCAGGGGGCTCCTCAACCGCGTTGCGGGGGCTCTGGCGGAGACCTACCGCGGCCAGGTGACCGGCGGCACGGCCCGGGAGCGGCTGGAGGAGGTTGCCGGGATCTTCGACGCCCGGCAGGTTGCCTGCTCCGTCGACGGCGGCGCCCTTCCGGTGCTGACCACGTACTCCTGCCCTTACCCCGAGTTGGCCGAGACGGACCGGGCGATCTGTGCCGCTGAGCGGCTGATGATCCAGGACCTCGTGGGGGTGGCCGTGCAGTTGTCGGAGTGCCGGCTCGACGGGGCTTCCTGCTGCCGCTTTACCGCGGCTCCCGAGCCTCTCGCGGGCCATGCCGACGCCGCTCTTGATCCTCGCCCCGTTGCGGAATCGAATGCCGCACGGTTTCTCGTCCATCCGCCAGTTTCGGAGCGCATGCCATGACCGTCACCGCTGCACAACCCACCATCGGAAAGCCATGGATCGAGGGGCGATTTGAAGAGAATCTCGTGCTCACCACGGTCGAGCAGGCGATCAACTGGGCCCGCCAGTCGAGCATCTGGCCGATGACGTTCGGCCTCGCCTGCTGTGCCATCGAGATGATGGCCGCGGGTGCCAGCCGCTACGACATGGACCGCTTCGGCGCCGGCGCCTTTCGGGCCACGCCGCGGCAAGCCGATCTGATGATCGTGGCCGGCACGGTGACCTACAAGATGGCCAGCCGCGTGCGTCGGCTCTACAACCTGATGCCCGATCCCAAGTACGTGATCGCCATGGGTGCCTGCACCACGGGTGGCGGGCCGTACTTCAAGTGGGGCTACCACGTGGTCAAGGGCGTCGACCTCGTCGTGCCCGTCGACGTCTACGTGCCCGGCTGCCCTCCCCGGCCGGAAAGCCTGCTCGAGGGACTGATGCGGATCCAGGACAAGATTCTCGGTCAGCGGATCGCCAGGCAAAAGGGCTCCACCGCGAAGATCGCCGATGAACTGCCGGTCCCGCACCACTCGGGCTACGTCGCCCCGGCTGTCGCCGATGGCGATCTCGTGTTCGACCATCAGAAGGTTCAGCCCTGACAAAACGTTGAGCCCTGACGGAACGTCGAGCCCTGACAAAACGTTGAGCCCTGTCGGAACGTCGAGCCCTGACGGAACCTCGAGCCCTGACGGCCGGCACGCTGACCAGGTCTGCCGCCGTCGACATCCCCTGCCCTCTTCCCCCGCCCCTCACCTCCCGCCGCCTGCCATGTCTGCCGCCGAACAACTCGTGATCAAGGGCCTCCACGTCTCCGTCGAGGGTCAGGAAATCCTCAAGGGAGTCGACCTGACCATCGGCCGCGGCGAGGTGCACGCGCTGATGGGTCCGAACGGGTCCGGCAAGAGCACGCTCGGCTACGCGATCATGGGGCATCCCTCCTACGAGGTGACGGCCGGATCGATCGAGATCGTCGGGCCCGACGGTTCCCGTCGTGACCTGCTCGCCATGGAGCCCGACGAGCGGGCCCGAGCGGGCGTGTTTCTCGCCTTCCAGCGGCCGATGTCGATCCCCGGCGTGCGGCTGGCCGACTTTCTCCGCCACGCGGTCACCAACGTCCGCAATCCCGACCGCAAGGAGGGGCAGGAACTGATGCCGATGCGGGACTTCCGCAGCGAGCTGAAGTCCAAGATGGCCGAGCTCTCCATGGATACCGAGTTCGCCCGCCGCTACGTCAACGACGGCTTCTCGGGCGGCGAGATGAAGCGGGCCGAGATCCTCCAGCTGGCGATGCTGCGGCCGAAGTTCGCCGTGCTCGACGAGACCGACAGCGGGCTCGATGCCGATGCCGTGCGGCTCGCCAGCGAGAGCATCGCCCGGATCGGCGGTGCCGAGATGGGCATCCTGATCATCACCCACCACGAACAGCTGCTCGAGCACAATGTGCCGATGCGCACGCATGTCATGCTCGGAGGCCGGATCGTCGAGTCGGGTGGCCCCGAACTCGCGGCCGAACTCCACAAGCGCGGCTACGAACGGATTCGAAACGCATACCCCTAGGCGGCCGCCGCCGAACGGGCCATGGACGAGCGGAAGACCCCCGCTCGCACCCCCGTCACAGCCTGATCCAGGAGGCCGCCCCCATGT
>JBJTQP010000247.1:0-42434 GCA_046075685.1 Planctomycetaceae bacterium | reverse complement strand
TACCAGACCCCAGCGCTCGTGCGGACTCATACGGACTTCGCGGGATCCTCGCGCCCCGCTTCAGCGTTGCAGCGTGCCGGACTCCGCAGGCTGCAAGCCTGCGGCTACGAAAACTTCAGCGAGGGGCTGCCCGTGCCCGAGAGCCGGCGTATGACGCCAAGCGCAGCCCGGAGGGCGAAAGCGAAGGCGGCATCCGAGCGAGCGACGGGCAGGATGCCCGACGCGAGCGTCCGGCGACGGGCATGGGCAGCCCCGAGCCCCACGAACGCGCGAGGAGCACGCATGAACCGTATCAGGTCTTCTCGACCGGCCGCGCGAGCGCGCCGCGGGTGAGTTCCAGGAACGCCGTCTCGAGGTTCACCTCCTGGTCGCGGAGCGCGACGAGCGCGTGCCCGTCGGCAACGAGCCGCGCTGCGAGCGCCGATCCGTCCGCGACACCGTCCGCGAGCGCCACCACGATCTCGCCGTCCCGAACCGTCACCGCAGCGGCCTCGGGGCAGCGTTCCACCGCCTTGGCCGCGGCCTCGGCCGACCCGGCCACCTTGATGCGGACGGTGGGCCGGCCGCGCACCTGCGCGAGCAGGTCCTGCACGTCACCGCAGGCGAGCAGCCGCCCATACTCGATGATCCCCACACGATTGCAGATGTCGGCGAGCTCGGGAAGGATGTGGCTCGACACCAGGATCGTCTTGCCCATGCCCTGGAGCCGCTTGAGCAGGTTTCGCATCTCGATCCGGGCCCGCGGATCGAGGCCGCTGGCCGGCTCGTCGAGCAGCAGCACCTGCGGATCGTGCAGCAGCACCCGCGCCAGCCCCAGCCGCTGCGTCATGCCCCGCGAGAGGCTCGTCACCAGCTCGTCGCGCTTGGCGACGAGATCGACGAGTTCCAGCGACCGTTCGGCGACCTGCCGCCGCTTCGGGCCGTCGATGCGGTAGGCGGCGGCGAAGAACTCGAGGTATTCGATCACCCGCATGTCGTCATACACCCCGAAGATGTCGGGCATGTAGCCGATCGCCCGACGGATCTCCCGCGGATGCGTGTAGATGGAATGGCCGCAGACGTAGGCCTCGCCCCAGGTGGGCGAGAGGAGCGTCGAGAGGATGCGGATCGTGGTCGTCTTGCCGGCGCCGTTGGGCCCGATGAAGCCGAACAGGTCGCCCTGCTCGAGCTTCAGGTCGAGCGACTCCAGCGCGAAGAAGTCGCCGTACTTCTTGGTGAGGTCGATCGTCTCGATCATGGCACAGGCTCCGCGGCGAGGGGGATCACGATCCGGCAGACGGGGGCGGCCGCGGGCGTCGCGGCGACGGTGCCGGAGGCGGTTGCAATCCGCCAGCGGTCCGCGGCCCCGGCGGCGGCGATCGTGCCGACGAGCACGGCGCGGTCCACGGCGAGCAGCGGCGAGAGGTCGAGCCGGCCGAGGCTCCCCGCGTCGAGGCCGGTGTAGCTGCGGCCTCCGGCGGCGGCATGCAGACCGGCCACGTCGAGGATCCTCGACACGTCGATGCCGGCCACGTCCCACGCGGGGGCGGCCTCGCGGTCACGACTGGCGGCCCGCCGCGTCAGCGCGCTGGCGAGCGAGCGTGGCCCCCGCCCCTTGGCCGTGTCGTAGCGGTCCCCGGGCCTGAGGGTGCCGGCGTCATACAACCACCCGGCGTGCATCAGCCGGCAGTTCTCGATCGTGAACGGCAGGTGGTGCGCAACCGCCCCTCCCAATGCACCCTGCGGACTGCGGACGAGCGTGCTGGTCACGGCGGCCGCGCCGAGTCGGCCATCCCATTCGGCCGCAAACAGCCGACTGGCGGCGGCCGCCACCGGAACACGCTCGAGGGCCGCGAGCGACCCTGCGTAGCCGTAGTCGGCTGCGGCCAGTGACGGGTGCGGAGCCGGTGCGTCGAGGCCGCCGAAACCGCGGCCCGCGGCCCCCCACCACGACACCGCCACGGCTCCGTCGTCGCCACCCGGGCCACCGGGCACGAGCGAAACCGCAAGCCGGTCGTTGCCGGGCGAGTGCACGGCAAGCCAGGCCCTGCCCCGCACCGTTCCAGTCTGGCCGTCGACGTCGATCACGTCGGCGGACCGGGCGACCGCGGCCGCTCCGCCAATCCAGCGGTCCCGCGTCAGCCACGCAGCGCAGGTGAAGCCGGTGGCGAGCAGCGGCAGCGTGAGCCACGCCAGCCAGGGCCGCCCCAGCCGCGACACGGCCCACCAGTCGAAGGGATAGAGGGCCAGCACATAGAGGAGCCCGAGCCCCGCCACCACCTCGAACGGCACCGGCGCGAGCCGTCGCATGCCGTCCGCCGCGGTGCCGACCGGGAATGAATCGAGCGCCGCATGCAGCTGCCCCGCCAGATCGGGCACGCCGGCGGCATCGGGCGGCGGCAGATCGAGCCCTCCGCGCGGCCGGCCGGCGAGCGCGACTGCGAGCAGCGTGTCGACGCCCGCCCACCCCCGCAGCGGATCGGTGTCGAGATCGAGGCCGATCCACGTGATCGTGCCCAGGCCGCGGGCCGCCCGCGTGATCAGCGGCTGGCCGGCTGCGGCCTCGACGGCGGCGAGTTCCACCACGCCCGTGGCCGGGCCCTCGAACCGGGGCACGGGCAATCCTGCGGGCGGCACCCGGTCGACGAGCCCGCCAACCCGTGCGTGCGCCTCGACGGCCCCGACCCGGCGGAGGGGCACGAGCCGCTCGAACCTGCCGGGCAGCCAGCCGGCCGCCGGCGTGCCTCCGGCTGCAACCCGCTCCGCCGAACCGCCGCAGGCGAACACGAGGCTTCCGCCGTCGCGCACCCAGGCGTCGATGCCGGCGATCACGTCCGGGGGCAGCACCGGCACGACCGTCCCGCAGACCACGATCATGTCGGCCGCATCGAACGCGCGGGCCGCGCCCGCCGCAGCGTGCGGAGGACCGTCGGCGACGACGGTCGTGTCGGTGCCGCGATCCCGATCGACCAGCCGCGCCGCTCGACCTGCAGCGGGCAGGTCGCCGTAGCAGACGAGGACGCTCGCGGTCGATGCAATCGGGTCGGCAAGTCGCCGCTCGCCGACGATCGACGCTGAGCCGGCCGCCGGCGTGACCTCGATTCGCAACCGCCCCGAGGGCCGGCCGACACGCACGCATGCCCGGGCGGTGGCCACGCCCTCCACGAGTTCGACCACCGTCGGCGGTGAGCGGACGAACTGGCCGTCCATGTCCTCCGCCCAGACGTGCACCGGCTGCCCGGTGCCGAGCCCGCCGCCGGTCGCAGAGAGCAGCAGCGGCGTCCATGCGCCCACGCGCCAGCGACCGGCGAATCCCGCGGCCACGTCGACCGCGGCGAACTCCCCCGCCGGAGCCGCCGCGGTCGCGGCGAGCACCATGCCGATCCACGCCGCCATCAGCCGGATCATGGCTTCTCCGCGTCCGGGCAGGTGCAGGCGAACTGCCCGCACCCGGGGCACCCGGTGCCGTACTTGCGGCGCACCGCGTCGTCGAGGTCGACACCCACGACGTTGGCGATGGTCACCAGCCACGCCAGCACGTCGGCGAACTCCAGCGCCTGCTCCTCGTGCGTCCCGCTCCGCAGCGCCGTGGCCAGTTCACCGATCTCCTCCGTGAGCCACATGAAGGTCCCCTCGACGCCCCGTTGGGCGTCCTTGTCGTGGTACATCACGCGGATGAGTTCCTGGAAATCCCGCAGCGTCATCGTGGCACCGGCTCCGGTCGGGCGTGGAACGGACGGGGCGAGTCTACAAAACGACGCTCGCCGTCGTGCGGCCCGACCGCCGGATGCCGAGCCGGCCGGCGGCGGCTACGATGGAAGCCCCTTTCGCATGCAGGATGCCCGCCGCCCATGAGCTCGCCCCGCCCCATCCGCATCTTCGACACCACGCTCCGCGACGGCGAGCAATCGCCCGGGGCGAGCATGAACCTCGCCGAGAAGCTGGAGGTGGCCCACGCGCTTGCGCAGCTGGGCGTCGACGTCATCGAGGCCGGTTTTCCGATCGCCTCACCGGGCGACTTCGAGAGTGTCCGCGAGATCGCGGCGGCGGTGAGGGGCTCCGCCGTCTGCGGGCTGGCGCGGTGCAACGACGCCGACATCGACCGCGCCTGGGAGGCCCTCCGGCCCGCGGAGCGGCCGCGGATCCACGTGTTTCTCGCCACGAGCTCGATCCATCGCGAGTTCAAGCTGCGGATGACCGAGGACGAGGTGCTCGCCCGCGCGGTCGCCGGCGTCACCCGGGCCCGCGGCCACTGCGACGACGTGGAGTTTTCCACGGAAGATGCCGCCCGCACCGAGATCGACTTCCTGTGCCGCGTGGTGGAGGCGGTGATCGCGGCGGGCGCGACCACGGTGAACATCCCCGACACGGTGGGCTACGCCACGCCCAACCACATGCACCGGGTGATCCGGAGCCTCGTCGACCGCGTGCCGAACATCGACAAGGCCGTGATCAGCACGCACTGCCATGACGACCTCGGGCTCGCCGTGGCCAACAGCCTCGCCGCGGTGGAGGCGGGAGCCGGCCAGATCGAGTGCACGATCAACGGCCTGGGTGAGCGGGCGGGCAACTGCTCGCTGGAAGAGGTGGTGATGGCGCTGCGCACGCGGGCCGACTATTACCAGTGCAGCACGCGGATCGTCACCCACAAGCTCGTGCCCACCAGCCGGCTGGTGGCCAACATCACCGGCATCCAGGTCCCCCGCAACAAGGCGATCGTGGGCAAGAACGCCTTCGCCCACGAATCGGGCATCCATCAGGACGGGATGCTCAAAGAGCCGCGGACCTACGAGATCATGCGGCCCGAGGACGTGGGGCTGGAGCGGACCGACCTGGTGCTCGGCAAGCACAGCGGGCGGGCGGCGCTCGCCGATCGGGCCAAGGCGCTCGGCTACCAGCTCTCCCCAGAGCAATTGCAGACGGTCTTCGAGCGCTTCAAGCTGCTCGCCGACCGCAAGAAGGAGATCTACGACGGCGACATCGCCGCCCTCTGCGAGCAGCAGTTTTCGGAGCTGCCGGAGCAGTTCGTCTACGACGGCTACTCGCTGGCGTGCCAGTCGGGAGCCGTGCCGACCGTGACGCTCCGCGTGCTCCAGGACGGCCGGCCGCAGTCGGCCACGATCACCGCCGGGGACGGCCCGATCGACGGGATCTTCCTGGCGATCGAGAAGCTCACGGGAATCACGACCTCGTGCCGCGACTTCCGCGTTCAGGCCGTGACGGTGGGCAAGGACGCACAGGCCGAGGTGACGGTCGAACTGGAGCACGCGGGCCAGGTGCAGCGGGGCCGCGGCGTCTCGACCGACTCGCTGGAGGCCTCGGCCCGGGCCTTCCTCGCCGCAACGAACCGCCTCGCACTCGGCGGCGGCCCGCGGCTCCATCCGCAGCGGGCATGACACGCCGGACTCGCTCGCGACACGACGGCCGGGCCGGTACCGCGGCTCCCCCCGGCGGCCACGCCCGCTGGACCGGGCTCGCCGGTGGAGCGTTGATCGTCGCGGCGGTGCTGCTGGCCTACTGGCCGTCTCTCCACGGAGGTTTCCTCTGGGACGACGAGAACTGGATCACGGCGGTGCCGACCACGCCGACGCATCGCCTGATCCATGATGACGGCGGTCTCCGCGGCATCTGGCTCACGCAGCAGACGCAGGACTATTGGCCGCTTTCCAACTCGATGTTCTGGCTCGAGTGGCGGCTGTGGGGCATGAACCCCCGAGGCTACCGGGTCGTCAACCTGCTGCTGCACGCGACCGGCGCCGTGCTGGTCTGGAGGGTTCTCCGCAGGCTCGCGGTTCCCTGGTCGTGGCTGGGAGCCGTCCTGTTCGCCGTCCATCCGGTCACCGTCGCCTCCGTCGCGTGGATCGCGGAGCTCAAAAACTGCCTCTCGCTGCCGCTGGTCGCCGGGGCGGCGGCCTGGTGGCTGCGGTTCGACGTGGGCGGTTCCCGGGCGTGGTATGCCGCCTCGCTGCTGCTGTTTCTGCTGGCGCTGACGGCCAAGACCTCGACCGTGGTCCTGCCCATCCTGCTGCTCGTGTTCGCGTGGTGGCAGCGGGGCCGGATCGATCGCCGCGACCTGCTGCGAACGGCCCCCTTCTTCCTGCTCGCCCTGGCCATGGGCGTGGTGACGCTGCTGCGGCAGTCGTCGGCCGGCGGCGTGCCGGGCGATGCGGCCCCGGAGGGCGTGCTCTCACGGATCGCGGCGAGCGGGTGGGTCGCATGGTTCTACCTCGCCAAGGCCCTGGCCCCGGTGCGGCTGGCGATGATCTATCCGCGCTGGGTCGTCGATCCCGCCACCGTGACGGCCTGGCTGCCGCTCGCGGCGTGGCTGGGCGTCGCCGGCGGCATCCACAGGCTCGATCCGCGGTGGAGCCGGCCGCTCGCCCTCGGTCTCGGCTGCTATCTCGTGACGCTCGGCCCGGTGCTGGGCATCCTGCCGATGTGGTTTCGTCGCTATTCGCTGGTCTCGGACCACCTGCAGTACCTGGCGCTCCCCGCGATCACGGCACTGGTGGCCGCAGGCCTTCACGTGGTCACCGCCCGCCGACGGACGATCGCCCTCGGACTGGCCGCTGCGCTGGTGCTTGCCTGTGGAACGCTGACGTGGCGGCGGTGCGACGCGTTCACATCGACCGTGCGGCTGATGGAGGATTCGCTGGCCACAAACCCCGCGTCGTGGACAGCCCACACCAACCTGGCCGCAGCACTCGCCGCGGCCGGTCGCCCGCAGGAGGCGCTCGCGCATTACGAGGCGGCCCTGCGACTGCGGCCGACGTCCTTCGAAGCCCACAACAATCTGGCCACCCTCCTGCTGCAGTTCGGCCGGCCGGGAGACGCGATCGCACACTACCAGGAGGCCGTGCGAATCAATCCCGACGTGCCCGGCATCCAGTTCAACCTCGGGGTCGCGCTCGGCATGCTGGGCCGCGCTGAGGAGGCGGCCGTGCATTTCGGCGAGGTGTTGCGGCTCACGCCTGACTCCGCCGAGGCGCACAACAACCTCGGGCACATCCGCGCCTTCCAGGGTGAACTCCCCGAGGCCATCCGGCATTTCGAGGAGGCCCTGCGGCTCAATCCGGCGCACGAGAAGGCCCGCGACAATCTGCGCCGCGCCCACGACGCGCTGCGTGCGCGGGATCCCGGAGCCGCCGAGCCCGACGCACCGCAGCCTGCGGCGACGAAAGCCATCGCCCCGCCCCCGTAGGTGCGGGCTTGCAGCCTGCACCAGCAACCCGCATTCCGCAGGCTCCAGGCCCGCGGCTCCAAAAAAACATCAGCGCGGGGCTGCCCGTGCCCGAGAGCCGGCGTATGACGCCCAGCGCAGCCAGGATGGCGAAGCGCAGGCGGCATCCGAGAGAGCGGCGGGCAGGATGCCCGACGCGAACGTCCGGCGACGGGCACGGGCAGCCCCGAGCACGCAATCGAACCCGCACAAGCCCGCGGCTATGACGGCCCGGAGCCAGCAGCGAAGTCAGATCGCCTCGCCGCCCCGCTCGCCCGTGCGGATGCGAACGCACTCGTCCATCGGCAGGACGAAGATTTTGCCGTCGCCGATTTCGCCATGCTCGCCGGAGCGGCCACCCCTGATGATGGCCGCGATGGTGGGCTCGACGAACGTGTCATTGACGGCGATCTGGAGTTGCACCTTGCGGATCAAGTTGACGGAGATTTCATGGCCCCGGTAGGTCTCCGCGTGCCCGCGCTGCCGACCGAAGCCCTGGACGTCGAGGATCGTGAGCCGAAAGACCTCGACCTCCGAGAGCGCCTGCTTCACCGCTTCGAGCTTGGCGGGCTGGATGATGGCGATGATGAGCTTCACGAGGCACCATGGGGGCGTCAGGAGCGGGATCGCGACCGGACTGGCCTTTGGCAAGGCTATGCCGCTGCCGCGAGGCCAACAACGGCGCATGCCCCGGCCTGAGTGAGTGTAGGCGGAGTACCCACCCAAGCCGTGTTGGGGCATCCTTCCGGACGCGCTGCCGAACGTCGCACGGGCGGCGACGGACGCGAGCCTGACGGGCGCTCGCGCGGCACATGAACGTTGCTCAGTCGGTAGTGCAAACAACGTGCCAGCGGCGCACAAGCGGCGATTTCCGCCGGCAGATCCGGCGTTCGATCGGCCAAATCCACGCCCGTGGCAACGCGGGCCGATCCCTGACTCCCCGCCCGTACGCCCGTTTTCGCAGCATGCCGCTGCCCAGTCCGAGGGCAGCGGCTACCGTTGAATCGGCGTCCTGGTGCTCCTCGAGATTCATGGTGTCAGGCCCCCCAGCCATGTCGTCACTCACTCGCCTGCTCACCCTGCCGCGGCCCGAACTCGCCGCCGAGCTTGCCCGTCTGTGGCCCGATGCCGTCGCTGGCCCCGGCCGGGATGCACTTCCCTCCGGCGGCGCCCGAGGGGGTCGTGCCGCCGCGCTCCAACGCCTCGCGACGATCGATCCCGCGACCTATGCCCGCACCCGCAATCACGTCGACGGTGCGGTGACCGGGCTCTCACCGTGGATCCGGCACGGTGTGCTGTCGCTCGCCGAGGTGCGTGACGCGGCGCTCGCCCACGTGGCAGCGGCGGAGCAGGCCGCCAAACTGGTCTCGGAACTGGGCTGGCGGGAGTACTGGCGACAGGTGCACCGCGTGCTGGGCGACGGCATCCACGCCGATATCGAGGCTCCGGCACTGCGGAGGCACGCGCCTCCCGGCACGACGATGCCGGCGGACGTGCTCGAGGCGCGGACGGGCATGCGGTGCATCGACGCCTTCGTCGATCGCCTGCACCGCACGGGCTGGCTCCACAACCACGAACGAATGTGGCTCGCCTCATGGCTCGTGCACGTCCGCGGTGTCCACTGGCGAGTCGGCGCCGACTGGTTTCTGGAACACCTGCTCGACGGTGACCCGGCGAGCAACCATCTCTCGTGGCAGTGGGTCGCGGGCACCTTCTCCGCCAAGCCCTACCTGTTCAACCGCGAGAACCTCGAGACGCACACCTCCGGTGTTCACTGTCGCGACTGCCCGCTGCTCGGCAGCTGCGACGTCGAGGGCTCCTACGAGGATCTCGCGACGAGGATCTTCGGCTCCCCTGCCCCGCCGGCCGCCCGGCCGCCCCTGCGGATCCGTCCCGCACCGACCGACACGTCGGCGGCCCTGCCGTCACGGCCGCTGGTCTGGCTCACGCTCGACGCCCTGGGCACGACCGGCCCCGCGGTGGCGGCGTTTCCCGACGCCCCGAGGCTGTTCGTGCTCGATCCAGAGTGGCTCGAGGTGGAGCGGCCGGCACTGAAGCGGCTCGTGTTCGTGTGTGAGTGCCTCGCCGACCTCGCGGGCGTCGAGGTGCTGCTCGGCGACCCGGCCGAACTCGTGCCCGCGACGGCCCGACGCCTGGGCTGCGACGGCGTGGCGGTCGCGGCGACTCCCTGCCCCAGGGTGCGGCGGGCCTCCGCGAGCATCGCGGCCGCGTTGCCGCTGGCCGAGCTGCCCTGGCCGCGATTCTGCGACGACACCCGGGCCCGCGACCTGGGGCGATTCTCCCGCTGGTGGCAGGCGGTGGCGACGTCCGCGCTCAGGCCGACCGGTTCGTGACGCGACGACGACGGCGGACGATCAACGCGATGCCGAACGAAGCCGCCAGCGTGGCGGTCGTGGGCTCGGGCACCGCATACACGACCGACAGCTCCGGCCGCATGTCGCTCGTCCAGACCTCCGACGAAAACCAGACCCAGTCCTCGACGCCCGAGTTCTCCAGCAGCCAGCCGTGGTTCGTCGCCGGATCGGCCTGCCAGGCACGAAGCGAGGCCGTGACGTCGAAGATGGCGGTGCTGTCGGCCGCGTTCGGCACCACGTGAAACTCGGCGGCCGCCACCGCCTCGACGTCGTCCGTCGAGACGCCGGCGCCCAGGCTGGACCAGGTCGACGACCCGCTCCAGCCGATGAGCATGCGGTGCACGGCGACCGAATCGGCCGCGGTGCTCATCTCGGTGAGCATGCTCAGCTTGGCTGACACGATCGTGGCGCCGTCGGGGATCCGGCCGCCGGGGCCGAACAGGTCGTCGAACCGGACGAGTGCCTGGGTGAGCGGAGCGGCGTCCACCACCACCAGCGGATCGCCGCCGTGCGCCGCGGCCGGGGTCGCAGCCTCGATCCAGGTGTCGGTGACCGCCCCATATCCGGCCTCCCCCTGACGAAAGCTGGCCGCGACCGTCACCGGGTCGCCCGCAAACGCGCCCACGATCGGCTGCACGTCGGCGGCGCTTCCGGAGTGGCCGGCTCCCGTGCTGTCTTCGATCGTCCGCAGAAGGTTGTGCAGCGTCCAGGTGCCGGGCACCTCGCCCTGTCGCACGCCGGCGCCGAAGAGCACCGTGGGAACGCGGTTCCGCTCGCCGCCGAGATCCTCATCCCACGTCACGACGAGCAGGCTGTTGTGGGCGGCCGCCCACGTGGCATACCCGGCGAGGTTCGCCTGCAGCCAGGCATCGGCCTCGGCGATCGACCCGTCGTGCATGTTGTGCTGCTCGTTCGGTGTCACGAAGCTCACCGTGGGCAGCATGGTGAAGTCGCCGGGAAACGACGTGAACGGCTGGCCTGCCGACATCGGCAGCTGAAAGCCGGTGGGCGACGTCGCGAGCCAGTTCATCCACGGGTTGTGCTTGCGGGCGTACTGGTTGACCCCCAGGTCGGCGGTGAAGGAGTCGCCCTGGAAGCCGACCGACGGCAGCGACTCGGAGTAGCCGGTGAACGACCGGCCTGCCGCCGCCAGCGCGCCGCCGAGGTTCGACGTGGTGAATGGAATCCCGACCGGAATCCCGTTCGTGGTCTGCCCCTGACTGGCGCCGCTGAAGAGGTGCAGGTAGTTGGGCTGACTGGGATGCGTGATGCCGTGCATACCCGTCAGCAGGGCCCCGCCGGTGGCGAGCGAGTTCAGGAACGGCGCGTCGCTCGAACCGATCACTTCGCTGAAGGAGTGGTTCTCCTCGACCACCACGACGATATGGTCATAGGCCGGCGCCGCCGCCTGTGCCGGTGCCGAAACCACGGCCGCCAGACACGCCATCCCGCGCCACCGACCGATCCAGCACAGCATGCACGTTCCTCCGGCCTGACAGCCTACGCCCACGCGGGCGGCACGGCGAGGAGGTGCCACGGCGGCGTCGCAGGGGGCCGGCAGACGAGGTTCAAGACGCGGCCGTCCCGGGGATGCGGCACCGCGAGGGCGGCGGCGTGCAGGGCCAGCCCGCCGCCGGCCGCCCCACGGCCGTAGAGTCGATCGCCGACGATCGGGCAGCCCAGCCAGGCCAGATGCACCCGGAGCTGGTGCGACCGCCCGGTGACGGGCTCGAGTTCGACGAGGGTGATCGTTCCGTCGGCGTCCTCGCCCCCGGCCACGATCCGCCACCGGCTGACCGCCCGCCGCCCCATGATCGGATCGATGCATTGCCGCGGCGGGTGCCGCGGGTCGTCGGCCAACGGCAGGTGAACCTCACCCGCGTCGCGTGGCGGCACGCCCCGCACCACCGCGAGATACCGCTTGCGGACGAGCCCCTGCTCGAACGCCCGGCCGAGCAGCGACCGCGCCTCCCGCGATCGCGCCATCACGAGCAGGCCCGACGTGTCGCGATCGAGCCGGTGCGCGGCCTCCAGGAATCCATGGGATGCGGCCAGCACCGCGGCGACGTCCGGCGGATCGAGCGGCGTCCGCGCCGGCACGCTCGGCATGCCGGAAGGCTTGTCGACCACGACGATGTCGTCGTCATGGTGGACGATCACAGGCGCAGCCGATCCTGCCGGGTGCGCCGCAGGCATGGTCAGAGCAGCCCCAGCAGCGCGGCCCAGCGGCAGAGCAGCGCCGCCGGCGGGCCTCCATCCGATGCAGCGGTCAGCCCGCCGACCGCATGACCGGCGGCCTCGAGCCGACGAGCGTCGTCGGCGCGTCGCGCCGCCCCCCGCTCGTGCCCTCCGAGCAGGATCCACCGCGCCGACGACGGCTCCGCAGCGGTGATCCGCGCCCGGGTAGGCAGCGGCGCGTCGACCACCGCAACGCCCCGACAGACGTCGCCCAGCGCCGCCGCCACCAGCCAGGCAAAACCACCTCCGGGACCGGCTCCCGCCACCGCCACCCGCGACGCGTCGATCGCCCGCACGCCGACGGCGGCACGGAGCCCGCGCAGCACCGCATCGACGTCCGCGTCGCGCCACTCCCGTGGATCACCTGATCCCGGCAGGATCACGGCCACGCCGGTGGCGGCGACGGCCGCCTTCCAAACCGTGGCGTCGGCGTCTTCCACACGGCCGCGGGGCTGGCCACACCAGACGAGCACGGGCACCGGATCGGCCCCCGCCGGCACGACCGCCAACGGCGGATCGCGGAGGTCGGACGCGGTCAGCCGCACCAGCCGCACGGCCGTGGGAGCGGGCCCGGCCGCGGCAACCGGCGGTGGCGGCCCCTCGGCAGGCACCGCAGCGATCATCGCGGCGAGCCGCACGTCGGCCATGGAGACATCCCCCGCGCGATCGAGCACCAGCCGCACGGTCTGCTCCGGCTCGAAGGCCGCCAGCGCACCGGCCAGGCCACGCGTGTCGGGCGTGGGCACCCGGGTGGTGGCCCCGGCACCGGCCAGCTCCACCGCCGTCACCCGACTGCCGGGCGCGATCCCGGCCCCGGCCGCCGGACCTTCGGGGAGCACCCAGTCGATCCTCGGCCCGACCGGCTCGCCCGCGGTGGCGGCGCCGGCGTCGTCCGCCGCGACCACGCCGATGATCGGCCGGCGCCACACCGGCAGCGCCGCCACGAGGGTCGCCCGGGCCACGACGCGATCGCCGGGGTCGCGGGCCGCCTCGAGTTCGATCTCTTCGCCTGCGTGTCGCGGCACAAGCGCCCGCCGGACATCGGCGATCCTGGTGACGGCGGTGCCGCCGACGGCGACGATCCGGTCGCCGGGGCGCAGGCCCGCACGGGCCGCAGGCGAGCCCTGCCGCACCGCTGCGATCTCGGGCGGTCCGTTGATGGCATCCCGCGACCGGTAGCCGACGCCGAGCAGGCCCGGCTCGAGCGAGCGGCCCGCGCGGAGCTGGGGCAGGTTGGCAAGCACGTCTTCCAGCGGCACCGCGAATCCGATGCCGGCATCCGAGAGGTCGACGTCCTGCACCAGCGAAGCGGATTCCGCGGGCAGCGGCGCCACGACACCGATCACCCGCCCGCGGATGTCGACGAGCGGGCCGCCATACGTCGCCGAGGACACCGATGCGTCGGTCTGCACCACGAGCCCCCAACCCCGATCCACGGCGGAGAGGATGCCGACCGCCATGCTCGCCTCCGCAGCCGACCAGCCCCGGCTGACGGCGATCGTCCACTGCCCCGCCTCGAGGCCCGCCCGCGGCGCGAGCTCCACCTGCGGTGTCTCGGGCAGCGGGTCGGTCTCCAGCAGCACGAGACCGCGGATGGCGTCGCGGGCCAGGGGCCGGGCCGCGATCCGGCGACCATCCGGCAGCACGACGACGGCTTCCCGGGCGCCGGCCGGCAGGGCGACCTCGGTCGTCACCACGAGGCCAGCCGGGTCGACCACCAGACCGCTCGACGCACGCATCTCGATCACGCCGCCGCCGGTCGCAGCGGCGACGACGACGGGCTCGATGCGGACCACCGCGGCGGCCACCCGCGTTGCCGCTGCGCGAAACGCCCGCTCCTCGGCCAGTGCCGGCTCCTCGGCGCCCGCGGCACGGATCATGACGCAGCAGGCCACCGCGGCGATCAGCACGGCACTGCATCTCATCGGTCTGCTCCCGCCGGCGGTCTCGGCCCGAGATCGCACTCCACCACCGCGCCGGCACGGATCAGCGACAGCGGCACGGGATCGCCTTCCGCAATCGCGGCCACGGCGGCCTCGACGGCGGCCCGCGAGCCCGCGGCGCGGGACGCCACCGCGATCACGAGGTCATCCGCCGCGAGGCCCGCGCGGGCCGCCGGCGTGCCCGGCACCACCGTCTCGATGAAGGCCGGCGTGTGGCCGAGCAGGTCGGGCACGAACACGACGCCCAGCCGCCGCATGTCGAAGGGCACCGCGGGCGGCGCGTCGGCCGACATCGCGGTGCCGGCCGTGATCGCCGCACAGCCCCGCTCCACCTCGTCGATCGGCATGGCGTAGTTGAGCCACAGCCCGGTGGCGGTCGACCGCAGCTCCTTGCCGATCACGCCGAGCAATCGGCCGCGGGCATCCACGACCGCTCCGCCCGGCGAGCCGGGATTGTTGGTGGTGAAGTCGAGCACGTAGACATCGCCCGTGTAGGGCGCTTCGGCCGCCCCGCGCCGCGCCGCCAGCGGCACGACCGAAGAAATCACGCCCCGCTGCACGCTGGCCCGCTCGTCGCCCACCGCCACGCCGAACAGGTTCGACACCGCGAGCACCCGCCCGCCGACGCCCGCCCGGCCCTCTGCGGGGACGGCCACCGGCAGGTCGGAGGCCTCGATCGAGAGCAGCGCCAGTTCCCGCCGTGGATCGACGCCCACGAGCCGGGCCGGGAACCGGCGGCCGTCGTCGAGCACGCAGTCGATCCCGTCGGAGTCGAGCACGGTGCTCATCACGGTCACGATCCGACCGTCGGGCGAGAGGATCACGCCGGACTGGTAGGCCTCCAGACCGCGGAGCCCGCCCGCCCCGTAGAGCTTCACCACGCTGCGGGCGGCCGTGGCGGCCACCTCGGGCCACGACGCGTCGCGAGCGACGACGGCCGTGATGGCCGACGTGAGCGCGATCGCCATCGCGACGCCCTTGATCGCCGGCCCGCTCATCGCGCCTCCCCGTCGGGCCCGGGACCGATCAGCAGCGTGGCAAAGGCGGTCCCGCCGACGCGGGCCTCGATCGTCGCGGGCATCGCGGCCGCATCCGCATCATCCCGCCAGCCAAACCGCACCTCGCAGGGATCGGCATCCGGGTTCGTCCACAGGTCGATCGCCAGCACGCGGCCCGCATCGTCGATCGCGAACCGTGCAACCACGCCGGCGACGGCCGACTCGAGCACGTCCGCCAGGTCGGCCGTCGATCCGAGCGTGAACCGTGCCGGGTCGCGGGGGGCGGTGCCCCAGTAGATCGTCGACCCGACGGCCGTGGGCCCCTCGAGGATCAGCCGCCGCCAAAGCACGAGCGCGGGCAGGAGCCCGCCGCTCCCGGGCGGCACGGGCTGCACGTCGAAGGCGGCGGTGGTGTCGAGCAGCGACGTGCCGGTGGGCAGATCGATCGAGGCCCCGGCGTCGGTCAGTTCGATGCGAAACTCGCCCCCCGCGGCGATCCGGCCGGCCAGCACCCACGGCCCCGCGGGCCGGGCGTCGCGGACGCCCGCGAGCGACGCGGCGACGCGGTTCCGCTCGACGATGGTGAAGTGGCGATTGGCGAAACCGGGCCGGGGATCGTAGACGTCGCGCACGGCCGCCGGCAGATCGCGGCCCGGGGCCACGCCGGCGGCCGGCTCGTCGCCGCCGCCGGCGAGCGCGGCGAGCTTCGCGGGCGAATGCACGGCCGCGAGCCGCACGAGCAGTTCCCGGCGGCCACCCTCCGAGCGGACGACGAGCGGCACCTGCCACCCGGCGGGCAGCGTGCCGAGCACGTTCTTGAAGGCGTTGACCGTCCGCACGGGCCGGCCGGCAAGCGCCACGATCTCGTCGTCGTGCCGCATGCCCCGCCGCCAGGCGTCGGACGACTCGAGGATCTCCGACACCATCACCCGGCCGTCCAGCGCCGTGGTCACCGTCGCGCCGAGCGTGGCGTGGTCGCAGATCCGTCCGCCGCGAAGCATGCCCAGGAAGTGCCGCACCTGGTTGGCCGAGATCGCGTAGCCGGCGCCCACGTTGACGCGGCCGCGCTTCTCGAACGACGCGCGGCCGTTGATGCCGATCAGCCGGGCCGCGGCGTCGAACAGCCCGCCGCCGGAGTTACCGGGATTGATCGCAGCGTCCACCTGGATGCAGTCGGCGTACTCGAGGATGGTGCCGGCCGGGAACTGATAGCGATGCACGCCCGACACGATCCCGGCCGAGACCGAGGGCCGCAGATCGGTGCCGAGCAGGAAGGGGTTGCCGACCGCGAAGCACTCGTCACCCACCCGCACCGTGTCGCTGTCCGCGACCTCGGCACACGGATACGCGCCGCCGCCGAGGAGCTTCACGAGGGCGAGGTCGCCGGTCGGATCGACGCCCACCACCACGGCGTCGTCGAGCCGGCCATCGGGAAGCCCGCAGCGGAGCGGCGTTCCGAGCGGCTGCACGACGTGGAAGTTGGTCGCCGCGTACCCGTCCGGCGTGAGCAGCACGCCCGATCCGCCGCCGGACTCGCCGGCGAAGATCGCCACCGCCGCCGGCGTGGCCCGGCGGATCGCGTCGACCCGCCGCCGCTCGGCCGCGAGCACCTCGGCGTCGACCTCCGCCGCCGCACGACAGCAGCAGAGCGCCGCGCAGGCGACACCGCAGGCGATGCGAAGCCCCGCGTGCCGCGCGAGTGGCCGGACCATGCTCATCGGCTCACCTTTCGAACGCCCCCTCGACGATCCGCACCGGAAACCCGATCCCGCCGTCGGCGAAGCGGAGTTCGATCGTCAGCCGGCGCGACGTGCCGAGATCGACCGCCACATCCGCCGCATCGCCCCCCTCGAGCCGCCGCTGCCACGCCGCGCCCACGTCCGGCCGCACCACCACCTCCACCGCCTGCGTCGCGGGCACGGCCGTCGCGACGAGCCGCGCCCGGAAGCGGCGGCTGCCGCCGGGAATCCTCCACGTCGCGGCACCGCTCGGCCGCAGCAGCCAGGCCGGGGCGGCGGCGGCGGGACGCACGATGCGGGGCGCGAAGAAATCCGCCATGCCCTCGACGGCGGCCGCAGCCCCGAAGAACGGCTCACCCTGCCAGTCGTCGAGGGGGAGGTCGACAAGGGAGACGCGGCGCCCCGCCGTGAAATCAACCGCTTCGAGCAGGCCGACCGGCACGCGGATCGTGTCGTCGAGCAGGAGCCCGTCGTCGCTGCCGACGATCGTCGTCGCCGCGAGCCGCCCGCCCGGGATCGCGACATGCACACCCGGGCGGGCCGCGGGCGGCTGCGGCCGCAGCCAGACGAGGCCGAGCACCTTGCCCCGCTTCACCGGGATCCGCTCGCCGTCGAGCATCACCTCGACCGCGTCGCTGGTGATGCCGGTGATCGCGCACTCGACGAGTTCGAAACCCCCGGCCCGGGACACGGCCACGAGGTCGGCCGCCGGCGCGGCCGGCACGGCGGCCAGCCAGGCGGGCTCGCCCGCCCCGGCCGCGGTCCGCCAGACGGCGCGGCCGACGCGGTCGACGGGGAGTTCGACCCGCTCGACGCCGCGGATGATCGCGATCCGGTCGCCCTCCCAGAGCAGGTCGTCGCCGGCAACCTCGATGCCATCCCCGCCGACGTGCACACTCGCGGGCTCAGGCCGCGGCGGCGTGGCCGGCGTCCGCACCACGCTCCGCACCTCCGCACGCGGCAGCACGCGGGCCTCGCCGTCGATGTCGAGCGTCACCGCCGAGGCGTCGATCGCCCGAAACACTCCCGTGACGGCCGGCCCCGTATCGCAATCGACCGTCACCGTGACGGCCTCAGCAGCGGCCGCCGCAGGCGTGGCAGCTGCAGTCGCGACCACGGCGAGGGCCCACGCCCTCCACCCCAGCCCGGCTCCGCCTCCGACCCGCGGCCACCTCACGTCAGCGATCCTCCGCGCCGGTGGCGAGCCGCTTGAAATACTCCTCGATCGCCTCGCGGTAGTGCGGCGGAAACTCGCGGCCGATCTGCTGCAGGGCGCGGTCGCGTTCATGCGGAGGAAGCTTGCCCCACGACTCGCCCGGAGCGAGATCCCGCGGCCGCACCTCCCCGGGCCCGCGGCCGCGGGCGATGCGGCTGTCATCCATGGGAGAGCCCGCTCCCCCCTGCCCTGCTCCGCCGCCGCCGCCCGCCGCGCCGCCACCCTGGTTCTCGTCGTCGGGCTTCTCGAGCTGGTCGATGAGCCTGTCGAGTGACGCGACCACGCCCTCCTGCACGGCGATCGTCGCCGCGCCGGCCCGGCCGTGCGCGAGCCGGCGGGTCACGTCCCGCATCCGGCGGGCGACGTGGTCGAGCGAGTCGTCCGTCACGGCCGCCGCGTCGGCACGGAGCAGCCGCGCCAGGCGGGCGTACCGCACGGGGATCTCGTCTTCGCGTTCGAGGAGCCGGTCGAGCGTCGCCGTTGCCGCGTCGATGCGAAGCAGCCAGTGCTCGCAGGCGGCCCGGAGGAAGAGCACCGCGGCGGGATCGACCGCCGAGTCCACGTCGATCCGCTCGAGCACGGGCAACGCCTCGTCGAAACGGTCATGCCGCACGAGCTCGCGGCCCCACCAGAGCGCGACCGCATCCCGCACGAAGGCGTCGGTCGCCGGCTCGTTCAGCCACGCGGCCTCGGGCTCGGCGCCGTGGGACGCGGCCGCGAGCATCGCCGCCGCCCGCGGCTCGCGGAGGGCCACGTCCGCCATCACGGCGTCGAGCAGATCGCCGCGGCCGGCCACGACGTCGTCCCAGCCGCGGGCCTCCGCCGCAGCCATCGGCTCGTCCGCGGCGGGCGACGCCGAGTCGGCGATCCAGCGTTCCACCCGGTCCCGCACCGTCGCGGCCGCTGGGATCGACCAGGTCGGCGTGCGGGCGAACGCCTGCTCGCCGGCGGGAACGGCGGCCCCGGCCGCACCGAGGCACACCGCCAGCACCAGTGCCGACACCCCCAGGCCGCGGCAGGCCGCCGCCGACCGGCCGCCCGCCATGCCTGCCATCTGCCTCGTGGATGCGTCGACCATGCATGCCATCGCACCGCTCTCCCGTGCCGCCCTGATTCTAGCTGTCCGTGGAAAAGCCGTTCCCGGACTTCGTGGCCGTGGTCGCCGCCTCGTGCGGCCGCGGAGAGTTCCACGTCTGCTCGTCGTGCCGGTCCGATCGCGGCCGCGGTGGATCACTCCGTTCTGCCCTCCACGATGTCACGGGCGGCACGTCCGATGGCCCGCTGCCGCTCGGCAAGCCGGGCGAGCACCGCCCGCACCTCGGCGTCGGTCGCCGGCGTGTCGGCCTCGTCGAGCAGCCGTGCCAGCCGCCGCGTGCGGCCGTTCACCCGCAGCTGCAGCGTCCGCAGCATCTTGAGTTCCGCAAGGGTGTCGACGAGCGGCTGCGCGCCGGCGGGCGCAGCGCGGCCGCCGCCTGCAGCGTCTTCGGGCGGATCCTGGCGTGCCTTCTCGACGGCTGCGAGCATCTCCTCGATGCCGGCCACGATCTCGCCGAGCAGGCCGAGCGTCTCCGCCGTCGCGTCACCGCGACCGAGCCGCGCGGCGGCTTCCACGGAATCGTCGTGCACCTGGCCGAGGGCCTGCGGCAGCGCCGCGGCCGTGCCGTCGTCGCGGAGCAGCGTCAATGCCCTGGCGGCCTCGGCCGTCACCGCCGCCTGCTCGCGGGAGAGTCGCGCGGCCTCCAGCTGCCGTTCGCGGGCCGCCTGCCCGCCCGAGGCGGCGAGCCGGGCCGCATCCTCGGCGACGGTCCGTTCGGCCTTGAGCATTCCCCGCAGCCGGGCCTCGAGCTGCACCAGCAGCCGCGTGACCTCCTCCTCACGCATCTGCCGCAGGATCTCCTCGAGCTCGGCGCGCGCCGTCTCGAGTTCCTCGACCGCCCGCTGCTGCTCGTCCCGCGCGGCCCGCGGCCCGGCGTCGCCGAGCCGCTCCACGGCCCGTCGCATCCGCGCCTCGGCGGCCCGCAGCCGGGCCGCCGTCCGGCGGCTTCTGGAGATGTCGTCGTCGCCCTCGGCGTCGCTCGGCTTCTCGGAGGCTTGGTCGCCGCCGGGATCACCCGCGGGGTCACCGGCCTGATCACTGGCCGGGTCGCCGGCCCCGTCACTCGGCTGGGCAGCGGGCTGCTCGCCAGCGGCGTCCGGCGCCGCGCCGGCCGCCGCCGGACGCCGGCCCTCGTCCGCAAGCCGGTCGGCACATCGCTGCACGTCGCCGCCGAGCCCGTCCGTCTCGGCCGCGAGGTCCCGCTGCCGGCGGGCCGCATCCCGAGGATCGCCCCCGGCCTCGGTCGCCCCCTCGACCTCGCGCTGCATCGTGATCAGCTTGGAGACGCGGCCGAGGAATGCCCTGATCTGACGGGCGGCATCGGCCGCCCGGCGTTCCGCGGCCCCTTCCTCCAGCAGCGCAAGCAACGTCCGAAACTCCTCGACCGCCGCCTCCTGACTGGTGCCCGCCTTGAGGAGTTGCCCCTGTTCGAGCATGGCGACGATCGCCGCCAACCGATCGCCCACCTGTTCCTCGCGGGCCCGCGCGAACGCGGCCCGCAGCGCGTCGGCCCGTCGCGGATCGGTCGGCGCCAGCAGATCGGCAAGCCGAAGGAACGATCCTTCCAGCTCCCGGTAGCGGTCGAGCAGATCCCGTTCGCGGGCGGCAAGCGTCACCGCATCGGACTCGGCGGCCGACACCATCAGAGCGATTCCCGTGGCTGCGATCGCCGCCGCCACGGCACGTCGGCACGCCGCCCGCCTCATGGGGACTCCAGGGCCTCGCGGCCCCGCCTCCGCTGCCGGTCGAGCGTGTCGTCGCGAATCTGCTCCTGCAGGCGGATCACGCCCCGCAGCCGCTCGAGCACCTCGTTCATGGTCTCGAGTTCGAGCATCCGCTCGAGCACCTCCCGCAGCCGCAGCACCGCCCGATCGACCGCCGCGGACGCATCCGCCACGGCTGCCGAGGCTCGGCATGTCGCGACGGCGGCTGGCAACTCGCCGATCGCGATCGCGTCGAGCGGCGCGGCGATCTGCTCCAGGAGCCGGGTCGTGCGATCCGCCGTGGCCAGCCCATTGTTCACCAGTTCCCGGTGCAGGCCGCGAAACTCGCCCGCGATCTCCGTGGTCTCTCCCGCGGCGCGGACGGCCGCGTCGCCGCAGCGGCGCACCGCCGCCGCTCGCGGATCGTCGGTGTCGCCGTCCGGGCCGCCCCGCCGGCCGGCCTCGGCGGCACCGCCCCGGGCCTTCGCGAGGTCGTCGATCACCGCCTCGAGCCGGCGGCGAAGCAGCACCTCGCGAGCCTCCAGCATCGCGAGCAAGGACTCGGCGCTGACCACGTCCAGCGTCCAGGTCTCGCCCGTTCCTTCCTGCGGGCCGCCGGCGAGCATGCAGCGATCCCGCGCCGCCACCGACACGCTCAGCCGTGCCCCGACCGCCAGGCCCAGCGTCGCCAGGGCGACGAGTTCGGGCCGGTCTGCCGGCAGCGTCACGTCGGCGGCGCCGGTGACGACGCGGGCGATCGGCACCACCCGCGTCGCGTCGCCGGCCGCCAGCCGCACCTCGGCCCCGGTCAGCCCGTGATCGTCGGTGATCGCGCCCTCGATCGGCAGCGCGGCCTGCGGCGTGACCGCGGTCGAGACTCCGGCCAGCCGCACGGCCACCCGCGGCGGCTGGTCGGGCACCGTCGAGAGCAGCACCGCCACCGGTTCACGATTCGTGAGGCCGGCGCCGTCGACGAGCCGCACCACCACGGCCGCGTCGCCGTCGAGCGGCGGCGTCCGGCCGCGGAGCACGACGTCGCCGGCGGTGGCGAGCGCTGCCAGCGGCGTCTCGACCGCCGCAGCGGCGTCGGCTCCGGTCGCCGGCCTCAGGGCCATCGAGGCACTCGCGAGCGGCGTGCTCGACGTGCAGGTCACCTCCACCGACGACCCGCGGGGCACCGCGACCACCCGGCTCGTCACGGCGGGTCGCGTTCCGCCGCCGAGGTATTCCGGCAGGCTGACGGCGACCTCCAGTGCCGCCACCGCCGGCGGCTCGGCTGCCACGATCCGCAGGCCGCGCAACCGCGCATCACCGCCGCGGATCTCGAGGTCGAGATTCTCCGTGACGCTCCCGAGCACGTGCCCGTACATCTGGCCGGCGGCGGTCGTCGCCCCCCGGCCGCCCATCCGGTCCGACCGCCACGCGCCGCCGCCGCGGGATCGCAGCTCGACCTTCTCCGGCGGATCGCCCCAGGCCGGCACCGCCCTTACCAACACGTCGACGTCGTCACCCCGAGCCACCACACGCGTGCCGCCCGCAAACCCCTCGACCTCGAGGGCCACCCGTCTCGGCCAGGCCACGTCGGCGAGCTGGAGCATCCGCCGCCGCCAGGTCGCCGCCTCCACGGGCCGCACGACCGCTGCGACGCCCGTGATCAGCAGGGCCCCGCAGGCCGCAGCGGCGAGGGCCGTGAGCCGCCGCTGACGGAAGATCGCACCCATCCTCAGCCCGCGGAGCCGGTCGGCCGCCTCCGCCGTCGTGGCCGCCACCATGTCGGGGTCGAGCGGCTCGGCGGCGCGACCGCCACACGACACCGCGGTGGACACGGCGGCGCCGAACTCCGGATGGGCCCGCTCCACGAGCAGCGCGAGCGCCTCGTCGTCGAGCGGAACCGCAAGCCGCATCACGAGCCTCTCGACCACCGCCCAGGCGACCGCGGCCGTCACGGCCACGAGCATCGCGACCCGCACCCAGGCCGGGGGCTCGAGCAGCCTGTCGACCGCGAGCGTCACCCAGCAGCCGGCGACGGCGATGCACGCCACCACGGCCAGCCCCTCGACGCACACCCACGCTCGCGTCGCGCGGCGGAGCGACGCGAGCGCCGCCCGGATGGACGCCAGCGAATGCGGATCGGCGGGTGGCTGCGGGTCGGCGGCCATGCGTCAGGCAAGCCTCGCGATGCGGCGGACGATCCACTCGAGGGCCAGGCAGCCGACGCCCAGTCCCAGGATCACGGTATTCAGACGCCGCTTGAAGGCCGCGTCGGCGGCACCGGTCTCGTACTCGCGCCGCGACCGGTCGGGCAGCGCCGCGGCGATCGCGGCGGCCTGATCGCCCGCCCCGCGGCCGTCCGCCAGAAACGCCTCCGTGCCGCCGGTCGCCGCGGCCAGCTGGCGGAGCATGCCGCGGTCGGGACGAGGGCTGGCCAGTTCGCGGTCGGGCAGCCGCGCCTGGATGCGGCGGGCGATCGGCTCGTCGCCGACGGCCAGCGGCTCGACCTCGATCCGCCAGCCACCCTCGCGGGCCGCCATGAACGAGCCTGCGAGCGTCCCCGGGCGGGCCGGATCCTCGGTGAGATCCAGCGGCATGCGGCCGCCGTCGGGCGCGATGGCATGGCAGACCGGCCGCGTTCCTCCCGCGGCGACGAGCCGGAACCGCACCGTGCCGCCAACCGTGACCCGATCCTGCTCGACGATCAGCCTGCCCCGCCGCGCGCCGCGGAGCAGCCGCCCCTGGGAGACGTGCCTCACGATCTGGGCCACGAGCCGCTCGTAGGCCGCGTCGCCCAGTTCCCGCAGCCGCCACAGCTCGCCGCTGCCCACCGCGAGCACGCTGCCCGATCCAAAGAACTGTCCCGCCAGGTAGATCGGTCCATCCCCGGCTGGCGCGGCGAGCCGGGCCAAGACCGTGGCCCCGGGCTTCGCGCCGGCCGACGGCTGACAGGCATGCACTCCCGCAAACTCGCGCCACACCGCGGCGCTCGCCGCCGGCGTCGCCGCCAGCTGCAGAAACTCCGCCGCGGCGCCGTCGCGGGTGAAGTCGAGCCGCCGGGGCTCCCGCTCCGCACCGCCGCCAGCGGATGCCGCCCGCCGCCGCAGTTCGAGCGGATGCAGCCCGCGGATCACGGCCGACCGCGGATCATCGAGCCACCCGTCCATCGACACGCCGCCGGCCACGAGCACGAGACCGCCCGACTCCGTCGCCACCCAGCGTTCCAGCCGGGCCTGCGCCGCCGGATCGAGCCGCCGCCAGTCGTAGTCGATCGCGACGAGGGCGTCGTACTCGCCAAGCGGGCCGTCGGCGGGCGGAAAGGCGTCGAGGATCCGACGGGCGTCCTGCGAGATTCCGGCCGTGGCCGTGCCCAGCAGCACGTCGACCGCGAAACTGCGGTCGCGATCGAGCACGTTTCGCATGAACTGGTACTCGCGGCACGGCCCGCCGGCCATCAGGAGCACCTGCGTGACGCGGTCCACCACCTCGACGTCGACCGCCTGCGCATCGTCGGCGGCGGTGTGGTCGCCGGGCGGCGGCACCACGCGGACGGCGAGCATCCGGTGGCCGGCGGTCGCGAGGCCCGGCACCTCGAACCGCACCGCGACGAGGTCGCCGTCTGCGGCGAGGGCCACGTCGCGGGTGTCGATCGTCCGCGGAGCGCCGCCGTCGCCGGCGCGCTCGTCGAGTTCGACCCGCACCTGCGTGCCCGCGAGCCCGTCCGCCTGCAGAAAGCCCGCGACCGTGAAGCGGTCGCCCGGAAACACTCGGGCCGGCGCGGCCACGTCGACGACGCGGACGTTCGCGGGCAGCGTCTCGCCGCCCACGCCCACCACGTGCACGGGCACGCCGAGCCGCGCTGCGCTGGCCGCGGCCGACCGCGGATCGAGCCCGGCGTTCTGGCCGCCGTCGGAGACGACCACCACGCCAGCCAGGGTGCCGGCCGGACCGCCCTCCACTGCGCGGACCACGGCCTCGCCCACGCGGGTCTCGTCGCCGCTGGCCACGAGCAAGCCGCCAAGCCCGGCGATCGTGGCATCGACGCCGCCGGCATCGCCTTCGGCGGTGTCGGCCTCCGGCAGTCGCAGCACCGGCTCGGCAGCGGCGTCAAACCGCCACACCGCCACCTCGTGCCGGGGCCGCAACGCGGCGAGGAGATGCGTCGCCACGAACTCCGCGGCGGCGTCGGCGCGGCTGCCCCGGCGATCCGCAGCCTCCGGCAAGGCCATGCTGGCACTGCCGTCGACGAGCACCGCCACCCGCGACGGCAGATCGATCTCGTGCTCCGCGATCCGCTGCACGTCGAGCAGGGCCGCCGCCACGGCGGCCAGCGCCGCCATGCGCAACAGCCCGATCGCCGCCGCCACCCGCCGCGGCAGGCCGCCGGCATCACGACGGATCATCCACACCGTCACGGCGGCCAGCGCCGACGCGACGAGCACCAGGGCCGGCCCCTGCCACCAGTCGTCGCAGGCGTCGAGCAGCCGGCTCGCGACGCGGTGCCTCACGGCCGCAACGGCGAGCAGCGACGACGAAAGGAACGGCTGCATCACAGCGGGCCTCACGCGGGTGTGCGGCGGGTGACGGGATGATATCCAGCCGCGTAGGCGATGAACTGCTCGACGACCAGGAGCGCCGCCACGGCCGCGAGCAGCGGCGCGGCCAAGCCCCAGCCCGCCGGATCACCGCCGGCGGCGTCGAGATCGCCGGCCGCGTCGTAGCGAAACGGCACGCCGGGCAACGCGGCGTCGAGCCGCCGACGACCGGCCCGCTCCAAGCGGCCTTCGCCGGGATCGATGGTCACCGCCAGGATCCGCTCGCGCTCGCCGCCGGCGAGCGTCCGCCAGCGGGCCGAGTAGAGGCCGGCGCGGGCCGTGTCGGCGAGCCGCGCCTCGAGCACCGATCCCGACACCGGCACGGCCGCCTGCCGGACCGGCGTGGCGTCGGGAGGCACGAGAAACTCCACCTCGGGCTCGTCGACCCCCGCCTCCAGCCGCACCGTCAGGGCCGCGCCCACCGCCGTCGACTCGGCCCGCCGCCGCAGCCGGCCGAGGTGGCCTTCGAGTTCCAGGAGCACCACCACCCAGCTGGGATTGGCCCGCGCCCAGGTGTTCCACTCCGGCGCCGCGGTGGTGAGCACGGCCACCGAGCGACCGGCGCCGAACGCCTTCTCCACGGCGAGCGGCGGACCGCTGCGCAGCGACAGCATTCGCCGCACGCCGTGGGCGGCCGGATCGAAGCCGCGGTCGACCGCCCAGAACCGCCGGATGCGCACCGCGTCGAGCAGCGGATTCCGCTGCCCGCGGAGCACGGCCACCACCGGATGGTCGGCGGCGGTCACGTCGGGTGGCGGCGGCACCGACGCCGCGTCCTCGAGCAGGTCGACGGCGGCGGCGAGCGGCACCGGAAACACGCCCGCGCCATCGCGGTGCAGCGTTGCGTTGACGAACTCGGCCCGGGTCCGCGGACCGCAGAAGAACACGACGCCGCCTCCCGCCCGCACGTGCGCCTCCACGGCCGCGACCGCCGCCTGATCGAGTCGCTCGCAGTCGAGCAGCCAGAGCGACGAGAACCGCGTCAGATCGAGGCCCGCCAGCGCCGCCGGCGACACCACCCGCGGCCGCAGGCCGGTCGCCACGCCGCGGCCGGGCGCCAGCGCCGTCGCCACGAAGAATCCGTCGCCGCCGTCCGCGGCGGCAGTCGCTGCCGAATCCAGCCCGCCGTCGACCACGAGCACGTCGACGACATCGGCCACGTCGATCGTCGCCCGGCGGACGTCGTCGGGCGGCAGCACGTCGGCGGGAAGCGCGACCTCGATCGCATGGCTGCCGGGGGTGGTGAACCGCACGTCGAACCTGCGCGTGACCGTCGTGTCGGCCGGGATCTCGTCGATCCGCAGCCCCGGCCGGCCGCCCCCGTCCTCCCGGATCGCCACCATCACGTCGCGGACCGCGGCAGGTCCGTCGTTGCGAATCGCCACCTCGACGGGCAGGGGAACGTCGACCGCCGGCACGCCCCCCACGACCTCCAGCCGCTCCACGGTCACGTTGGCCGCCGTGGCGTCGAGAGCGCAATCGACGAGCCGCACCTCGACGCCGTCCGACGCCAGCCGCCGCAGCGTCGCCGTGGACTCGTCGACGGCCGGCCAGTCGCGGGCCCGGAAGTCGCCGACGAGCCACAGCACCCGCGAGCCCGGGCCGGCCTCGGCGAGCAGCGCGGCCGCCGCTGCGGAGCCCTCGCGAAGCCCGGCCGCGCCCTCGCCGACCGCAGCCCGTGCGAGGGCGTCGCGGATCGCCTGCATGGCCGCGGGGGTGACGGCCGTCAGCGGCACGAGGCATGCCGGCTCCGCTTCCGACGCGGCCCGCGCCGCCTGCGACGAGAGGATGACGGCGAGCCGCTGGCCGGCGGCGGAGGCTGCGAGGTCGGCGGCCAGCCGCTCCACCACGCGCCGGCCCCGATCGAAGGCGGTGGCCCGCCGGGTGTCGCCCGCGACGATCTCCGCGACGCGGTCGCCGCTCCCCGACGAGTCGGCCATCGAGCCGCTGTCGTCGAGGATCACAAGGTGGGCGGCCGACGCCCCCGGGACGCGTCCGGCAGGCCTCCACCGCGGCCCGGCCAGCGCCGCCACCAGCCCGAGCACCGCCAGGGTGCGGACGGCCAGCAGCAGGATCTGCCGGAGCAGAATCTGCGTGCGATGCCGCCGCTGGCTGGCCAGCAGGAACTCCATCGCGGCCCAGCGCACCCGCTGCTGCCGCAGCTGGGTGATGAGATGGATCACCAGCGGGGCTGCGGCCAGCGGCAGGCCCCACCAGAAGAGCGGCGCGAAGTCGAAGGTGGGCATGCGTGGCGGCTCCGCCTACACCGCGAGGCTCGCCCGCCGCGCGAGAAACCGCACGAGCGCCGCATCGAGCGGCTCGCCGGTTCGCACGAGGGCGTGGTCGCAGCGGATCGCCGCCGCCCGCCGCCGCACGTCGGCGAGGAAGTCTCCGATCGCCACCAGATAGCCCTCGCGGAGCGCCCGCGGGTTGCAGGCCAGGTGCGCGGGCAGCTCCAGCCCCTCGAACCGGGTCGGCCCGTCGAACGGAAACTCGAGCTCGTCGTCGTCGAGCACCTGCAGCAGCGCCAGATCGTGGCCCCGGGCCTGCAGGAGCCGCAGGCCCGCGAAGATCGCATCGCGGTCGCCCAGCAGGTCCGAGACCACCACCACCAGCCCGCGCCGGGGCAGGCTCTCGGCGGCTGCGGCAAGCGCGCGGCGAAAGTCGCCGGCCGCCGCCTCCCGCGGCGCCTCCAGCACGCCGCAGATGCTCGTGGCCTGCGACCGCCTCGTCCGTGACGGCGCGGCCGCCCGCAGGCGGTCGTCGAACACGCTGCAGCCGACGGCGTCGCCGCGGGTCAGGGCCAGCCAGGCGAGGCTCGCCGCCAGCGTGGCGGCGCAGTCGTACTTGGTGGGCCGGGGCGGCTCGGCTGCGGGACCGCCCGCGTAGTCCATGCTCGCCGAGCCGTCGACGAGCAGCGTGAGGCGGAGGTTCGTCTCCTCCTCATACTCCTTGACGTACAGCCGGTCCTGCCGCCCCCAGACCTTCCAGTCGACCCGCCGCGGATCGTCGCCCCGGACGTACTCGCGGTGCTGGAGGAACTCTGCGGAGTGCCCCTTCGCCGGGCTGCGGTGCAGGCCGACGAGCACGCCCTCCACCACCGCCCGCGCCCGGAGCTCGAGCCGCTGGATGCGGGCGAGCGTCTCAGGACGCAAATATCGTCTGGAACCGCGGGTCACGCGACAGGTCGTCCTCTCTGGCTGGGGTGGAAGCGATGATCCGCTCGATCACGGCGTCGGGGGTCACGCCCTCGCTCTCGGCGGCGAAGCCGACCACGATCCGGTGCCTGAGCACCGGCGCCGCCAGCGTGCGGATGTCGTCCTCCGCCACGTGCTGCCGGCCGTGGAGGAGGGCCCGGGCCTTGGCCCCCACGATCAGGAACTGCACGGCCCGCGGGCCGGCGCCCCAGGTGAGCTGGTCGGACACGAACTCCGGCACGCCCCGCTCGCCCGCCCGCGTCTGCCGCACGAGCGCCACGGCGTACCGGACGAGGTGGTCGCTGATCGGAACCTCGCGGACCGTCCGCTGCAGGCCGCTGATGTCGGCGGCCGAGAGCACGGGCTCGGGCTCCTCCACGGCGACGCCCGTGGTCCGCCGCGCGATCTCGAACTCCTCGGCGAAGGAGGGATAGCGGACGAACACCTTGAACATGAACCGATCCTGCTGCGCCTCGGGCAGCGGGTAGGTGCCCTCCTGCTCGATCGGGTTCTGGGTGGCCAGCACGAAGAAGGGATCGGTGAGCCGGTGCCGCACGCGGCCCACGCTCACCTGCCGCTCCTGCATCGCTTCGAGGAGTGCCGCCTGCGTCTTCGGGGGCGTGCGGTTGATCTCGTCGGCGAGCACCACGTTGGCGAACAGCGGCCCCTCGAGAAACCGCGGCTGCCGCGTCCCGGTGGCCCGGTCCTCTTCGAGCACGTCGGTGCCGATGATGTCGGCGGGCATCAGGTCGGGCGTGAACTGGATGCGGCTGAAGGACAGGTCGAGGCTCCGGGCGAGCGTGCTCACCAGCAGCGTCTTGGCGAGCCCCGGCACTCCCTCGAGCAGGCAGTGGCCGCGGCTGAAGAGACTGATGAGCAGTTCCTCGATCACGCCCCGCTGGCCGACGATCACGCGGGAGAGCTGGTCGAGGATCCGCTCGTGGGCCTCGTGGAGGCGGGCGACGGCGGCGGAGGCGGGAGCGGTCATGGATGAAGCGGTTTCCGGGGTGGCGGACGGTCAGCGCTGGAAGATGGGCAGCGCGCCCCTGTCGAGCTGCAGGATCACGAGGTTGGTCGCGGTGGTGTACACGGGGCCGATGTACCCCTGCGGCCAGAAGGCGCCGTCGCCGTCGCGGTGCGCCTCGGTCACCAGCCGGCCCTCGACCTTGTCACGGTACGACTCCCAGGCGTCGCCCCCCTCGCGGTACATGACCTGCGCATAGTAGAAGTGCGCGTAGTGCCAGTGGCCGAAACTGTTGTTGCCGATGGCCCCCAGATGCCGCCGGGCGTAATCGAGCATGCGCGGCACATGCGTGTCGTCCTCCTCGCCGGCGTTGAACAGCGAGGCGATCGCGGCCGCGGAGATGGCGGGCCGGCCGCCGCCCCCCTTGGAGCTGTACTGCACGCCGCCGTCCGGCAGCGTGCAGGCGTGGATGTAGCCGATCGCCCTGTCGATGATCTCGCGGGGCACCGGGATGCCGGCGTTGCGGCAGCCCCGCAACCCCTGCACCTGCGTGATCGTGGTCGAGCCCTCGTCGAAGTCGTTGCCGTCCCGGGCGCTCACGTATCCCCAGCCGCCGTCCTTGGTCTGCGCGCGGCCGGAAAACACGACCGCCTTGGCGAGCACGTCGACGAGTTCCTCCCGCCGCCGCTCATCCTCCTCCTCGCCGACCACCTGCGAGAGGAAGAGCATCGCGAAGCCGTGGCCGTAGGTGTAGCGGTCGTCCGACTGCGGGTCGCCGATCAGGCCGTTGGCCCGCGAACGCCCCACGAGGTAGTCGACCGCGAGGCGGACCGCCTCCGCATGCCGGCCCTGCGACGCCGTCGACCCCTCCATCAACAGCGCCAGCCCCGCCAGCGCCGTCATCGCCGTCGGATAGCGGCCCTCGTTGGCCGTCCAGCTGCCCCGCCGCGACTGCCGCGCCTCCAGCCACGCCAGACCGTCGGCCACCACGGCCGCCCGGTCGTCCGTCCCGCCCGCCGCCGCCCCGGCGACACCCGAGCCGCACACCGCGAGCAGGAGTCCGCCGACCACGGCCGCGTGGCGACCGGCTCGATGCTGGGTGCAGACCATCATGGATTCATCATACGGGCAGCGGTCCATCATACGGGCGTCGGTCATCAGGGTGGTGATCGCCGCCGGTCGAAGGTTTGGACGCCCGGTCAGGGGCCCGGCTCAGACGCCCGGTCAGGCGCCCGGGCTCAGGGGCGGCCGCGGACGTCGGCCCGGTCGTCGATCCCCGTGCCGCCCGGCTCGCCAAGACCGATGGCCGTCGGCAGGCGGCCCTCGGCCTGAAACGGCGGCTGAGGCGGCAGCGGCGCGCCGGTGAACGCGAGCGTCACCGCCGGCGCGGTCCCGCCCGCCATGCGGATCGAGATCGTGTGCGCGCGGGGATCGGCCGCCACCTCGCAGCCGACGAGCAGCGGCGACGGCGCAGGGAGCCTCAGTTCGTCGGTCACCGCATGGCCCGTCCGCTTGTCGAGGCACAGCACCCGCACCTCCCGGCGGCCGGCGGCCGCGTGCGTCTGGCGGCAGAAGACGAGCACGGGCAGGTCGGCGGGCTGGGAGGGCAGCAGCACGTGCTGCCGCACGGTGGCGGCCACGGGCCAGAGCAGGCGGCCGTCATCACGGCCCACCGCCCAGACGGCGCCCGAGAGCGGCGCGACGGTGTCGCTCGATGCGAACGCCTCCTGCCATGGTGCCGCATGGGCCGGCGGATCGGGGACGCCGATCGCTGCGGCAGCGGCGAACACCAGGTAGCGGTCGCGCCACGCGGCGACGTGCATCTCGTCCACCCGCGGCGGACCGCCGCGGAGCCGCACCTGCCAGACGACCGCGGCCGCAGCGACGTCGATCAGCGTCAGCGTGCCGTCGGCGGCAAGCACGGCGAGCCGGCCGTCCCCGACCGCCTTGGCCCTCGCGTCGCCGGAAAACTCGCCCAGGGGCAGCGCCTCGCGGCGGAGCGGGTCGATGCGATCGAGCCTGACGCGGGCCGCCAGCGGACCATCGTCGCCGGGCACCACTGCGACGAGGTGGCGTCCGCAGCTCTCAAACCGCTGGCTGCGGCGGGGAAGGTCGACCTCGTGGAGCAGGCGTCCGTCGCACATGGAAAGCACCGGCGATCCGCGGCCGTCGGCGGTGCAGCCACACGCCGCTTCCTCGTCGGCGATCCACTCGACCACCTGCGGGAGTCCACGCCACTCCCAGAGCACGCGGCCGCTGCGGACATCCACCAGTTTCACGCTCCGTGCCGTCGGCACGAGCACGCCCGCCAACCGGCCTGGCGGAGCGACGATCGACCGCGGCTCGCCGAGGTCTTCGGGCTCGGTGATGCGGCCGCCGAGCGGCACGCCGCCGTGGCGGGCGATGCGGCCGCCCACCGCCGGCGGAATCGCCACCAGGCCGCGGGACGATGCCGAACGGCCGCCCAGCCGCCACAGCAATCGGCCTTCGGCGGCGGCGGTGCTGATGTCGAACGCCGCCGCGTCACGGCCCGAGCGAACGACCAGCGTGTCGCCGACCACGGAAGGCTCGAGAGCCGGCGACAGCCCCGGCCACATGGCCGCCGCTGCGAGGTCGACCGGCAGCGGCTCCACCAGGCGGCGGCCGACCGCATCGGTGACGAGCAGCCGGCGATGCTGCACGTCGTATCCCACGGAGATTCCCGGCACCACCGGATCGACGGTGCCGACGAGCGGCAGCGGAATGATCTGGCCGCCGAGCATGCCCTCGTCGGCGTCCAGCGTCCGCCGCTCGCGACGGACCGTCACCCGCCCGAGCGGCCATTCCTCGGCGGCCGGATCGCTCGGCTCCGAAACAACCGCCCGCCGCGCCGGTGGCGAACCGCCGGCGAGCGCGTCGGCGATGGCCCGCCGGCGGGCTGGGTCACCGCGGCGGGCGAGTTCGGCCAGCCGCCCCCGCAGCCAGCGTCCGGGATCCACTTCGAGCGCCGCATCGAGCGGGTCGATGATCAGCGGCCCCCCGGGTGTCGGCTCGACGTCGAGCAGCCTGCGACAGGCCCGCCATGCGGTCACGTCGTCGTCCTGACGCAGGCTGCCGTCGACCACCGCCCGGAGCACCTCGGGCTCGACCGCCGCCGCGTCGCCGGCGGCATCCCAGGATCGCCACGCGACGAGCGCCGGGCCAAAGTCGCGGCGCAGCGCGAACACCAGTGCTTCAGCCACCGCGGCGGGCGGGGGTCGGACCGCGGAGGCCGCCGCCCGCACGCGTCCCAGCGCCGCCGCCACGTCGCCGGCAGTGAGATCCAGCTGACCACGCCAGTAGTCGGCCCACGGTCGCCGCCGCTCGTCGACCGCGGCCGTCTCGACACGCTTCTCGAGATCGCCCACCTGGTGATAGACGTCGAGGGAGTCGATGCCCCGCGAGATCACCTCGCCGCGAAAGGCCACGAGATTGCCCGGTGGCCCGCCGCCGCGGGCGGCATGCCGGCCGACGACGGCCCCGTCCGCGAGGTCGATTTCCACGACGCCCGGCGCGTCGACGGGGAGGAACAGGCGGGATGCGGTCAGGAGCCCGCGGCCGCTCGGCCTCACGCCCTGCGCATGCGGTCGTGTCCAGCGCACGCGGCCGGTGGCGGCATCGATGGCATCGACGCGGTCGGCGGCCACAAGAACCGCGGTGTCGCCCACCACGCCGGCGATCTGGCAGCGGCCGCGAATCGGCTGCGGCCAGACGGCTGCACCGTCGCGAAGCGAAAGGCAGATCACGCCATCCGCATCGTAGGGCGCGAGGTAGACGCGTCCCCCTGCGATCACCGGCCACGGATCTCCGCCGCGGGGCGGCGTCGGCGGCCGCGTGTCGACCGCGAGCGCCCGCAGCCGCGCTCCCGCCGGACCGAGCGGCTCTCCGGCGGCCGGGGCGATGCGGTAGGCATGCGCCCAGAGCAGGGAACGCGTGGCGAGATCGAACGCGACCACCGTGCCGCCGCCCAGCGGGCAAACGAGCACGCCGTCACCCAGCGCCGGCGTGAGCCCCGAGAGCCGGCGGGGGAACGCATCCGGATGCGCGGTCGCCTGCCGCTCCTCGAGGTCGGCGAGCGGCTGCGACCAGCGACGCACGCCCCGCTGCGGGTCGAGCACGTCCAGTCGCAGGCGGCCGCTCGACTCGACGAGCACGAACAGATCATCGCCACACACGAGCGGCGCGCCGAGAAACCAGTCCCGCGTTGCGGCGTCACCATCCTGCCGTTCCTCCGCCGGTGGCAGCCGCCAGGCGACGGCGCCGGCCGCCGCCGTGTCGTAGGCCACCAGCGTGTTGCCGCCCCGCCATCGCGCGGCCGCCGCTCCGCCGCCGAACCCCGCCGGGGCCTCGATCGGCGTCCGCGAATCGGGATGGCTCTCGACCGCGAAGACCCGCACCCCGTCGCTCGACAGCCAGCCGCTCGTGGCGTCGTCGAAGGTCCGGTCGACGACGGCCTCTGCGTCGGCAGGGCTGCTGGCTGCGAGCCAGAGCCGCTTGCCCGTGGCAAAGTCGACACCGAGGACGCCCAACGGCGTCCGCACGACGATGGTGCCGCCGACCGTCACCGCCCCGCCCGCGGGCACCGCCGCCACGCCGTCGGCCGCGAGTGCGCGGCGGCGGACCTCCAGGAGCCTCGACTCCTCGGGATGGCTGGTCAGCGGCACGCGGTAGCGCGGCACCAGCAGCGGAGGCGACGCGATCGCGACGGCATTGCGGGCCGCGTCCCCGCGCGGCTGCGTCGAGCCGGCCCAGTCGGGATCACCCCGGCCGCCATCACCCGCCTCCTCCCGCGGACCGACGCCCGGCAGGGTCTTGAGCCAGGCTTCCATGCCGTCGGCCGAGACCGACACCTTCCGGCCGCCGATGCGAACTGTCGCCGGCGGCGCGCGCCGCCATGCCGCGGCGACCTTCGCAACGCCCTCGCGATCACCCGCCGCCGCAGCAGCGACCGCCTGCATCACGTCGAGGCTCGGCCCCCAGGCCGGATCGCCCGCCGCCGCAAGCCGCTGCAGCCATGCTTCGGCCGTCCGCGGATCACCGGCCTCGAGGGCGGTCTGCGCCGCCATCGCGCAGGCGCGGCGGCCGGCCGGCGTCGCGGCCCACCGTCGCGCAACGGCCACGACCGCCGGCCCGTCATCCCGGGCGAGCGCATCGGCGAGGGCCCGCTCCGCGCGGCCGCGACAGAGCAGCGCATAGGCGTCCCTGCCGGCGGGAGGCAAGCCGGCGACGAGCCGCGCCGCCTCGGTGCGGACGCTGCGACGCGTGCCGTCTGTGGAGCCGTCGGTCATGAAGGCGTCGCGGTCGTCCGCCAGCAGTTCGTCGAGCAGCGTGACCGCGTCGCCCCACTGCCCCGCTGCGATGAGCCGATGGACGCGGTCGAGCTGCCGATCCTTGCCACGGTCGACCGGCAGAAAGAGCCCTCCATCTTCAGGAGACGGCGACTCCACCTCCATCGCGGGTTCTGCGACGGTCGAGTCTTGCCCGATCGCGTGCGTTGCAGCCACGCCGCCAACGGCCGCTGCTGCCAGCAGCAACGCCGGCAGCGACCGGCGGCCACTCGTCGCCGGGGACCGGGCCTCGGCGACCAGCCGTTGTCGAGTCGGCAATCCGGTGAACACGATCACGGCGGATCCTCTAGAAGAGACGCTGCCCGAACCACCCTTCGGCATCGTAGCAACCGCGTTCCGGGAGGCCGCGAGGCCGGCCGTGCCCGCCGGAGTGGGAGCCGTCGCCGGCCCAGGTGAAGGGGAAAAGCGAACGGGAAAAAGAGCCCGTTTGGCCCCGGAAAACCGGTGTGAACAGCCGGAAATGGCGGTGTTTTCCCGGAAAACCCCGCGTTTTCGGCCGGGAAGGCCCTTTTTTTGGGTTGCATTTTCGAACCCCGGAAGTCTAATCGGGTCCGCGTTCGGCGTGTACGGCCGAGTTTCAGTCCGTTTTCGACGGTGGGGAATCCCCGCCGCATCCAATCCCTGACACGTGTGGAGGTACTGGCGATGGCGAAGAAGTCGGGCAGCAAGCCCCTGACGAAGACCGAGATCCTGCGGAGCATCTCGGAGACGACGAACCTGCCGAAGAAGGACGTCGTGGCAGTGCTCGAGGCGCTCACGACCGAGATCCAACGCGCCCTCAAGGGCTCGGGCATCGGCGTGTTCTCGATCCCCGGCCTCGTGAAGATCGAGCGCCGCAAGGTTCCGGCCCGCCCGGCGCAGAAGGGCGTGAAGAACCCCTTCACCGGCGAGCTCCAGGACCGTCCGGCGAAGCCCGCCAGCGTCAAGGTTCGGGTCCGCGCCCTCAAGAACCTCAAGGCGATGGTCGCCGGCTGATGCCGGCACGCGACCCGCGTTGATCGCTCCATAGCTGGGCGGGCGGCATCACCTGATGCCGCCCGCCTTTTTTACTGCGCGGGGATGGGGCGCGTGGGGAAACCCTCGCAATCCAGGCAAGGGCCGCGACCGGCCTTTCGGGTCATGCCGACTGGGGAATCCACGGGGAATCTGCCGATAGCACCCCAGTGGGTCCGTCCCGCGCATCCCCGACATCCGCTGCGAGGATTCCACCATGACGCCGCAACCCCGTCCCTGCCCGCTCCTCGAGCGCGAGTCGCGATCCACGCTCCTCCGCGACGCGCCACCGCCGTGGGAGCTCCGTCGCTGTGCGGAGACCGGCTTCGTGTACCTCGCCAATCCGCCGGCCCAGGATTTGTTTCGCGACGAATACGCCTGGGAGGTGACCCACGAGCGGGAGTCACGCCGCCGCCGACGCCGCGAGCCCGTGCTCTACGCCCTCAGCGGCGCGGCGAAAGCGTGGCGGCAGCGATTCCTCAAGCGGGACAAGGTCGCCGTGCTGGCCCGCAACCTGGTACGGGACGCGGCCCGGTCCGGCGGTGCCACCACGATTCGCATCGTGGATGTGGGCTGCGCCGAGGGCACGCTGGCCATGCGGATCGCCGACCGGCTGCCCCGCTCCGTGGCCGGGCGGGTCGAGCCGATCGGCATCGAGATCTCGACCCACCTGGCGCGGATCGCCGATCTCTCGCTCCGCAGCCGCGGCGGCCGCTGCGTCCATGGCACGGGCATCGACGGCCTCGAGGAGATCGAGCGGTGCAGCGTGCAGCTCGTGGTGCTCTCCTGCATCCTCGAACACGAGATCTCCCCGCTGCCCCTGCTGCGACGCTGCCGCGAGCGGCTCACCGTCGACGGCCGCATCATCATCAAGGTGCCCAACCACGCGTGTGTGGGCCGGCGGCTCCGCGGCTCCCGCTGGTGCGGCTACCGCTGGCCCGACCACGTCAACTACTTCACCCCGCGAACCCTCGCCGCCACGGCCCGGGCCGCCGGCCTGAAGGTCGTGCGGATGAACGCCTTCGACCGCTGGCCGCTGAGCGACTCGCTCTACGCAGTGCTCGGCCGCGACCCGGCGGCATCCGTCGCCACCCAGCCGGCAACGCCGATGCTGCGACGGGCGGCGTGATCCGTCTCAGGCGGACTCAGACGGACTCCCCTTCAGCCTCGCTCATCGGTTCAGCTCCGCGGCCGTCCGGATTCCGCAGGCTGCAAGCCCGCGGCTACGAAAATCCCAGCGAGGGGCTGCCCGTGCCCGAGAGCCGGCGTATGACGCCGAGCGCAGCCAGAATGGCGAAGCGAAGGCGGCATCCGAGTGAGCGTCGGGCAGGATGCCCGACGCGAACGTCCGGCGACGGGCATGGGCAGCCCCGAGCCTCACGAACGCGCGAGGATCACGTGGAGTCCGTCTCAGGCGGCTCGTTGCCGGGTTGCGGGCCGGCAGCCGCGGAGCAGCTCGGCGAGTTCCGCGGCCTGCTCGTCCCAGTATCGCACCCCGCCTGCGTCGTGGGCGATCGACGTGCCGGGCGGGATCGCGGCGAGCCGCGTCACCGCGTCGATGATCGCCGCCCGCAGCGCGGTGCCGTCGTCTGCGAACGGGATCACCGTGCCGTTGCGGCCGGGGCGGATGTCCTCCACCACGCCGCCCGCGTCGGTCGCGATCACCCACACGTGCCGGGCGATCGCTTCCCGGACGGTGAGCCCGAAGCTCTCCTTCCACTGCGTCGGAAAGAGCAGCACGTCGATGCCGTCGAAGAACTCGTCGATCGTGCGATGCGTGTAGGCGGGCACCACCTCGACCCGCGGGATGCCGCAGATCGCATCCGTCCCGAACGATGAGAAGCCGAGGTTTCGCGTGTTGTCGGCGAGCACGAGGGTGGCGGGCAGGCCGCCGAGCCCGGCGAACGCCCGGCGCACCAGATGAAACCCCTTGATGGGTGTGTTGCCGCCCACGTAACCCACGCGGATCGGCCCGTCGCGGCGCACGCGGCCGGCCGCGCGGGGCGGCGTGATGCCGTTTTTGTTGACGACCACGCCGGGGAAGCCGTTGGCCGCATGGAAGTCGGCGAAGAATCGGCTGGGCGCGAGCAGCAGGTCGGCGGCTGCCAGCGCGGAGCGGGCCCGCCGCGTCCGCTCCGCCAGCCCGTGGGGATGGTCCACGCACGCCGCACAGACCTGCTGGTCGATGGACCGCTGATGGCAGAAGCGGCCGCCGCGATCCACCATGAACTGGCGGCCGCAGAGCCACCAGGCGTCGTGCAGCGTGACGGCGTAGGGAAGCCCCCGGTCACGGCACGCCTCGACGGCTCCGATGCCGATCCCCTGAATGCTGTGGAAGTGGACGACGTCGGGGTCGACGGCCTCCAGCACCTCGTGGAAGCACGACGTGGCGGCCGGGTTGTCGAAGCCGAGCGGCCCGTCATGGCCGCCGGCGGGCAATCCCATGCCGTACACGCCGAGCCCCTCGAACTCGTACCGGTGGACGGCATGGGCCGGCGACACCGACGTCGGCACCGTGGTGAACACCTGCACGTCGGCTCCGTGGTGGTCGCGCATCAGGCGGTTGACGTTCTCGGCCACGATCGTCGCACCGCCGAATGTCCGCGGGCCGTAGAAGACGTTGACCGAGAGCACGCGCAGCGGGGCGTGTTCGCGACGATCCGCGAACAGCGGGGCCACCTGCCGCCGTGCGATCCGGGCCGGCGCTGCGTCGCGAAGCACGGTCCGCCGCGCGGTGGCGGCGAGCCGCCGCCGCCGGTCCGGCTCGGCCACCAGGCCGTCGAGAGCCGCCTCCCACTCGGCCTCGTCGCGGCAGAGCAGTCCGCTCTCGCCGTCGGCGATCCAACGCCTGAACGCGGGGGCCGGGGAGCAGACGCTGGGCAGGCCGACGACGGCCGCCTCCAGAAACTTGATCGCGCTCTTGCAGTCGTTGAAGGGCGACTCCTCGAGCGGCGCGATGGCGATGTCGCCGGTCGCGAGGATCCCGAGGTAGTCCTCGAACGACGTGGCGGGGAGCCGTTCGATGCGGTGCGCATGGCGGGCCAGGCACCGCGGCGTGGCCACCGATCCCACGAGTCGCACCCGCGCCTCCGGCCGCCGGTCGAGCACCCGGGCGATCGCGGCCGCCGCCTGTTCACAATCCACGTCATGGGCGTTCGTGCCCGAGCCGTAGACGATCCACACCGGTTCCGCGGCGTCGCCCCGGGCATCGCGGGCCGCCGCCGCGTCGGCCAGCGCCCGTTCGGCGGCGGCGAGCGTCTGCCCATCGAGGCCGTTCTCGATCACGTGCACGTCGCCAACGCCCGCCCGTCGCATCGCCGCAGCGAGCGTCGGCGTGGAGGCGATCGCAGCATCGCAGGCGAGCATCGCGCGGCGGTAGAGTTCGGCTCCGGCCGCAAGCGACCGCACCGTGCGGGCCCCCAGCCGCGAGAGCGCCCGGCTGGAGGTGATCGCGGCCGCGTCGAACACCAGATCGTCGGCCTCCCACCACGTCGGCACGCGGAGCCGCCGGGCCTCCGCGACGAGGTCCAGCACGCCGTCATGCCCCGGCACCCGGTAGAAGATCGCATGCGACCGCGTCTGCAGGGCTGCGCGGCAGGCCGCGGCATCGGTCCACGGCAGCCAGTCACACGCCATGCCGAGCCGCCGTACCATCTCCTGTCGCTGGAGCACCCGATACTTGAGGCACTGGGGAATGGCCGCCTCGGCGATGATCACCAGCCGCGGGGCGATCGCCAGCGGCGCGGGCCGCGCGAGCGGACGGGCGAACTCCTCCGGAAGCACCTCGGGCGCGGCTCGCTGCCACCGTTTCCGCAGCCGGCGCACCGCCCGCTCCGCGCCGCGGAGGCCCTCCCGCACGGCGCTGCAGGCATCCCGCACCGCATCCTGCACGCCCCGGGCAGCCGCCGCAGGCGCGGTGTCGTCGGCGTGGTCCGCGGGACGCACGATCCGCAGTCGTCGGTCAGTCATCCGTTCCCCCCCGGAAACGCCCGCCTGCCGGCGGCGGTCACGCCGCACGCCGTGGCGGTCCACGCCAGCCCACGATCCGCCGCCACCGGCTCCCACGCTCCGCCCGCCGCGGCGGGGCCGCATCGCCCCCGCGGCGCACGCCGGCCCGCTGCCAGTCGGCGAGCAGGTGGCCACGGAGCGCAGCGGCAGGACAGGCCGCAGGAGACGCGGGCCGCGGCACACCGGCCGCGTCCTGGAGCTGCCGATGGAGTTCGATCGCCTCCGGACTCACCGCCCCCAGCAGGGCGGCCCGCGCCGGGTCGTCATCCCGCGTGAGCAGGGACTCATCGAAGCGGTCGGGCGGATCGGCGAGCGGCACGCCGAGCGTCGTCCGCACCGCCTCGAACACCCGCCGCGGGTTGGCGACCACGTCGGCCAGCTCGCACACGACCGCCGCATGCGGATGCCGGGTCGCGAAGTCGAGCAGCAGGCGGTTGTAGTGCAGCCACACGTCGAGGGCGAACTCGGGGTGGTGGCGAAACGTGGTCTCGCCGCGGCGGTAGAGCGAGTCGACCACCTCCCAGGGACGGCGGAAGAGCAGCAGGAAGCGGGCATTGGGCAGCGACTCCCGCCAGAAGTCGAGAAACAGCGTGGTCCGCGGATCCTTCCAGCCCCAGGGACGGGTGCGGCCGGCCCGGGCGGCGACGACCGCCGCCGCTGCGCGACGCAGCGAGGACGTCATCGTGATCCGCGGCTGCACGGTGTAGCCCTCGGAGAGGATGCCGTTGGCGACGAGCACCGTGCGGTGGAAGTCGACCACGCCGACGTCCTCGAAGTGGCCGCGGGGATTCCCGGGCGACGGCTCCAGCAGTTCGTCGCCGAGGTGCACGCCGGCACCGGCGACGAGCGACGCCACGAACGACGTGCCCGAGCGGTGCATTCCACAGATGATCAGCGGATGATCCACCCCGGGACCTTCCGCACCCGTCGTGCCGTCAGCCATGCGATTCCACTCGCGGCGCGCGCCGCCCCCCTGCCCCGCATCCCGTCGGGAGGAGATCGACACGCCCGGCCGGTGAGTTGAGCGCGGCGAAGCCGGGCAGCGGCGGGAAGCGGGGCAACCACCCGGCGACACGGGCCGCGGGCCGGCGACGGGGGACGCGGCGAACTGGGGCGTCAGGGCAGTTTCGTGCCCACGCTCAGGGCGTCGAGCCGGAACCGATAGGCCGCCGCCGCGGGTGTGGCGAAGGCGGCCTCCCGCTGTGCCACGCCCGCTTCGTCAAGCACGAACGGACCCGCACCTGCCGGCACGACGGTGCCGACGGACGCCACCACCGCCATGCCGGCACGCTCCCGAAGCGTCGCCGTGAGCGTTCGCGTCGCGGCGACATAGTCGAGCACGATCCGGTATCCGGTGGCGATCGATAGGGCCGTGGGAAGGCTCAGCGGGAGCGTCAGGGGAGACCCGTCGCCTGCGACGACGACTGCGACGTCCCCAGCGTTGCGAATCCTCAGGCACAGCGACTGGGCGTCCACGCTCGCCCCGCTGTGAAACAAGCCGACGAGGATCGGATTCGCCGGGTCGCTGCCAAAGGAGTCAATCGTCAGATCGGCCTCGAGGTGGATGTCGGCGGATCGGGTCTGGGGCACGACCGGCTTCACATACCGCCGCCGCTGCGCGGCCATCAGCCCCTCGATCTCTCCGAACTCGCCCCGGTTCCAGTTGCCCCGCACCGCGATCGATCCCGTGGCCTGCTTCCACGCGTAGGCCACGGCATCGGTCGTCTGCACCAGTTGCGGAGGCCCCTCGGTGGGCGACTCACGTCGGCCAATGTCCATGAAACTGAAGTCGAAGTACCAGCCCCGCTTCATGGGGTCGGTCGTGAACTCGTCAGTAAACGCCGCCACCGCCTCCGTGCCGGTGTTGAACGTCTGATTGGCGACCGACGCCAGGAACGGGTTGAGCTTGTCGTAGGTCGCCGAGTAGTGCGTGTTGGAACTCCACGTCCAGACGTACTTGTCGGAATACGCCAGCGTGTTGCCCACGTTCGACCAGGGCATGCCCGGCCATGACGACCGTCCCGCGTGCACGATTTCCCCGAGATAGCCGCTGGGCCAGCCCGGCCAGAGGTTCCAGGGATCGCTGTCGAACCAGGCCGCCATGCCCACGTCGACGAAGTCGTCGTACTTCGCGGGATCGTTGGAATAGGTCCGCCAGACATTGCGGATGGAGTTTCGGGCGCCGATGTAGGGATCGCGGTCGGCGTCGTAGAACGTGAACGAGTTCGACCCCGGCGGGATCGCCCGGGCCTGCCCCCACCAGAACGAGCTCTCCCAGGCATGCACGATGCGGGCGGGATCGCGGACCCCCGCGAGCACGCCATCCATGAAGGGAACCAGGTTGTGGTAGTTCGGCCACACGGTGTACTCGTCGCCCCACGAGAAGAAGAACTGCAGTTCGATGTCCGGGAACTCCGCCTGGACGGCCTCGATCCACTGCCGCCCCCGCTCCCGCCACGTGGCCGCGGTTCCGAGGCCGAAGGGATACTCTGCGCGGGCGCCGCTGGGGTACCTCGTGTACTGCTCGGTGTCGATGATGAAGCCTTTCAGGCCGCCCATCCGGGCGGCGCGGGCTGCCACGGCCGCATTGGCCACGACCACGCTCCAGTCCGTCGACGACGTTGGATCGACCCAGTACGGGGTGTCGCCGTCCTCCCACGAGTCGTTGGTGAAGTTCTGGACGCCGTACCACATGAAGTTGTCGGTGACCTTCCCCCACTGCACCTGCTTGAGGTAGTCGACCGACTGGGAAACGGCCGACCACGGAATCGGCAGGGACGACATGCCGATCCACTGAAACGCGACGTCGGCCGA
>JBJTQP010000246.1:0-30915 GCA_046075685.1 Planctomycetaceae bacterium | reverse complement strand
GGATCGGCCGGCTGGCGGAAGGCCACGGGCGTCGCCTGGACACGGCTGGCGCCCCGGTCGCTGCCGGCGCCATCCTTCGAGTCAGGCGCCGCCGGCGTGGCCTCGCTGCCGGAGGGCTGGCCGTCTTGGGGCTGGGCGGTGCCCTGCGGCGGCGGTGCGGCCTCGGACGTGGTGCCCTCCGACGCGGCTGCGGCAGTCGTCGAGTCATCGGCCTTGACCCGATAGAGGCTGGCCTTGCGATCCTCGTAGAAGGCCTTCACCTGGTCGTCGGTGACCTTCGCCTTCTCCTCGTCGACAAACGTGCCGGCCTTGGCCACGAGGAAGTCGTAGCGGGCCCTGTGATCCTGACGAAAGCCGGGGTCGGGGCTCCGCGCGGCGGGGAGTTTGTCCTTGTACTTCTCGAAGAACGCCCGCAGGGCGGCGTCCGTCGGCTCGGGGAGTTTGTCGACGAACTGCTCGACGACCAGCGGCACGGCCTCGACCGTCGCCGCCTGCTCGAGCCGCCGGTAGTAGTCCCACCTCCAACCGGGAGGCGATCCTTCGAAGCCCACGCCGCCGAGGAGCAGCGATTCCAGCCGCCGCGCCTTCAGCACCGTCCGCAGCGCCTCGAAGATGTCGGCCTGGCCGACGCCCATCCGGCCGCCGATCCGGCCGACGATCTCGGCGAACTGCTCGGGGCGGACCAGGTCGTTCGTCCACTCCTTGAGGAAGCCGTTGATCGCCTCGTTGCTGACGACGATGCCGTTGCGATCGGCCTCCCGGGCCAGCAGGATCGTGTCCACGACGTCCTTCTCGTCGTCGGCGAGCCGGATCCGGGAGGGGTCCTGGCCGGAGGCCATCATCGAATCGACCAGGAAGTTGTTCATCACCTTCCGCATGATCACGGCCCGCTGCAGCCCGCTCTCGCGCAGGCCGCCGCCGGTCCACGACACCGCCAGCGGGTCGGACCCTCCCGAGCCCCCCACGGCACCCATCTGCAGGAACGGCGGGAGGACAAAAAACGCCAGCATCGCCATGATCGCGAGCCCGGCGAGCGCCGCCTTCTCGTACTGGCGAAAGACACCGAAGGAACCGGCCATGGAACCGCCTGTAGGCTGTGGCCCGACGGCGAAACCGCCAAGGCTTGACAAGGAAAGAGCGCGGAGGGTAACGCTGAAAGACCGCGTTCCCGGGGCCTCAGCAGGCCGAAGATTGTAGCGCAGGCCCTGCCTGCGCCAATCCCGACGCCGCGTCCAGCCTCACCACCGATCCTCCACCCCGCCCCCGTGAACCGCCCCCCATGGCCAAGAAGTCATCCTCTCGAGCCCGATCGTCCCGCTCCAGCCGGAAGCCCCGTGACCCCGCCTCGTCGCCCGCCGGGCGGGGAGGCGGAACGCCCCGGGGCGACTACCAGCTGGTGATCGTCGAGAGCCCCGCCAAGGCCAAGACGATCGAGAAGTACCTCGGGCCCGGCTTCGTCGTGAAGGCGTCGATCGGACACATCCGCGACCTCCCCAGCAAGTCGCCGAAGGGCACGAGGCAGCCCGTGCCGGGGGTCGACCTCGATCACGACTTTGCACCCACCTACGAGATCGACGGCGACAAGGCGCGGACGGTCACCGAGCTGCGGAAGCTCGCCAAGGGGGCCAGCGACGTCTGGTTTGCGACGGACCTCGACCGCGAGGGGGAGGCGATCGCCTGGCATCTCACGCAGGTGCTCGGCGTGGATCCGGCCCACGCGAAGCGGGTCACATTCGACGCGATCACGAAGTCGGAGGTGCAGCGGGCCTTCCAGTCGCCCCGGGCGATCAACATGCCCCGGGTCGAGGCCCAGCAGGCGCGGCGGATCGTCGACCGGATCGTGGGCTACCAGGTTTCCCCGATCCTCTGGAAGAAGGTCGCCGGCGGGCTGTCGGCCGGCCGTGTCCAGAGCGTGGCTACGCGGATCGTGGTCGAACGCGAGCAGGAGATCCGCGAGTTCACGCCGGCGGAGTCGTGGGATATCTCGGGCCTGATGGCCTTCGACGTCTCCGCGGCGCCGGGGCTCCACGCCGACTGGACCGCGTTCATGTCCCGCCGCGATGAACGCGGGCGACCGCCGCTCGTCCGCGACCGGATGGCCTGGCTGGCCGAACATCGCTCGCTCGCCTGCGACCTGGTGGAGGTGGGGGGCAAGCCCGTGCGGATCGACGCGGAAAACACCTCGACCGTCGACCTGGCCGGCGACGTGCAGGCGGCGGCCGCGGCCGCCGGCCTGCTCGACATCGACGTGGCCCGGGAGACCGACGCGTCGGGCAAGGGCCGCGGCAGGAATGTCGTCCGGCTGACGGGCCGCCCCGACCCGCAGGCCCGCTACACGGTCGACTCGATCGACGTCACCCGCACCCGTTCGCGGCCCTTTCCTCCGTTCATCACCAGCACGCTGCAGCAGGCGGCCTCTAGCCGGCTGGGCATGAGCACCGACCGCACGATGCGGATCGCCCAGCAACTCTACGAGGGCATCGACCTGCCGGACGAGGGCCGCGTGGGCCTGATCACCTACATGCGGACCGATTCGACGAACCTCTCCCGCGAGGCCATCGACATGGCCCGCCACTACCTCCAGGACCGGCACGGGGCCGCCTACGTGCCGGAGAAGCCGCGGTTCTATGCGAGCTCCAACGACAGCGCGCAGGAGGCCCACGAGGCGATCCGGCCCACCGACGCCACCCGCGAACCCGACCGCATCGCCGCGGCCCTCACCGACGAGCAGTACAAGCTCTACCGGCTGATCTGGCAGTGCTTCGTGGCCTGCCAGGCGACCGACGCCGAGTGGGATTCGACGAGCGTGCGGATGCGGCGGAGCGACCGCGACACCGGCGCCGTCTTCAAGGCTTCCGGCCGCGTGCTGCGGTTCGACGGCTTCTACCGCATCAGCGGCACGCCCCGCGACGACGGCGACCAGGTGCTGCCCGACTTCGCCAAGGGCGCGGTGCTGGCCCCCTTCGACATCGAGCCGCGGCAGAAGTTCCAGGCGCCGCCGCCGCGGTACACCGAGGCCACGCTCGTCAAGAAGATGGAGGAGGAGGGGATCGGCCGCCCCTCGACCTACGCCAGCATCATCAACGTGATCGAAAACCGCGGATACGTCACCCAGCAGGACCGTCGGTTCCACGCCACCGCGATCGGCGAGGCCGTGACCGGCTTCCTGAAGCGGGGCTTCCGCGACCAGTTCATCGAGATCGGCTACACCCGGGAGATCGAGCGGGAACTCGACCAGGTCGCCCAGGGGGCCAAGAAGTGGACCGACATGCTCCACGAGTTCCACGGCGAACTGGCGCCGAAACTCGACGAGGCGATGGAGCAGGCCCACGAGAAGGCCAAGTCGGATCCCTCGCCCTACGCCTGCCCCGAATGCGGCCGGCGGCTGGAATACCGCCTCGGCGGCAAGGGGGAGTTTCTCTCCTGCTCGGGCTACAACGAGAAGATCGTCGAGGCACCGGTCGCGGTTCCCGCCGCCAAGGGCAAGAAGCCTCGGAAGCCGGCCAAGCCCAAGGAGCGTCCCGCCTGCTCCTTCGCGATGCCGGTGGACCGTCAGCGGCGGCCGTTGCTGCCCGAGCAGATCGATCTCCTCTCGCCGGCCGGGGTGCCGATGGTGAAGCGCACGGGCCGGTTCGGCGACTTCCTCGTCGAGGACAAGCCGCGGCCGCCCAAGCCGCGGGGCCGGAAGGCGGCCGAGACGCCCGCCGAGCCGCCGCCGTTCATCCTCAACCTCGACCGCAAGGGCAACCTCAAGTTTCCGGCGGCGCCGCCGCTGGTGACCGACATCGTCTGCCCGAAGTGCGGCGACTTCATGAATCTCCGCGATGGAAAGCGGGGGCCGTGGCTCGGCTGCCGGGCCTTTCCGAAGTGCCGGGGCCGCGAGGCCTTCGGGAAGCTTCCCGAGGATCGGCAGCAGGCCCTGGAGCGGGAACTCCGCCAGCACCTCTCCGGCCAGACGACGCTCGCGCTCACCCGCCGCGACGGCGCCACGCCCGTGCCGGAAGGAACGCCCCTGGCGCAGCTGACGATGGAGGGAGGCGTCGCCGAACTGCCGAAGTTCGCCGGCTGACGAGGGGGCGAGTCAGGCCGTCATACCCACGGCATGGCGGAGGCCATCGTCGTGGGCATCTCGTCGAGCGCGACCGCATAGGCCGTGGCGTGGGACCGGCAGTGCGAGATGCTCACCAGGATGCAGCGGATGCCCATCGCGGCCGCCATCTCTCCCGCCCCGCCCCGGAGCGTCACCGCGGGCCGCCCGGTCGTCGCCGACGCGACCTCGATGTCCCGCCAGCTGATGCCGCGCCGCCAGCCGGTGCCGAGCGCCTTGAGCACCGCCTCCTTCGCCGCCCACCGTCCCGCGAAGTGCTGCGTGGCCATCTTGCGGGCCCGGCAGTATTCGATCTCCGTGGGCGTGAACACGCGGTCGACGAAGAGTTCCCCGTGCCGCTCGATCATCTGCGCGATTCGCAGCACCTCGGTGATGTCGGTGCCGATGCCGAGCACGTTCATCGCGCCGGCCTCCCGACCGCGGCGGCCCGGTCGATCCCGCAGGCCCGGCGGGCTCGGCCGAGCACCTCGCCCGCCTTGGCGCGGGCCTTGGCCGCTCCGGCGGCGAGGATCGCCTCGATGCGTCCCGGGTCGCGTTCGAGTTCGAGCCGCCGGCCGCGGGCAGCCGCGAAATACTCGGCCGCCGCCTCGACGAGCGCCTTCTTGACCTCGCCGTAGCCGAAGCCGCCACGGCGGTAGAGGTCGGCCATGCGGAGCCGGTCGACCTCGGGAGCGAGGAGCGCGAAGAGTTCGAAGAGGTGGTCGCCCTCCGGGGCCTTGGGCTCCTCCATGGGCCGCGAATCGGTCGTGATCCGCATGATCTTCTTCTTCTGGGCCGCAAGATCCTCGAAGACCTCGATCGTGTTTTCGTAGCTCTTGCTCATCTTCTGGCCGTCGGTGCCCGGCACCTTGGCGCCCCCTTCGACGAGCCGGGGCCTGGGCAGCGTGAACACGTCGCCGTAGAGGTGGTTGAAGGTGCCGGCCAGGTCGCGGCAGACCTCGATGTGCTGCACCTGGTCCTCGCCGACGGGCACGACGGTGGCGTCGTAGGCGAGGATGTCGGCCGCCATCAGCACGGGGTAGGTGAACAAGCCGGCATCGGCGGGCAGGCCGCGGGTCTTCTTGTCCTTGTAGGCATGGCACCGCTCGAGCAGCCCCATCGGCGTCACCGTCATCAGCAGCCAGGTGAGTTCGGCCACCTCGGGCACGTCCGACTGCACGAACAGCACGGCCCGCTCGGGGTCGAGTCCCAGCGCCACGAGGTCGACCGCCGCCGCATGCACGAGCATCCGCAGCCGGGCCGGATCGCGAACCGTGGTCAGCGCATGGAGGTCGGCAATGAAGTAGTACGCCTCGTCGGCGGCCTGATGGGCGCCCGGCTGCAGGTCGATGTACTGCCGGATCGCTCCAAAGTAGTTGCCCCAGTGGAACCGGCCGGTGGGCTGGATGCCGGACAGGGCGCGGGAGGGACGGCGCTGCGGTTCAGGGGGCATGCGACGGGCTCACGGGGTGGCTGGAAACGCGGTCGGGAAGGGCGAGCGTGCCCACGATCTCGCGGACGCTGGCCGCCCCGAGCGTGGCGACGGCCGCCGGGAGTTCGGCGAGCAGCCGCGTGGACACGACGGGATCGGCGAAGCTCGCCGTGCCGATCTGCACCGCCGACGCCCCGGTGACGAGAAACTCCATGCAGTCGTCGATGGTCATGATGCCGCCCACGCCCACGATCGGGATGCCGACGGCGCGACGGACCTGGTGAACGCACCGCAGGGCGATCGGCTTGATCGCCGGGCCGCTGAGGCCGCCGACGACGTTGCCGAGGAGCGGCCGCCGCCGCCGCCAGTCGACCGCCATGCCCTGGCAGGTGTTGATCAGCGTGACCGCATCGGCGCCGCCGTCGCTGGCGGCGCTGGCCAGCGCGGCGATGTCGGCCACGTTGGGCGTGAGTTTCGCAAGCACGGGCCGGCTCGTGGCCTCGCGGACGCCGGCCACGACCCGTCTGCAGAGGTCCGGATCGCTCCCCATGTCCACCCCATGGCTCACGTTCGGGCACGAGACGTTGAGCTCCAGTGCCGCGATGCCCGGCACGGCGTCGAGTCGTGCTGCGAGCGTGACGAACTCGTCGATGGTGGCGGCCGCGATGCTCACGATCACCGGCGCGCCGCAGGAGAGCAGCCAGGGGAGTTGCGTGGCCAGGAAGGCGTCGACGCCGTCGTTGTCGAGTCCGATCGAGTTGAGGAGGCCGGCAGCGGTCTCCACCGTCCGCCACGGGGCGTTGCCGCGCCGGGGCAGCGGCGTGATCGTCTTGGGCACGATGCCGCCGAGCCGAGCGAGATCGACGAGGCCGGCCATTTCGCGTCCGTAGCCGAACGTGCCCGATGCCACGAGGATGGGATTGGGAAGCTGAAGGCGGCCGAGCGTCACGGCGAGATCCGGAACCGTCGCGGACGTGGTGGCAACGGGCATGGATCGGGTGGCTGGTCGGTGCCGGCGGGCAAGGGAGGGAGCGAACTGCGAGTCGAGTGTAGTGGCTTTCAGGTGCCCCCCAAGCCTTGCCCCGTCACCCCAGTCGCCCACGCCCGCCACCGCCGCAGCCCGCATCTGCGGAATGTCCCGATCGCATCAAGTTTGGCGGTCGTGTCGCCGATACCACCGGGGAGCAGGGACTGCTGCGCCGTCGTGCCACAGGGGCCGGCGGTTGACATTAGTGCTTGTCACGCCTAGGCTTCCGTCGAATTTCCTCCCCGTTTTCGGCCGCTCCGGCCTGGTGGTGGAGCGGCCGCACCCGCGGTCGGAGCGACGGAGCCGTGACCAAGAAAGACATCGTCCGGACGATCGCCGAGCAGCTCGACCTTCCCCAGCTTCGGACCAGGGAGTTGGTGCAGCGGACGTTCGATGCCCTCATCGACACGCTGGTGCAGGAGGGGCGGATCGAGCTCAGGAATTTCGGGGTCTTCCAGATCAAGCTCCGCGAGGCGCGGGTGGCCCGCAATCCCCGGACAGGGCAGCGGGTGCCGGTGCCGGCAAAGAGCGTGGTCACATTCAAGCCGGGCAAGGAAATGGAGGCGCGGGTCAGGGAGTTGGATCGGCGTCGGGCGGAGCAGCCGCCCGCGTCCCCGGCCCCCGAAGCACCGCTGGGAGATGAGCCGAACCAGCCGAGCCACGGATAGGCGAAGACTGGGAAAGGCAGGCAGCGCAGCCGGCCCTGGGGCCGGAGCAGCCGTTCGAGTCACTCTCGCACGGCCGGCAACCATCGGGTACATCCGCCGCGTCGAGCGAGCGGCGCATCCCGGGCGAGCCGGCCGGCGAGCCGGTTCGGGACCGATGCACGCGAGGGTCAGGAGGACCATGCGATGAGGAAGGCTGTCTGGCTGGTGTGTGCCGCGGCGCTGCTGGCGACGAACACGGGCTGCCTCATCCCTATCTATTCCGGCGATCCGGTCCGCCGCGCCCAGGAGTTGATCTACACGTCGGAGGACCTGCGGGCGATCACCGACGAGTGGGAGCGGATCTGGTTCCTCGATCAGCCCTCGCACATGACGCCGTGGCGGACGCACGGCGGCATCCTCTGACCCGGCTGCACGCCTGCGGCTCCGGAAACCCGTTCTGCCCATGGAGGTGGGGCTTGCAGCCTGCACCTCATACGGCTCACACGAGAGCCTCGCGCGTTTGTGAGGCTCGGGGCTGCCCATGCCCGTCGCCGGACGCTCGCGTCGGGCATCCTGCCCGTCGCTCGCTCGGATGCCGCCTTCGCTTCGCCCTCCGGGTTGCGCTCGGCGTCATGCGCCGGTTCTCGGGCACGGGCAGCCCCGCGCTGGGATTTTTGGAGCCGCGGGCTTGCAGCCTCCGGAATCCGGCCGGCTGCGGCCCTGAACCGACGCGCGAGGCTCTCGTGAGAGCCGTATCAGATCCGGATCTTCGCCGCCTGCTCGACGATTCGCTCGAGCGGCACGACGTCGCCCTTGTTGCAGCCGGGGCAGGCTTCCGCGGCCTCGGCCCAGGCCGCAGGGCTCGAGAGGTTCGAGTCCCAGAACGGCCAGGTGCGGCACTGCCGCGGACGCTCGTCGTACGCCGTGCACTTCCGCGTCGTCTCGTCGAGCAGCACGCAGTCGCCGTTGCGACGCTCCTTCAGCGACCGTCGCACGCCCACCTGCTTGACGTGGGCCTTCTCGAACGCCGCGGCCGTCATGCCGAGACGGGCCGCCATGGCGTCGATCTCGGCCTGGTTGACCCAGACGTATCCCTCGGCACCCGAGCAGCAGTCGCCGCACTGCGTGCAGTGAAACCGCAGCCCGCCGGCATACCAGACATCCTTGGGGATTCCCGCCATTCTGAGATTCTCCTGGCCCTAGCCGATGAGTTCCGCAACGGCGCCGCAGAGCGCCTCGACGTCGGCCGCGGTGTTGAAGGGCCCAAAACTGGCCCGCACCGTGCCGCCCGCCCGTGTACCCAGACGTTCGTGCACGAGGGCCGCGCAGTGGAAGCCGGCCCTCACCTGCACGGCCGCGGATGCTTCCAGCAGCGCCGCCACGTCGGTCGGAGCATAGCCCTCGACCGTGAAACTCACAATCGGCGCGCCACCCTCCTCCGCCCACACCCTGACGCCCGGCAGCTCGCGAAGCCGACCGCCGGCCGTCGCGGCCAGGCCTCGGCACGCCGCGGCCACGGTCGCCACTCCCCGCTCCTCGAGCCAGTTCGCCGCCGCCACGAACGCGGCGAGGGCGGGCACGTCGGGCGAGCCCGCTTCGAGCCGATCGACGAAAGCCTCGGGCATGTCGAGCGAGTCGCTCGAGGATCCCGTGCCGCCCTGCACGAGCGGCTCGGGCTCGATGCCTTCCCGGCACCACAGCACCGCCGCGCCCGACATGCCGACGAGCCACTTGTGTGCCGGGGCCGCCACGATGTCGGCGTTGTGCCCGGGAGTCGTGCACGGGATCTGCCCGAGCGACTGCGCCGCGTCGAGCAGCACCAGCCCGCCGCGGTCGTGCGCGACGGCGGCGATCGCAGACGCATCCTGCGCGGCGCCCGTGACGTTCGATGCGTGGCTGACCACGACGAGCCTCGTGGCCGGCCGCCAGGCCGCGGCGATGTCGCCGGGATCGACCCGGCCGAGGCCGTCGCAGGGCACGACCGTCATGCCGACCACGCCCCGCTTCGCCAGCCAGTGGAGCGGGCGGAGCGTGGCATTGTGGTCGGACGCCGTGGCGATCACGTGGTCGCCCGGGCGCAGCAGGCCGTGGATCGCGAGGTTCACGGCCTGCGTGCCCCCGGCAGGCAGCGCCACCCGCGTTGGATCGACGCCCCCGAGCAGCCGCGCCGCCGAGGCCCGTGCACAGTGGCGGATCGCGTCGGCCTCGACCGCCTCGCGGTAGGCGGCCCGCCCGGCCGTTGCGCCCAGGCGGGTCGCGGCGTCGATCCACGCGGCGATCACGGCCTCCGGCTTGGGCCAGGTCGTGGCCGCGTTGTCGAGGTAGCGTCTGGTCAGGGCATCGGCCACGATCCTCATCCCCCGATCTGGTACATCGCGCGGGCGGGCCGTTCGAAAGCCGGCGTGTCGATGCCATGGGCCGCCCGCTTCGCCGCCACGCAGTCGCGGACGAGCGCTGCGATCGCCGCGTCATCGGCGTCGCCCCGGAGGAGGGCCCGGGCATCCCATTCGACCGTCGAGAACAGGCAGTTGCGCACCTGCCCGTCCGCCGTGAGTCGAAGCCGGTCGCAGCGGTCGCAAAAGGGCCGCGTGACCGGATTGATGAAGCCCACGCGGCCGCCGTCGACCCAGCGGTAGTCGATGGCCGGCTGCCCGGGGTCGTCGGCCCGGTCAGCCACGAGCGGGCCGATCTCCCGCTCGAGGATCCGGCGCACCTCCGCGCCGGAAAGCACCTGCGCTGCGTCCCACGTCTGCTCCGCGTCGAGCGGCATGAACTCGATGAACCGGAGGTGAAAGCCCTCGCGGCGGCAGAACCGCGCCAGCGGCACGATGTCGTCCTCCGTCAGACCCCGGACCGACACGGCGTTGAGTCGGATCTCGCGGAAGCCGGCCTGATTCGCCGCCTCGAGGCCGGCCAGCACGCGGTCGAGGCCGGGGCGGCGTGCCAGCCGCTCGAAGCCGTCGGCGGTCAGGCTGTCGAGGCTGACGTTCAGCCGGGCAAGGCCCGCCGCGTGGAGGGCGGCGGCATGCTCGGCGAGCAGCAGGCCGTTGGTGGTCAACGCCACCTCCTCGATCCCCGGCACGGCCACGAGCTGCCCCACAAGCTCGGGAATGCCGCGCCGCAGGAGGGGCTCGCCGCCGGTGAGCCTGACGGTGCGGATGCCGAGCCCGGCGGCCACGCGGGCCACCCGGGCGATCTCCTCGAATGTCAGCAGGTCCGCGCGGGGCTTGAAGACGGCCTCCAGCGGCATGCAGTAGCTGCACCGCAGGTTGCAGCGGTCGGTGACGCTGATTCGCAGGTCGGTGTGGACACGGCCGAAGACGTCCACCAGCGGTGCTCCGCGGCTCATGTTCCGCCTCCGGGCCTCGGCGCCGACTCGGGATGCAGCCACGAGCGGCCGCCATCGGCATGCTGCTCCGCCTTCCAGATCGGCACGTCCCGCTTGATCGCGTCCATCAGCCATTCGGCGGCGGCGAAGGCCGCCGCCCGGTGGGGCGCGGCCGTGGCCACCGCCACGCACGCCTCGCCCGGCGGAATCTCACCGAGCCGATGCTCGACGCTGCAGCCCACCAGGTCGAACCGCGAGCAGGCCTCGCGTCGCAGGGCCTCGAGCGTCGTCAGGGCGAGGGCCTGATGCGCGTCGTACTCCAGCGCGAGGGTCGCCACGCCGTCGGTGACGCCCCGGGCGGTGCCGACGAAGAGCACGTTGCCGCCGGCCGCCACGTGTCGCACCGTGTCCAGCAGGGCGGCCGTGTCGATCGGCCCGCGGCTGCAGGTCGCCAGACCGAGGCCCGAGTGCGGTTCGTGCCCGTCGCCGCCGCCTGCCACGTCAGCCTCCGCTCACCGGCGGAATGATCGCCACGTCGTCGCCCGCCCTGATGGCCTCGTCGTCCGCGGCATAGCGGCCCCCGACGGCGACGGCGCTGCGGCCGAGCAGCGGAGCCACGGCCGGGTACATCGTGGCGACGAGGTGTCGAACGTCGGCGACGGTGCCACCGGGCCACGGCACCACGAGCGTCCTGCCACCGACGAGTTCGGCCATGCCGGCGAACACGGCCACGTGCAGGGCTGGAGCATCGGCCGTGGCGGGTGAGGCGTGCATGCGGGCCGCGGAACGCGGAACGTCAGGAGGTGGTCAGCCGGCCGCTCGTTGCCGCCAGAAGGTCGTCGAGGCCATGCGGCGCCAGCCCCTCCAGCAGGCCGTACGATCGGGCGAGCAGCTTGATGGGATGGATCGCGGGCTTCGTCGTACCCTGCTCCATTTGTATCCGGCAGGCGCTGCACTCGGTAGCACCCGCCACCACGCTGCTGCCGCGCATCGCGGAGACCACACCGAGACCGATGCGAAGGCTCGTGCGGTAGTGCTCTCGGGAGAGGCCGAAGGTGCCCGCCATCCCCGAGCAGCCGCGGTCGGCCGCCTCGAGCGCGAGGCCCGGGATCAGCCGCAGCACGTGTTCGGCCGGCGTCGCCGCGTGGCCGCCGAACCGCGAGTGGCAGGGGGCGTGGTAGAGCAGCCGGGCGGGCAGCGGCCGCAGGTCGAGCCGCAGCCGGCCCTCGCGGTGGAGTTCCCACAGGAAGGTCATCGCATCGCACGTCGCGGCCGTGATCCGCGGCAGCTCCTCGTCGTCGAGCAGCAGCGGGTAATCGTGCGTCAAGCAGGTCACCGTCGACGGTTCGGTGCAGACGATGCGGTAGCCGAGCCGCACCGCCTCGGCAAGGATGCGGACGTTGCGGCGGGCCAGCCGTCGGCCGCCGTCGAGGTCGCCCTCCGAGATCAGCGGCATGCCTGATGCGACCTGCCGCGGATCGACGAACACGCCGATGCCGTTCCGCTCCAGCACGCTCACGAAGGCCTGGGCAAGGAGCGGGTCGTGCCAGCGGGCGTACGTGTCGAGGAAGTAGAGCACCCGTGGTCCGCTGCGGCGGCTCGGCCGCGTAAGCCCGCGGCGGGCGGCCCACTTCATGAACTGGCGGCCGGAGAATCGCGGCAGCTTTCGGCCGGAGGCGATGCCGAGCGTCTTCTCGAGAAGCCACCGCGCCTGTGGGTTGGCGATCGCCCAGTTGGCCAGCGGCCGCATCCGGCCCGCCGCGGCCGAGAGTGCATCGACCCGCGAGAGCAGCCACCGGCCCGCATCGATGCTGTGGGCCGCGTGGTGGGCGGCCTTGAGTTCCAGCACGAGCGCGGGGATGTCGACGCCCGCGGCGCAGTCGATCCGGCACTGGTGGCAGTTGAAGCAGGTGTCGGCCAGTTTGCGGATCGCCTCCGATGACGCGGCGCGGGGATCAAGCGTGCCCGCCAGGATCGCGGCCACGGCGTCGGCCTTGGCGCGGGGCGAGGCCTCCTCCCGCGGGCTCTCCCGGTAGCGGGGGCACGTTCGCGTGCCTGCCGTCAGGCTCCGGCAGCTCCCGCAGCCGTTGCAGGCGTCGGTCTCCGCGGCGAGCCGCGGACCATCCCAGGCGAGCAACGGCAGCGGCACCACGGCCGCGGGCACGGCAGGCTCGGCCGTGGTGGCGAGGGCGGGACGAAACGCCGCCCACCCGCCCCTCGCGGGCACGTCGACGCGGGCGCTGGCCGGGGCGTCTGCTGAGACCTCGGCTGCAGCAACCGCCACCTCGGCCACGCGGCCCGGGTTGAGCAGGCCTGCCGGATCAAAGACCCGTTTCACCTCGTCGCAGATTCCGGCAAGTTCGGGAAACAGCCGCCGAAAGAACGGCGTCCGCGAGAGCCCGAGCCCCTGTTCGCCGCCGATCGTGCCGCCCGCCGCCGCCGCCTCCGCGTACACGGCCTCCGCCAGTGATTCCAGCCGCGACCGTTCCGCCGGGCGACGAGGATCGGCGTGCGGCCGGAGGTGCAGCTGCCCCTGGCCGACGTGGCCGAAGAGCAGGGCCGTCGCCTGCTGCCGGCGAAGCACCTCCTGCAGGCGGCGCAGGAAGTCGGGCAGCTTCGTCGGCGGCACCACGACGTCCTCCATGAACGGCACCGGCCGCATGTCGCCGCGGACTCCATGGAGCGTCGACACGTTGTTGCGGGAGAGTTCCCAGAAGAAGGCGGCGTCGAAGGCGTCTTCCGCCCGCCGCACGTCGATGCAGCCCATGCGTCCGCGGGTCGCCACGGCCAACGCCTGATCGAGGCGGGCGTTGGTGTCGGCAGGCTCGTCGCCTGAGAACTCGACGAGCAGGCCGGCCTCGGCGACCGCCGGGATCAGCAGGTCGAAGGCCGGCTTCGTGCCGCGGGCGAGCGCGAGATGCCGGCGGTCGAACATGTCGCAGGCGCTCGGACCGAGCGACAGGATCCGCAGCGCGGCCTCCGCGGCTCCTTCGAGCGAATCAAAGAGGAGGAGTCCCACCGCCGTGGCCGCGTCGGCGGGCGCGGTGGCAAGCGTCGCGGCAGTCACGATCCCCAGCGTGCCCTCCGAGCCGCAGACGAGCCTCGGCAGGTCGACCCGTGCCTCGTGCACGAGGTCGCGGAGCCGATAGCCGCCGTGCGTGGCCCGCGTCGACGGCTGCAGACGGTCGATCGCGTCGCCCCGGGCCGCGAGAACTCCGGCCACACCCACGGCGAGCCGTCCGGCCGGCCCGGCGTCGGGAACGTCGGCAGCCGTCGCTGTCAGTTCCGTGATCGTGCCGTCGGCCAGCACCACCTCGAGCGACACGACGCGGCCTCCCACGGCGCCATGGTGAAGAAAGCGGCTGCCCGAGGAGTCACGGCCGATCATGCCTCCGACCGTGGTGGTGACGGCATTGGCGGGATCGGGGCCGAACGTCCGCCGACGGCGGGCCAGATGGGCTTCGAGCTGGGCGTCGACCACCCCGGGCTGCACCCGCACCGTGTCGGGCCCCGTCTCCAGCACGCGGCGCATGTGCCGCGAGCAATCGAGCACCACGCCCGGGCCGAGCGGGCCGCCGGCCAGGCTCGAGCCGGCGCCGCGGGCGTGCACCGGCACGCCGCTGTCGGCGGCCCAGCGGACGGTGGCGGCCACGTCCTCGGCCGTCCGCGGCCGCACCACGGCGGCCGGCCAGACCTCGAACAGGCTACCGTCGGTCGCGTAGAGCGATCGCCCCACGTCGTCGCAGATGACATCGCCCGAGACGACGCCGCGGAGATCCTCCTCGATCCGCCGCCGCTGCTGGTCCATGCCCGCCTCCCTGCGTCCCTGTCAGCCCGGGGCGGCCCGCGATCCGCCGGAGGGGGCATGGTCGGCCAGCCGCAGCCTTTGCTGCCGGTGCTTCTCGTGAGTCTCGAGATCGAAGCCTTCGGGCTGGCCGCCGGCGCCGCGGTAGCGGGCTCCGCAGCGGTAGCACGTCTGGCACTCCGGCATCAGCATGTAGAGGATCACGTCGACGAGGGCCGTGCCAAAGAGGATGGCGAACGTCGGCACGAGCAGTCGCCAGGCCCAGGTGACGCAACTGGCCGCGAAGCCGGCGACCACGATCCCGACGCCGAGCCGCTGGGGAAAGTCCTTGCGGGAAAAAAGCTCCGTGCAGGGGCAGACGAGGCAGCGGCGGAGCCGCGGCTCGCCGGCTCCGGGCTCGACCGGCTCGCCGCCCGGGCCGGCCCAGGCGATGGCGGCCGCCGGAACATCCACCGTCGCGGCGCACAACGGGCAGACCAGGGTCGTCGCCGTCTCGACGTCGGCATGGGAGACCGTGGCGTGGCAGGAGGAACAGGCGTAGGCGATCCGCATGGCTCAGGCCGCATGGAGGAGTTGGGCCGTCAGTTCGCCGAGGATGGCGGCGAGGCAGGCGACGTACAGGATACCCGTGGCGCTCTGCGTGTTCGGAATGTCGAGCGTCTTGCGGCTCATCACCAGCAGCACCGGCAGTCCGAGGAGACCCGCGAGCCAGCGGAGCGAGAGGAGGGCCGTGGCGGTGCCGCCGGTCGCGACCGCGCCTGGGCGGTCGAGGACGATCGCCGCCAGCGAAAGCAGCAGTTGCACGCCCCAGGCCGCCAACGCCCAGTCGATCATCGCCCGCAGCGCGGCGACGCTCATGCCCGGTGCGTTGAGGTACCAGTGGCCCAGCAGCATGGCGTGCATGGCGAAGCCGACGACGAGGCCGGCGATGAGCGCCTCGCTGGCGGCGACCGGCCCGGGCCGCGTCTGCACGAGCACGGTGACGGCGGCGAGCAGGACGGCGGTGATGCGGCAGGCCGCCATGCCCCCCGTCGTCCGCTCCGCGTACCAGGCGATGCTGCCGATCCAGGCCACGACCGCCGCGGCGGCAGCAGGCAGCCAGGCCGTCCCGGGCACCTCGACCCACGCGAGGAACGCCGCCACGCTCGCAAGGCCGAGCACGACGAGGAGATTGACGCGAAAGAATCCGGCCGGCACGACCGCGGCCGGCGTGACGGCCAGGGCGGCCGCCATGCCGAAGCCCAGGCGGCAGAGAAAGTCGACCAGCAGCCTCATGCGTCCCTCCGCGGCAGCGCCTGGCCGGTCACGGCCGGCGGCCGCCGTAGATCAGCGACATCACCTCGGCCCGGCTCGACACGTTGGAGCGAAACACACCCCTCATCGCCGACGTGACGCACAGGCTGCCGGGCTTTCGCACGCCGCGGATGGTCATGCAGGTGTGGGTGGCCTCGACGACGACCGCCACGCCCTTGGCGCCGAGGTCGTGCTCCAGCAGGTCTGCGATCTGCTCGGTCATCCGTTCCTGCACCTGCGGCCGGTGCGACACCGCCTCGACCACGCGGGCAAACTTCGACAGCCCCAGCACCCGGCCGTCGGGCAGGTAGCCGATGTGGGCCTGGCCCATGAAGGGCAGCAGGTGGTGCTCGCAGATGCTGTTGAACGCGATGTCGCGGACCAGCACGACCTCGTCGTACTTCTCCTGGAAGGCCTTGGTGAGGTGGACCCGCGGATCCTGCCGCAGGCCGCCGAACATCTCGGCGTACATCCGGGCCACGCGGGCCGGCGTCTCGAGGAGGCCCTCGCGGTCCGGGTCTTCGCCCACGGCCGTGAGGATTTCGCGGACGGCCCGCTCGATGCGGGGGAGATCGACTGCGGGGATATGGCTCATGACCGTGCCACTGTACCAACCGGCGGCCGGGCCCGTGCAGCCGTACCACGCTTCAGGCCCGGATGGCCGTGTCTCATTCCCAGGCTGCACGGGCCACGATGGCCGTGCAGCCGTACCACGCTTCAGGCCCGGATGGCCGTGTCTCATTCCCAGGCTGCACGGGCCACGATGGCCGTGCAGCCGTGAATTTAGTTCGGGCTGAAATCCGGCGGGAACGTCCTGCGCGGGCCGCCGCCCCGCGAAGCGATCGCGTTCAAGAGCAGCCGAACACGCTCGAAGACGTCGCATTCCGACAGCAGTCGCAGCTTGGTGTCGAGGTCGAGATCGATGGTGTAGGCCACGATGTCGCTGAGCATCCCCAGCGTGATCTGGCTGCCGAGAAGCTGGTCGAGCTGCTCGTAGGCGCTGGGCATCTGCGGCATCGACTGCTTGAACGCGTCGAGCAACTGCCGCTGCAGCGTCGCCGCCGTGTCGGCGGGGCCGGTGTCGGGAAGGACGTCGTCGAGCAACTCGGCTTCGACGACGCGAAAGAGCTTCTTGGGGGGCAGTTCGCGAACGAGGCGGAGTCGGCGGACGCCCAGCACGAGCACGTTGTACGTGCCCTCGTCGGTCTTCTGATGCGTGGCGATGCGGCACAGGCAGGCGTGCGGCCGGAGCGGAGGCCTGCCGTCGTAGTCGCCCTCCCAGCCGGGGGCCAGCGACCCGAGGGCGATCAGCCGGTCGTCCTCGATCGCCTCCTCGAACATCGCCCGATAGCGGGGCTCGAAGATGTGCAGGGCCTGCATGACGTGCGGAAACATCACCAGGTTGGGCAGCGGAAACAGCCTGGCAAGCCCGGAAAAGTGATCGGGCGCGAAGGCGAGCGGCTCGTCAGGCATGGTGCGGGGCGTGGGTCAGGCGGCGGGCGCCGCGGGCGGATCGAGGTGGATCTCGGGCAGGAGATCGGGGTCGAGCTGGATATCGGGAAAATCCTCCGTGCTGGCGGCGACCTCGGCAAGGCAGCGGTCGAAGGCCGCCAGAAAGCCCGTCACGTCGAGGCCGAGATGCCGCGGGGCATAGGGCTCCAGGTAGCCGTGGACGCTGCCGTGCAGCTTTCGGGCTCCGCGAATGTTGCCGTTGCCGAAGTGGTAGAGGGCCACCGCCGCCTGGATCAGCCCCTGGTAGAACTTCCGCGACGGACCACGGTATTCCGTCCAGAGTTCCTCCCAGACCTCGTGGCTCTCGTAATAATCGCAGGCGTTGAACTGCTCGATGCCCGCCAGATACAGCGGTTCATAGTCGTTCGTGCCCGAGGTCATGGAGAATCCGATGCGTGTGTCGAGAGGTGCGCCGGCCGGGCCGGATGCCCCGGTGGTGGGAGGTGTTCCGTGAATCGTAGCACCCGAGCCGTCCGACGGCAGCCTGCCGGTGCTGCGGATCGACCCCGGGCGCCAGCCGGCCGCGAAACGGCCGCCGGCCGTTCCGAGCGGGCCAAGGCCGTCGCCGCGCGGCTCCGGGAGGCCTACCCCGGCTCGCGGTGCTCCCTCGACTTTGCGTCGCCGTTTCAACTCGTGATCGCCACGATCCTCTCGGCCCAGTGCACCGACCGGCGGGTGAACATGGTCACGCCGGAGCTCTTTCGCCGCTGGCCAGACCCGGCGGCACTCGCGGCCGCGCGGCAGCCGGACATCGAGGCCGTCATCCGCAGCACGGGTTTCTTCAGGGCGAAGGCCCGCAGCCTGCTCGGCTGCGCCCGGGCCCTCGTCGAGCGTCACGGCGGCAGCGTGCCGGCCGTGCTCGAAGACCTCGTCCGCCTTCCGGGGGTCGGTCGCAAGACCGCGAACGTGGTCCTCGGCACGGCCTTCGGCATCGCGTCGGGGGTGGTCGTCGACACGCATGTGGGCCGAATCTCCCGGCGGCTGGGGCTGACCCGGCACACCGACGCCGTGCGGGCGGAGCGGGATCTCGTCAGGGTGCTCCCGCAGGACGAGTGGATCGCCTTCAGCCACCGCGTGATCGACCTCGGCCGCGCCGTCTGTTCAGCCCGACGGCCCGACTGCGACGCCTGCCCGCTCGTCGACCTCTGTCCCCGCGTGGGCGTCAAGAGGGTCTGATCGCCGCCCCCATGGTCAGGATCGCGGTCCGGCGCGTACACTCCTCCCCGGTGTCGTCGATCCGTTCGTGCGTTCCACCTCCGCCTGCGCACGGGAGCTCCCATGATCCTCTCCGGCAACGAGATCCGGCAGCAACTCGGCCGCAACATCGTCATCGAGCCGTTCGATGAGCAGCGGCTGAACCCCAACAGCTACAACCTCTCGCTGCACGACGAACTGCTCGTGTACGAGGAGGTGGTGCTCGACATGCGGAAGAGCAACCGCGTGGAGCGGATCACGATTCCCGAGGACGGGCTCGTGCTCACGCCCAACCAGCTCTATCTCGGCCGCACGGTCGAGCGGACAGAGACGCACAACCTCGTGCCCATGATCGAGGGCCGGAGTTCCGTCGGCCGGCTCGGGCTGTTCGTCCACGTCACCGGCTTCGGCGACGTGGGCTTCTGCGGCCACTGGACGCTCGAGATGTTCGCCGTGCAGCCCGTGAAGATCTATCCCGGCGTGCCGATCTGCCAGATCTTTTTCCACCAGATTCACGGCGCGATCACCGAGTACTCCAGCGAGAAGTATCAGCACAACCGCGACATCCAGCCGAGCATGCTCTACCGCGAGTTGGCGGGGGCCGGAGACGAGCCGCAGCAGATGCAGCTGGAGTTCGAACGGGAGGCCGCCGACCGTGCAGCGGCGCTGGCGGCTCCCCGGCTGGCGAGGTAGAGTGCCCGCATGGTGCCCACTATCCTGGCCTGGTCCGCGCTCGGGTCGGCCATGCTGTTCGTGGTCGTGATGCTGGTGGCGCTGGTCGCCGGCTCAAGTCTCGGGGCTCAGGGCATGGCGGCGGCGTTCTGGATCGGCGTCGGGATGCTCACGCTGGCGATCCTGCTGGCGATCGCCGTGCTCGTGCTCTCCCTGATGTCGTCGAGATCAGAGATGTCGTCGAAACCCGAGTCGGATTCCTAGTCTCAGACCCCTGCACCGGCCGCGGGAGCCGGCGGTGCCGGACCTCCCGGAAAGGGTGCAGTCGTGCTTCGAACCCATACCTGCGGCGAGTTGCGATCGAGCCACCTCGGCGGCGCCGCCGCGCTCTGCGGATGGGTGGACCGCGTTCGCGACCACAAGGGCGTGATCTTCATCGACCTCCGCGATCGCTGGGGCAAGACGCAGCTGGTGGTCGGACCGGAGAGCCCCGCGGCCGCGCTCGAGGCTGCCAAGGCGGTGCGTCCGGAGTGGGTGATCCGCGCCACGGGGACGGTCGGCGCCCGACCGGCCGGCACCACCAATCCGAAGCTCGTCACCGGCGAGGTGGAGCTGGTGTGCCGGGAGATCGAGGTGCTCAACGAGGCCGAGACACCCGTGTTCCAGCCGGGAGCGACCGAACTGCCCGGCGAGGAGGTCCGCCTCCAGCATCGCTGGCTCGATCTCCGCCGCGCCGCGATGCAGGAGAACATGTTTCTCCGCAGCCGCATGGTGAAGATCATGCGGGACCACTTCGACGCCCTCGGATTCATCGACGTGGAGACGCCGATGCTCGGCCGAAGCACGCCCGAGGGGGCCCGCGACTACCTCGTCCCCAGCCGGCTGGACCACGGCTCGTTCTTCGCCCTGCCGCAGTCGCCGCAGCTCTACAAGCAACTCCTGATGATGGCGGGCTTCGACCGCTACGTGCAGGTGGCCAAGTGTTTCCGCGACGAGGACCTCCGCGCCGACCGTCAGCCCGAGTTCACCCAGCTTGACGTGGAGATGTCATTCGTGGAGGCCGACGACGTGATGGGCGTGATCGAGGGGCTGGTGCAGCGGACGGCCCGGGAGATCCTCGGCCTCGACGTGCCGCTCCCGCTGCCCCGGCTCTCCTGGGACGAGGCGATGGAGCGGTTCGGCCACGATGCACCCGACCTCCGCTACGGCCTGGAGCTCGTCGATCTCACGGCGATCGCCGGCGAGAGCGAGTTCCGCGTCTTTCGCGGCGCCGTCGAGAGCGGCGGGCGGGTCCGGGGCATCCGGGTGCCGGGAGCCGCCGCGAGGTTTTCCCGGAAGGACCTCGACGACCTCACGGCGATCGCCGTCGAGGGTGGTGCGAAGGGGCTCGTTTGGCTGAAGGTGGAGCCCGACGGCTCGTTCTCAGGCCCCGTGGCCAAAAACCTCGTGGCCGTGGCCGATGCCCTCACGGCGCGGCTGGGCTGCGAGCCGGGGGATCTGGCCCTGATCGTGGCCGACTCGTTCGACGTGACCTGCAAGGCCCTGCACATGCTTCGCAAGCGGCTCGGAGCCACGCTGGGCCTCTACGATCCCGATGCCATGCACTTTTCATGGGTGGTCGACTTCCCGATGTTCGCCAAGGACACGGAGGGCGGCGGCTGGGCCTCGATGCACCACCCGTTCACCGCTCCCCGGCCCGCTGACGTCGACCTCCTGGAGACCGATCCCGCAGCCTGCCGCGCCGTCGCCTACGACCTCGTGATCAACGGCTCCGAGGCGGGTGGTGGCACGATCCGGATTCACGACGGCGGCACGCAGGAGAAGATTTTCAGGCTGCTCGGGATCACGCCGGAAGTGGCTCGGGAGCGGTTCGGCTTCCTGCTCGACGCCCTGCGGAGCGGCGCGCCGCCGCACGGCGGCATCGCCCTCGGGATCGACCGCTGGGTGATGCTCTTCGGCAAGCTCGACAGCATCCGCGACGTGATCGCCTTCCCGAAGACGCAGAAGGCGAGCGACCTGATGACGGGCGCCCCGTCGGCGGTGGAGACGAAGCAGCTGGTGGAACTCGGCGTCCGCGTCGTCGTGCCGCCGAAGCCGGCCTGACGCCTGCCACGAACCGGCGCCGTAGGCGTGAAGCCTGCGGAATCCGCGTTGTTCCAACGCAGGCTGCACCGTCGTCGCTGCCCTCGACGGCATCCGCCGGCTCTCAGGCCAAGGCTCACCGAGCAGCGGCGATCGGTTAGACTCTGCGCGGCGAATTCGGGCGGCTAGCTCAATTGGTCAGAGCACCTCGTTTACACCGAGGGGGTTGGGGGTTCGAGTCCCTCGCCGCCCACTGATCTTGTTTCCCGCATGGCGAGGATCCACGATGAATCTGCTGAATCGCCGCACCCTCGAGCGGCCCGACGAATGTCGTCGTCGAGCCCTGCGGCTCATCGCTCTCGGGTCGCTGTTCGCCGGCCGGACCGGCAGCTACGCAGAAGAGCTGATCCGAACGCCACGGGTGACGGAGGGGCCATTCTTCCCGGACAAACTGCCGCTGGACACCGACAACGATCTGCTTGTCGTCACGGATGCCTCCGAACCGGCCGATGGCGAGGTCACCTGGCTCTCGGGTCGGATCCTCGACGCATCCGGGGCGCCAGTCAGGAATGCTTTCGTCGAAATCTGGCAGGTCGATGCACACGGTGCCTACCTCCACTCACGAACCGGCAATGCCGATCGTCGTGATCGACGGTTTCAGGGGTACGGTCGGTTCCTCACCGGCACCGACGGGCGGTACGGCTTTCGCACCATCAAGCCCGTGGCCTATCCCGGCCGCACGCCTCACATTCACTTCAGGATCAGTCGGAGCGGCGAACGGCTTCTGGCGACGCAATGCTTCGTGAAGGGGCATCCTCAGAACGAGCGAGACGGCATCCTCCGTGGCATCCGCGATGCGGTCCAAAGGGAGAGCGTGCTGGCCGAGTTCCGGCCGCTCGAGGGCTCACGGATCGGGGAACTCACCGCCGAGTTCGACATCGTCCTGGGCCTGACTCCCGATGACGCCTGATCCCCGTCCTGCCTGATCTCCGTCCTGCCTGATCTCCGTCCTGGCTGCCGGCCGTGGCTGGTAGACTGCAGCATCGCATGATCACAAGCCTCCGCGTCCGGCGTTTCCCCTCCTGCATGCTCATGATGCTGGCCTGCGTTCAGGCCGCCGCGGAGCAGCGGCCCGTGGCCTTCGTGAACGCCCAGGTGTTGCCCGTGTCCGGGTCGCCGATCGCCGCCGGCACGGTGGTCGTCGCCGGGGGCACGATCGCGGCCGTCGGCCCGGCAGCCACCACGCCCGTGCCCGCGGGAGCCGAGACGATCGACTGCACGGGCAGGGTCATCATTCCCGGGCTGGTCGACACGCACAGCCACGTGGGCGGCGGCTGGGGGGGAGACGCGAGCGGCCCGATCCAGCCCGACGTCCGGGTGCTCGACTCGATCAACGTCCGCGACTCGGGATTCCGCAAGGCCCGCGCCGGCGGTCTCACCACGCTCAACATCATGCCCGGCTCCGGCCACCTGCTCTCCGGGCAGACGATCTACGCCAAGCTCCGCCCCGCGTCGACGATCGACGACCTCTTCATTCGCGACGCAGCCGGCAGGCCGCTCGGCGGCATGAAGATGGCCAACGGGACCAACTCCCAGAAGGATCCGCCGTTCCCCGGCACGCGCTCGAAGTCGACGGCGCTGGTGCGGCAGAAGTTTCTCAAGGCTCTCGACTACCGCCGCAGGCTCACCGATGCCGGGAAGGACCAGGCGAAGCTGCCCGATCGCGACCTGGAGATGGAGGGCCTGCTCGACGTGCTCGACGGCCGTGTCGTCGTGCATCACCACTGCCACCGCGCCGACGACATCATGACGGTCCTCCGGCTGCGGGACGAGTTCGGCTTCAAGGTCGTGCTCCATCACGTGAGCGAGGCCTGGAAGGTGGCCGAACAGCTCGCCCGGGCGCAGGCCCCGTGCTCGGTGATCGTGGTCGACGCCCCGGGCGGCAAGATCGAGGCGATGGACCTCTCGCTCGCGACGGGCGCGGTGCTCGAGAAGGCCGGGGCGCCGGTGGCGATCCATACCGACGACCCGGTCACTGACTCGCGGCTCTTTCTCCGGTCGGCCGCGCTGGCCGTGCGGGCCGGGATGAGCCGCGAGAAGGCCCTGGAGGCCCTCACGCTGGCGGGGGCGCGGATGCTGGAGCTCGACGGCCGAATCGGCTCGCTCGACGCGGGCAAGGACGCCGATCTCGTCGTCCTCTCCGGCGAGCCCTTCTCGGTGCGGACCAAGGTGCTCCAGACATGGGTCGAGGGCACGAAGGTCTTCGACCGCGAGAACCCCGACGACCGCCTGTTTGCCGTCGGCGGCTACGGGGCCGGCCGCGATCAGAAGGCGCACGCCTGCTGCACGGACGTGCGGCTCTCGGAGACGAAGTGATGGCGAGACGCAGCCTGGCACTCGCCGTCGCCGTCGCCTGCTGGGCCGCAACGTGGCCCGCCCGGGCGAACGCCGACGAGGTCGGCGGTGTTGTGGCGGTGTATGGCGACGTGGTGCACACCATGACAGGCCCGCCCATCGAGAAGGGCGTGGTGGTCATCGACGGGGGCCGGATCACGCTGGTGGGCTCGGCCCTCGACATCCCGGTGCCCCCGGCGGCTCGGATCGTGCGGGGCCGCGTGGTCACGCCCGGCCTGATCGACGCCCACACCGCCGTCGGCCTGACGGGCTACCTCAACCAGGAGCAGGATCAGGACCAGCTCGACAAGGGTGAGCCGATCCAGCCGGAACTTCGGGCGATCGACGCCTACAACCCCCGCGAGCGGCTCGTGGAATGGCTTCGCGGCTTCGGGATCACGACCATCCATACGGGCCACGCCCCCGGCGCCCTGGTTTCCGGCCAGACGATGGTGGTGAAGACGGTCGGCGAGACGGTGAGCGACGCCGTGATCCTGCCGGCGGCGATGGTCGCCGTGACGCTCGGCGACGACGCGCGGCCGGGTGATGAGAAGAAATCGCCGGGCACGCGGAGCAAGGCCGTGGCCATGCTGCGGGGCGAACTGGTGAAGACGCAGGACTACCTGCGGAAGCGCGATCTGGGCGATCCGGAAAAGCGACCTGACCGCGACCTCCGCCGCGACGTGTTCGCCGACGTGCTCCGCGGCAGGCTTCCGCTGCTCGTCACCGTGAATCGGGCCACCGACATCGATGCGGCGCTGCGGATCGCCGCCGAGTTCGGCATCCGGATCGTGCTCGACTCGGCCGCCGAGGCCTACCTCGTGGCCGACCGCATCAAGGCGGCGGGCGTGCCCGTGATCGTGCATCCCTCGATGCGCCGCGGCGGCGCCGGCGAGACCGAAAACATCAGCTTCGAAACCGCGGCCGTGCTACGGGCCAAGGGAATCTCCGTGGCCCTGCAGAGCGGGTTCGAAGGCTACGTGCCCAAGACCCGCGTGGCCCTCTTCGAGGCGGCGGTCGCGGCGGCCAACGGCCTCACCACGGAACAGGCCCTGGCGACCATCACGACCGATGCGGCGACGATCCTGGGCGTGGCCGACCGCGTGGGGGCCCTGCGGGCCGGGATGGACGGCGACGTGGCCGTCTTCGACGGCGATCCCTTCGAGTACACGAGCCACTGCACCGCCGTGTTGATCGACGGCCGCGTAGTCGGCGAGGAACCGCGGTAGGCGGCGGCATGCGCGGATGAGCGACCGGCCGTGGTTCACGCTGTCGATGTGGACCGGCGTCAGGTTCGTGCCCTGGCTGCGCACGCTCGCCAGGCACGGGTTCCGCGTCTCGCCCTCGCGGATCCCGCGGGCCGTCGGGATCACGCTGGCCAGCCTCGGCAACGAGCTGCTCACGCCGCTGCAGCGGCTGTTCTGGGGCCGGGGCATCGACGCGGCCCGGATCGCACAGGATCCGATCGTGATCCTCGGCCACTGGCGGAGCGGCACCACCCTGCTCCACGAACTGCTGGCCTGCGACCCCGCGCTCGTCGCTCCCAGCACGATCCAGTGCGCCGTCCCGAGCCACTTCGTGCTCTCGGAGCAGTTTGCGATCGAGCGGCTCGGCTTCCTCCTCCCGCGGCGCCGGCCGATGGACGCGATGCGGATGGGATTCACCCGGCCGCAGGAGGACGAACTGGCGCTCTGCAACCTCGGACTCCCGAGCCCCTGGTGGACCGTCGCCTTCCCCAACGACCCGCTCCCGGATCCCGCGTACGAGACGCTCGAGGATCTGCCCGCGGCCGACCGCGACCGCTGGGTGGCCGCCTGGACCGGCTTCCTGCGGACGATCCAGTTCGAGCATCCGGGCAGGCTGTTGCTCAAGAACCCGCTGCACACCCACCGCGTGCCGCTGATCCGCGGAGTGTTTCCTGGAGCCGAGTTCGTGCATCTCGTGCGGGATCCGCACGAGATGGTGCCTTCGTGCCTGCATTTCTGGCGCCGGATCGCGGAGGATCACGGCCTGCAGCGGCCCCGCGCCGCCGATCTCGAGGACCGGGTCTTCGACTCGATCCTGCGGATGGAACGACGGCTGGCGGCCACCTGGGAAACCGTTCCCGCGGGGCAGCGGGAGCGGGTTCGCTACGAGGAGCTCGTGGCCGATCCGATCGGCGTGCTCCGCAGCCTCTACGACCGGTTCGGATGGCCCGGCGGGGACGCGGCCCAATCGCGGTGGCGGGCGCACATGGCGGCCGAGCGCGGCTACCGCCGGAACGACCTGCCCCTCGACGACCGGCTCCGCGACCGGATCTCCCGCGACCTCGGCGAGGTGCTCGACCGGCACGGCTACCGCCGTCGCTGATCATCACCCGCGACGAGTTCATCGAAGGCCTCGGCGCACGTGTGCGCGAATGCGAAGCCGAGTTCCTCGCGAAGCCGCCGCGATGTCATCACCCACGGGTGCCGCACGTAGCCGACGAGCCCCGGCGGCGTGGCCAGCCAGGGAAGCCGCAGCGTCCACCAGAGCCGGCCGACGGCGACCATGGCCGCGTACGGCAGCGGAATCGCCGGCACGCCGAGTGCTCGGGCCACCTGCCGATGGGTGATCGCGTCGTCGGGTGCGACGTTGAAGGCCCCGCGGGCCGAGGCCGTGAGGATGGCCACCGTGGCCCGGGCAAGATCGTCGCGATGCACGAACTGCAGCGGCGTGTCGCGGCCGTCGGGCAGGCCGAGGAAGGGCACTCCCAGGAAGTAGTCGGTGAGGAAGTTCCGCACGCCCCTGGCGACCACGATCGCCGGCCGCGTGACGCTCACGGCCACGTCGGGATAGGCGGCGGCGAAATCCGCAACCAGCCGCTCCACGATTCCCTTGTGCGCCGAGTAGTAATAGCCCGGAAGCGGGCGGATCGTGGCCGACTCATCGCACGCCGGCGGATTGTCGGGCCACGCCCCGTAAACCGTGCCGCTGCTGGCCACCAGCAGCCGGCGCGGGGCCACGCGGGCCGCCACGTCGAGCACCGCGTTCGTCCCGTCGATGTTCGCGGCCCGCTGGGTCCGCGCGCTGCGGCCCGGCTGCACCGCGAAGGCCAGGTGCACGAGCGTGTCGGGGGCAAAGGCGGCCACCGCGTCCGGGAAACCGGGGGCTGTGATCGAGCCACGCCAAAACTCGTCGGGTGCCGCGCCCTCGACCGGATGGAGGTCGACTCCCAGTACCCGCGCCGCAGGAAGCACGCGCCGCAGTTCGGCGATGACCGCCCGGCCGTAGAGGCCGGAACTGCCGGTGATCGCCAGCCGAGCAGGCGGCCCGGGCGAGACCGCGGTCATGCGACCGCCGCTCGCCGCCGGCCGCGGCGCCGCTCACGGTGGATGGCGGCCCGATAGGCATGGAAATCGACCTGGATGGTGTGCCGCGGTGAGGCCACGTAGCGGCGGCGCATGGCGGCGAGGTCGGTCGTCAGCGTCCGTTCCATCGAGTCCCTGTCGGGCAGCGAGCAGCGGCCCTCGATCAGATCGCCTACCCACGCCGCCTGGGCCTCGGCCAGCGGAAAGATCGCCCCCCACGGCTGGACAAGCCCGATGAAAAACAGTCCCGGCACGTCCGGATGCACGACGTTGCGGTAGAGCCGCACGCGGTTGTCGTCAGGGGCGACCACGGTGCCGTCGAGAAACGGAAACGCGATCCGGTAGCCGGTCGCCAGCACGATCGCATCGACCGGCTCGCGGCTGCCGCCGCGGAAGACGACCTCGTCGCCGTCGAACCGCTCGATGTCGGGCTTCACGACCACCCGCCGCTCGCGGACGAGGCTGGGAAGATCGCTCGAGATCGTGGGGTGCTCCTGGAGCACGGCGTGCCGTGGCCGGGGCAGGCCATACAGGCCGAGCGAGCCCCGGTTGAGCCAGACGACGGCCTCGAAGGCCCGGCGAAAGAGCCACATCGGCGTGAACCGCCAGATGAACTCCGGGCAGACGGTGTCGAGCGGCACGCCGAAGAGGTATTTCGGGAGCACGTGCGCGCCCCGCCGCGTCGAGAGCAGCGTCCGCTCCGCGATCCGCGCCAGGTCGCAGGCGATGTCGCAGCCTGAATTGCCCATGCCCACCACCAGCACCCGACCGCCGGCAAACACGTCCGGCGTGCGGTAGTCGTGGGCGTGGAGCACGCGACCGCGGAACGCCCCGCGAAACTCCGGAACCCGCGGCAGCCAATGGTGGCCACTGGCGACGAGCACGTGCCGATAGCGCCGCGTCTCCGCCTCATCGTCACGGGTGCGGACCGTGACGGTGAAACCGCCGTCGGCCTCGGGTTGGACCCGCTCCACCGTCGTCCGGAAACGGATGCGATCGCGAAACCCAAACCGTTCGGCATAGGCCTCGAGGTAGTCGCGGATCTGCTCGTGGCCGGGAAAGTCCGGATAGTTCGCCGGCATGGGAAAGTCGGCGAACCCGGTCATGTCGCGGGAGGTGTTGATCTGCAGCGACTTGTAGATCCCCGACAGGCCGTTGTCGTTGTCGTACCGCCAGAGGCCGCCCACCGCCGAGCCCCGCTCGAAGCAATCGAACTCGAGTCCCCGGTCGTGGAGGGCCTTGGCTGCGGCCAGGCCGCAGCCGCCGGCGCCGATCACGCACGCGTCGAGCAGGGCGGGCTCATTCGTGGCGATCATCGGCGAAGGCATCGAGATCACGGCGGCACAACACCCTCCAATGTAGCCGCACCGCTGCGGGACGCGTGGAATGCACTCAGCGCCGCGAGTCGGTCAGATCGGCCCGCCAGTCGGCAAAATCCCGTTGAAAGCCCGGCCACTCGTGAAAAAAGAGGTGTCCCCCCGGATCGTACACGGTGAGCGTGGCGCCGCGGATCGCGGACGCCAGCCGGCGGGCCTCGTCGGAGGGCACGAGCGGATCGCATCCCCCTGCGACGATCCACGTCGGCGTTGCGATCTCGCCCAGCCGGGAGGTGATCTCGAGGGCGGGAAGAGCAGCAAGGGCCAGCGCCAGCTCTGCCGGGTCGTGGGATCTGAAGTCCCGCCACAATGTCGCCCGCGTCGCGTCATCCAGCGCACGGGCGGCGGTTGCATCGGCGGCTGCCGTGCGCACGATCGCATCGTGGAGCCACTGCATCCTGCCGCCGGCCCACAAGCCTCCGCGGACCAGCGCCGCCCCCGCGGACGTTCGGGCCAGCCACGCCAGCCAGGCGATCGAACCGGTGACTCGCCGGCCGCTGGCGAATCCCGCGAGACTGGCCACGGCAGCCACCCGTTCGGGCCTGCGAATCGCGAGGTTCAGCGCTGCAAAGCCGCCCGTGGACCATCCCGTCGCCACGACACGACGCGAGCCGAGCACCCGCGCAAGTGCTGCGTCGATCAGCATGGCAAACAGCTCCGCGTTGACCGCGTCAGGCCGCGTGCCGGCCGCCAACCGGCCGGGGTGATGTCCCGGGAGGCTCACCGCCACCCACGATTCGCCGTCGGGATCCTCGAAGAGCTGGCGGGCAAGGCGGGACGAGGTGAGGAGGCCGTGCAGGAACACGACCGGCGGGCCTCCCGCCGCGCGGAGATGCACGTCCACGGCCACCTCGTGGCCGTCCACGGTGACCGCCACGCGTTCGACGTCCGGTTGCATTTCGGCGGCCGACTCCGTCAGATGGCCGGTTTCGTCCCCGGCTGCAGCACTGGCATGATTTCGGAATCCTTCTGGCGCGGCAAATCGGTCGTCATCACGGGTGGATCCAGCGGCATCGGCAGGGCGCTGGCGATCGCCCTGGCCGCCGCCCCCGCCCGGGTCGGGATCATCGCCAGACGCGGCGGCCCCCTCGCCGAGACGGCCGAGCGAATCCAGGCTGCCGGCGGAACGGTGGCCATCGCCTGCTGCGACGTGGCCGATGGGGAGGCCCTCCGCGAGGCCAGCAGCGATCTCGAGCGCAGGCTCGGCGTCTGCGACGTCGCCATCGCCTCGGCCGGCATCCACCGCGTCTCCTGGCCGCTCGATGCCGCAGTGGCGGCAGAGGTGATCGCGGTGAACGCATCGGGCTGCATGAACCTCGCGGCGGCGGTGCTGCCGGGGATGATCGCCCGGGGGCAGGGCCGGTTCTGCGGCGTGGCGAGCATCGCGGGCATCGTGGGCCTGCCGGGCAACGCCGCCTACTGTGCGAGCAAGGCCGCGGTGATCGCCTTCCTGGAGAGCCTGCGACTCGACGCAGGCCCTGCGGGTGTGCTGGTCACGACCGCCCTGCCGGGAGTCGTGGACACGCCGATGATCACCGACGCGGAGCGAACCGCGGGGGGCGTCGTGCCGGTCGAGGTGGCGGCCCGGACGATCCTGCGGGCGATCGAGCGCGGCGCAGCCGAGGTCTGGTTCCCGCGACGCACGGGGCTGCTGGCATGGCTCGCCCGCGGCCTTCCTCCCGGGCTTCGTGATCTCGCGCTGCGGCGGCAGCCGCGGCTCGAGGAGCCAGGCCGGCCGGCCTGAAGACGACGGTTCACCAACGTGTGGAGCACGTCTGCCCGAGCAGGATGGGCCACGGGCCGACCGTGACAACCCTCGGCGTTCCCAGCGGTCGGCCCGGTGCCAACGGCCGGAGAGGGCTTGTCAAAGGGCCGCTATGACACCGCGGCGGGTCTGCGGCGGGTCGGCAACCGGGACGCTTTCCAGACGGCGGCGACGGCCTCCAGCAGCCCGTCGATCGCCTCCAGCGGATGATTGGCGTTGATCTGCACGCGGAGCAGGCCGCCCTGGATGGGCACCGCGGGATAGGTCGCCGACTGCGCGTAATACCCGCGGTCGAACAGGGCCCGCCCGGCCGCAAACGTCTTCTCCATGTCGCCCACCTTCAGCGACACGATGGCGGATCCGCCACCGTTGTGCTCGATCCCGAGCGCATCGAGGCCGTCGGTGAACCGCTTGATCCGCTGCCGGAGGCCGTCGAGCAGGACGTCGTACTCGGGTGACATGATGATGTCGCAGGCGGCGCTGATGGCGGCGAGGTATGGCGGCGGCACGGGACCGCCGAAAATGAAGGTGCTCGAACGGATCTTGAGGATCGTCTTGAGTTCGGGCGTGCAGGTGACGAAGCCGCCGAGGCACGAGAACGCCTTGGACAGGGAGCCGACCATCAGCACGTTGTCCAGCGTGCCGAGGGCCTCGGCGGCGGCGCCACGGCCGCGCGGGCCCACGACGCCGGTGCCGTGGGCATCGTCCACGTACATGATCCCGCCCAGCCGGCGGACCGTCTCGTCGAGCGCCGCCAGCGGCGGCGTGTGGCCTGACATGCTGTAGACGCCGTCAATCGCCAGCACGAGCCCCCCGCGCGGCCCGGCCTGGGCCACGAGTTTCTCGAGGGCCCGGGGGTCTGGCTCGGCAAGTTCCACGAGCCGCGCACCGGCGGCGGCTGCCAGCCGTGCGCCCTGGTGGACGCTGTCGTGCGACTCGCGATCGACGACGAGCAGGTCGCCGGGCTGCGTG
>JBJTQP010000245.1:0-24124 GCA_046075685.1 Planctomycetaceae bacterium | reverse complement strand
CCCGAACGCTCGGAACATCCGCAGGGTCGCCCCCGACGTCCGACAGCGGCGTGAGCAGCATCCATGGCGGCGGATCGTCGGCTGCCGAGTCCGAGCCGGCGGCCGACGGATCGTTCGTGTCGGGCATCTCGGCGACGTCCGCCGGCGAGGGTGATTCGGGGTCGAGCACATCGGCGATCGAAGCCCTGCGGGAGGCCAAGTCGAAACCCAGCGGGCTCCCCCAGGCGGCGAAGAAGCCCGCGGCCGATTCATCCCGCGACGCGGCTGCCGCGGCGCTGAAGAAGTTCTTCGAGCGGAAGTGACGCTCGTGCCGGTCGTGCTGGCCATGCCTGTCATGAGGGTCATGCGGGCCGTACTGGTCATGCGGCCCGCAGCCCTTGCCGAAGCCGTTTTTTTTCGCGGATCCGCACGTCCTCCGTGACCCGCAGGGGTCATGCTTCCGGCAGACCTTCGCAGGCGATCGCCGCCGCGGGTCGCAGGCCGGCAGCCCCGAGGAGTGCACCGATGTCAGTCTCGATGAAGTCGCCCCGTTCCACCGCCCGCGTCGTGCCGGGGAGCCATGCCGCATCGGCCGACCGTCACGTCGAAGCCCGCCGGGCCCGTCGCCGGATGATCGATCCCACCACATGCGAGCGCGACTACGCCGCGGACGAGCTCGAGTTCATGCAGGCGATCGACCGCTACAAGCGGGCCACCGGCCGGATGTTTCCCACCTGCAGCGAGGTGCTGGAGGTGGTTCGATCGCTCGGCTATCAGCGGGCCACGACCGGCTGAGGCCCCGGAAAACCGGGGTCGCCCGCAGGGCTTGCCCCGCCGTGGGCCCGCGGCCTACGTTCCCCGTCCGCGCCGGGTCCGATCCGGCCGGATGCGGAGCCTGCCCGTGCGGCCCATCGTCGCAACCACCCTCCCGCCGCGTGCGCCCGTCCTCGTCCTCGCGGCCGTGGCGCTCGCGACGGCGTGCCCGGGCTGCGGCGGCATGGCCAAGACCGACAACTCCGAAGGCGTGCGGCTCTACCAGCAGGGCAACTACCTCGGCGCGGTCAACTCGTTCCAGCAGGCGCTCGCACGCCAGCCGGGAAACCCCGACACCTTCTACAACCTCGGCGCCACCTACCACCAGCAGGCCAAGCTCTTCGGCCGCGAGGCCGACCAGAAGACCGCCGAACAGTATTACCATCTCTGCCTGGCGCGCAACCCCGGCCACGAGGCCTGCCAGCGGGCGCTCGCGGTGCTGCTCGTGGAGGAGAAGCGGGGCGACGAGGCGGCCGCCCAGCTCCACGCCTGGGCCCGCAGCCAGCCGACGAACCCGGCGCCGCACATCGAGCTGGCGCGGCTGGCGCAGGAGCAGGGCAACCGCGCCGAGGCCGAAAACCAGCTCATCGACGCGCTCGCCATCGCTCCCGACAACCCCCGGGCCCTCGTGGCCCTCGGCAGCCTGCGCGAGGCCTCGGGCGACCAGGCCCAGGCTCTGGCCAACTACAGCCGCTCACTGGCCCTCGATCCGCAGCAGCCGACCGTGGCCGCGAAGGTCGCCAGCCTGCAGGCGGCGCAGGCCGCCACGGTGCGGACCGCGGCCCTGCCGCCTCCGCAGTTCCCCCAGGGCGACGTGCCGCCCCAGGCACCGTCGGGGAACGCCGCCCGTTGACCCTCCGGGGAGCCCCTCCTATTCTGCCCCGGGAATCACCAGGATGTTCCCGGGGCCTGCCATGACGGATCGCGTCTTCAACTTCTCCCCCGGCCCCGCCGTGCTGCCGGTGGAGGTGCTCGAGCGGGCCCGCGACGAGATGCTCTCGCTGCCGGGCGTGGGCATGTCGGTGCTCGAAATCAGCCATCGCAGCCCCGCGTTCGACCGCATCCTCGACGACACGCTCGCATCGCTCAAGGCGCTGTTGGGAATCGGCGACTCGCACGAGATCGTCTTCCTGCAGGGGGGCGCGAGCCTGCAGTTCTCGATGGTGCCGATGAACCTCCTCCGTGGCCAGCCGACGGCGGCCGACTACGTGATCACCGGCACCTGGGGTGCGACGGCCGTCAAGGAGGCCCGCCGCGAGGGCCGGGTGCACGTCGCCTGGGACGGCGCCGCCACGCGGCACGACCGGCTGCCGACGGCCCGCGAGATCGCCCTCTCCGAGTCGCCCGCCTACGTGCACATCACGAGCAACGAGACCATCCAGGGCGTGCAGTGGAAGCACGATCCCGACGTCGGGCCGGCGCCGCTGGTCTGCGACTGCTCCAGCGACTTCCTCTCCCGCCCGATCGACGTCTCCCGCTACGGGCTGATCTACGCCTGCGCCCAGAAGAACGCCGGCATCGCCGGCGTGACGACCGTCGTCATCCGCAAGGATCTGCTGGAGCGGTCCCGTGACGACCTGCCGACGATGCTCGACTACCGCACCTTCGCCAAGAACGGCTCCCGGCCCAACACGCCCCCCGTGTTCGCCATCTACATCCTCGGCCTGGTCGCCACCTGGATCGCCGACCGCATGGGCGGCCTGGCCGGCATGGCGCGGCACAACGCCACGAAGGCCAAACTCCTCTATGACACGCTCGACCAGTCGGGCGGCTTCTACGCCGGGCACGCCCGGCCGGAGTGCAGGTCCGACATGAACGTCACGTTTCGTCTGCCCGACGAGGCGACCGAGAAGGCCTTCGTGGCGGCGGCCGCGAACCGCGGCCTGATGGACCTCAAGGGGCATCGCTCGGTGGGCGGCATCAGGGCGAGCATCTACAACGCGATGCCGCTCGCCGGCGTCGAGGCGCTCCGCGACTTCATGACCGACTTCCAGCGCGAGCACCAGGACTGAACGCCCCCTCCCCGGATTCCCGACGCCCCATGCCCTCCATCATCGTGCTCGACACCCTCAGCCCGGACGGGCTCGCGCTCCTCGACGCCGCCAAGGCGCACGGCATCACCTACGAGGTGGCCACGGGCCTCAAGGGCGACGCCCTCCGCGAGGCGCTCGGCCGGCACGACGGGGCGATCTGCCGCAGCGGCGTGAAGATCACTGCCGACGCCCTGGCCGGCAATCACCGGCTGCGGGCGATCGTCCGGGCGGGCGTGGGCACCGACAACATCGACAAGGAGGCTGCGACCCGGCTCGGGATCGTGGTGATGAACACCCCGGCGGGCAACACGCTGAGCACCGCGGAGCACGCCTTCGCGCTAATCCTCGGCCTGTCGCGGAACGTGGCCGCGGCCGACGCCAGCCTGCGGGAGCACAAGTGGGACCGCAACCGCTTCATGGGCGTGCAACTCGCCGGCAAGACCCTCGGGATCGTGGGCCTCGGCCGGATCGGGCAGGCCGTCGCCGAACGGGCCCGGGCCTTCGACATGCGGGTGCTCGGCTACGACCCCTTCCTGTCGCCCGACCGGGCGACGGAACTGGGCATCGAGCCGGTGGCCAGCGTCCGCGGCATGCTCCCCGAGGTCGACTACCTCACGGTCCACACCCCGCTCACCGACGAGACCCGGCACCTGGTCGGGATGCCGGAGCTCGAGATCGTCAAGCCGGGGATCAGGCTCGTCAACTGCGCCCGCGGCGGCATCTACGACGAGGCCGCGCTCGTCGAGGGGCTGAAGCGCGGCGTGATCGGTGGCGTGGCGCTCGACGTGTTCGAGAAGGAGCCCTGCACCGACAGCCCGCTGTTCGGGATGCCGGGCGTGCTCGTCACGCCCCACCTCGGTGCGAGCACCGAGGAGGCCCAGACGCAGGTGGCCGTCGAGGGCGTGGGCCTGCTCGTCGATTTCCTGACCACCGGCGCGGTCCGCCACGCCGTCAACTCGTCGGCGATCGACCCGGCCGCCCTGGAGGGCGTCCGCGGGTTCCTCGACCTCGCTTGGCGGCTGGGGCTGCTCCTCGCCCAGCTCGATTCCGGCGGCCCCCGCTCGTGCTCGATCGCCTACCGGGGTGAAATTGCATCCCGCAACACGCGGCTCGTGACGGCGGCCTTCGCCGCGGGCCTGCTCGAGGGCTCGATCGAGGACGTCAACATCGTCAACGCCGAGGTGCTGCTCCGCGAACGCGGCATCGAACTCGTCGAGCAGAGCCGCACCGACCCGGGGGCGTTCAGTTCGGTCGTGGCGGTCGACCTCGTGGGCGGCGACCACGTGCACCGGGCGGCAGGCACGCTCTTCGGCCACTCGATGCCCAGGATCGTGCAGCTCGAAGGGCATCGCCTCGAGGCCTATCTCGACGGCGTCCTGCTGGTGTTCACGCACCAGGACGTGCCGGGAATCATCGGCCGCGTGGGCACCGCCTTCGGCGCGGCGGGGATCAACATCGCCCAGATGACCGTGGGCCGATCCATGCCCGGAGGCGACGCCATCGGCGTGATCAACCTCGACCAGGAGCCGTCGGCCGAGGCGGTGGCGGCCGTCGCGGCCTGTCCGGGCGTGAAGTCCGCCCGCGTGGTGAAGCTCCCGCCGGCCGGCCAGTTGCCGTCGTGGCTCGCGTCGGCATCCGCATCGTCGCGGCTGGCCCGGCGCGGCTGAACGCCCGCGGTGCCGCCGCCGGCTCCGCGCGTGACGAATGTTTGACGGCCGGCGAACCGCGTTTCACAATGCGGAGACGTGTCTCCGACCCGGTTCCTCGCGATCCGCCCCGCACCTATGCGCATGGTTTTCCGGGCTCTCGGCCTGGCCTTCTTCGGCCTGTCCGCCCTGCCGCCCGCTTTCGCCGAGTCGAACCTCGAGCGATCCTCGGCGGCGCTGCTCGACGCGCTCGCTGAGCGGCAGATGCCTGACGCGATGCTCTGGGTCATCGACCGCGCCCGGGTGGACGACTCGCTGTCCGCCGACTTCCGGGCCACGCTTCCCTTCCGTCGAGCCGAGGCCCTGATCGGCCTGAGCCGCACGGAAGGCGACGCCGCGAGGCGGGCGGCGCTGCTCGACGACGCCGCCCGGTCGCTCGACGCCTTCCTCGAGGGCCACCCGAGCGGCGATCAGGCGATCGCGGCCTACACGCAGAAGGGCAACCTGCTGATCCAACGCGGCCTCGGGGCGATCGAGCAGTCCCGCCGGCCGGGCCAGGATGCCACGCAGCTCGGCAACGCGGCGATCGGCTTCTTCGAAAGGGCCGTCGCCTGCCTGAAGGGCAGCGTCACCCCCGACCAGAAGCAGATTGCGGCGGTCACCACCGCCGAGGATGCGGTCATCAAGGAGCTCCGCGGCATCGACGAGCAGATCGCCGCCATCAAGCCCCCGGCCAGTGGCAAGGCTCCGGCCGAAGGAAAGGCCGCCGAGGGCAAGGCCAAGTCCGCCAAGCCGCCGCCACGGCTCTCGATCGCGCAGCAGAAGGAGCTGGACCGTCTCGAGGAGCTCCAGCAGAAGTATCGCGGCCAGCTGCTCTCCACCAGGATCCTCGTCGGGGCCGCCCTCTACGAGAAGTCGAAGGCGTTTCCCGCGGGATCGAAGGAGTCGGCGGCGACGCTCGCGGAGTCGACCGAGATCTTCAAGACGATCGCCGAGAAGTACGCGGCCACGGCGGCGACCGCCGCGGCCTACTCCCGCTTTTACTGGGGGCGCAACCTCGCGGCGGCCGGCATGCACGAGCAGGCCGCCGAGGTCCTCGCGCCGCTGCTGGCCATCGACGGCAGGTCGCCGGTCGCCGTGGCGCTGCGGGCCAAGGCCGTGAACACGAGCCTGGAATGCTGGCTGGCGACGGCGGCGGCGGCGAAGGATCCTGCGACGGCGCGGAGGATTCTCGAGCGGCTCGACGACGGCCTCCGCGGGTTCGTGCTCACGCCGGCCGAGCGGCTCCCCGGCCGGCGGCTCGATGCGGAATGGCTGGCCCTGAAGTTTCGGGCGGCGACCGCGCTCGACGAGCTCGCCGGCCGGCTCGCACCGCCGGAGCGAAACGCCAGGCTCGTGCTCCAGCGCGACGCGCGAAAGCTGGCGATCGAGGTGGCCGTCGCGAATCGCGACTTCTCCAAGGAGGCCCGTGACCTGGCGGCGAGGCTCGGCAAGGACCTGCCGGCCGACGCGGGAGCCGACCGGAGCGTGGCGGCGATCGTCGCCGACGCCCGGGTGGCGTTCACCGCGTTTCAGGAAAAGCAGGCGGTGGTGAAGCAACTCCAGGCATCCGGTCGCGTCGCGGAAGCCGAGGCGGCGGCGACGTCGGCCGCCGCCGACCGGGACGCGGCGATCGCCGCGGTGGAGCGGGCCGTGGCGGCCGGCGCCGAAGCCGACTCACCGGCCGATGTCGCGGCGGTGAACTCCGCCCGGGTGATGCTCGCCTACCTGATGTACGAGGCGCGGCGGTACGAGGAAGCCGCTGCCATCGGCGGCCTGCTCATGGAACAGCATCCCAACGCGGTCGGCAGCCGGCAGGCGGCCCGCGTCGCCCTGGCCAGCCTGCAGCAGCTGGCGGCGCAGGCACCGCCCGGCACGGCCCAGACCGCCAGGGCGACGCTCGCGGCCTGTGCCGAGTCGATGGTCAGGCTCTGGCCGGCCGAGGCCGAGGGGGCGGATGCATGGTCGGTGCTGCTCAACGCGGCCATCGAGGCGCATGACGCGGCCGGAATCGTCTCCCGCATCGACGCCTTCCCGAAGGATTCGCCACGGCGGCCCGAGTTCATCCTCCGCGCGGCGACGGCCCTGCGGCGGGAGGCGCAGGAGGCCCGCCGGTCGGCGGCGGAGTCGAAGCCGGATGACGCCGTGATCAAGGGCTGGAACGCCGCCGCCCGCGCCGCGCTCGACGACGGCCTGGCGGCGCTGCCGGCCGCGGCGCCCCCCGCCGGCCAGTCGGCCCGGGTCGTGCTCTCGGCCGCCCTCGCCCGTGGGCAGATGGCGCTCGAGGACGGAGATCGCGAGACCGTGACCAGGATCCTGGAGCACCCGGTCTATGGTCCGTGGGCGGCAGTGGAGCGCGGCGATCCCGCGGTGCTCCAGGGCCCGCTCGCCGAAACCACGCTGACGGTCGCCCTCCGGCACTTCATCGAGACCGAGCAGCTCGACAAGGCCCAGCGTGCGATGGAAGCGCTCGAGAAGGCGGCGGGCACCGGTGACGAGTCGTCCGCGAAACTCTCCGCGATGTACCTCGCCATGGGCCGCGACCTGCAGGCCCAGCTCGAGTCGCTCGGCACCGGTTCGCAGGCCGACACGCCGGAGGTTCGCGACCGGGCCCGGAGGATCCTCGAGGGATTCGAGAAGTTCCTCGAAGGCGTCTCGAAGCGCGACCCGAAGACCTCGTCGCAGATCTGGGTGGCCACCACCTACTTCACGCTCGGCTCGGGCACAGGCACCGGCGCCGTGGTCCCGAAGCCGAAGGCGGAGCAGTATCTCGACCAGTCGGCCGCCGCCTTCGGCCGGCTGCTGGCACGCCAGGATGATCCCCAGGCGGCGGCAGCCGAGCGGGCTGACATCGCGTCGTTCGAGCCGTCGATCCGCCTCAAGATCGCCGGGATCCACCGCGCCCGGGGGCGGTGGGACGAGGCCCAGGAACAGATGGACTGGCTGCTGGCCGACTCCCGGCGGCAGAACTCGCTCGACGTGCAGCTGCAGGCGGCGGACCTTCTCGAGGCGGCGGGCAAGGCCGCGGCCGCCGCCGGCGATTCCTCCCGGGCGGACACGCTGCTCCGCGAGGCCGCGGCAGGCCGCACGGCTCCGCCGATCGTGGCCTGGGGCTGGAGCGGGATCGCCACCAGGCTCTCGCGGCAGGCGTTCGCCGGCGTGGACGACAAGGCCGCCAAGGCCCGCGAGATGTTCTTCGACGCCCGACTCCACGTGGCCGACACCCTGCTGGCCCGGGCGCGACTCGGCGGATCCGGCCCCGACCGCGAGAAGCGGCTCGACGCCGCGAAGACCGCGATCGCAATGACCCGCAAACTCTATCCGGACCTGGGCGGCGACGCCTTTCAGCACCGATTCGAGAAGCTGCTCAAGGCGATCCAGAGGGAGCAGGGCGCGGCTGCTCCCGGAGGATTCGCCCAGCTCGATGCCGAGTCGGCATCCCCCGCCAGCCCCTGACAACCGACCACGGGCCCGTCATGCCTTTCCATGCAATCCCCCTGCTCGCGGTCGCGATCGTCGGCGTGGCCGTCGCCACGGCATTCCAGCCGGCGGCCGCCGAGGAACCGGCGCAGGATCGCGTGCGGTTGCTCGACGGGAGCGAGATCCGGGGCGAGATCACCGACATGTCGCCCAACTCCCTGACGCTCGAGACGAAGGACGGCTCGTCGAGCGTGTCGATCGAGGCGGTCCGTGAGGTCCGGTTCGGCGGGGAACCCGACGGACTCCGCGACGCCCGCACCCTCGTCCTCCGCCGGGACGGGACGGCCGCCCTCGCGGAACTCGAAACCATCGACGCCGACGAGCTCCGCGAGGCCGACGCCGAGATCAGGGACGACGTGTCGTTCGTGAAGGCCGCGGCCACCGCGTTGCAGGCGCTGGCCACGGGAACCGACCTCGCCCGGGGCCAGAAGCTGGCCGCCGACTTCGTCGCAGCGCATCCGCGATCGGTGCACCTCTACGCGATGCAGGAACTGCTCGGCGACCTGCTGGCGGCCCAGGGCAGGCCGGTGGACGCGGCCCGCGCCTACGACGCGCTCGCCGGCGGGCCGCCGGCCGTGGCGGTGCGGGCGGCCACGCGCAAGGCCGACCTCCAGTTTCGCGAAGGCCGCTTCGCCGAGGCGCAGCGGGGGTACGAAGCCGCTGCGAAGGCCGCCGCCGGCATCAAGGGCAAGGCGGGCCTCCGCTCCGTCCGCCAGGCCGACCTCGGCAGGGCGCGGTGCCTCATCAGCCAGGAGCGGGCCGCGGACGCCGTGGCGGCGGTGTCTGCGATCCTCGCCGGCGACGACGCCGATGCTGCCACGCTCGGCGGCGTCTTCAACGTGCTGGGCGCGGCCCAGCGGGCGCTGCCCGGGCACGAGCAGGACGCCCTGATCGCATTCCTGACGGTCGACCTCGTCCACAACGAGGTCGCCGAGGATCATGCCGAGGCACTCTTCAACCTCGTGGAGCTCTGGGAGCAGGTCAACTTCCCCGAACGGGCCCGCGAGGCGCGACAGGCGCTCGAGACCACGTATCCCCAGAGCCCGTGGACGAAGCGGCTCCGCCCCGCAAAGGCCTCCTGAACGTCCTTCCGGCCTTCCTCGAACGACCGCCCCGAGGGTACGCTTCTCGAGAGATCGGCCGGAGACGGCGGACGACCGAGTCGGAGCACGCACGGAGCACGCAAGGAGATGGCCATGCTCGTCGGCATGTGTGAGGCGAACGGCGGGGGGATTCTGTCGCGGCTGGCGGGCCGACTGCTGCTCGCCTTCGGCCTCGCCACGGCCAGCCTGCCGGCGGCCATCTGCCTGGCCCCCGCGACGGCCGTGGCGCAGGGCGACGAGGCGGCGGCGGACGCGGCCGCCGAGGAGGAGCCGGCTGCCAAGAGCTACCTCGCGTTCCTCGTGGAGGCGCTCGGCATCAAGTATGTCGTCATCTTCCTGCTGCTCTCGTTCGGCCTCGTGGCCCTGCTCGTGATGTGCTTCATGCAGTTCCGCAAGGCGGTGCTGATGCCGGAGGACCTCAGCCAGCAGTTCGAGCAGCACCTGGAGAACAAGGAGTTTCAGCAGGCCTACGACCTCGCGAAGGGAGACGATTCCTATCTCGGCAGGGTGCTCTCGGCGGGCATGGGCAAGCTCCAGGCGGGCTACCCGGCCGCCGTCGAGGCGATGCAGGCCGCCGAGAGCGAGCAGGCGATGAACCTCGAGCACAAGATCAGCTACGTCTCGCTCGTGGGCGCCCTGGCGCCGATGTTCGGCCTCCTCGGCACCGTCGACGGCATGGTCGCCGCGTTCATGCTCATCGCCCAGCGGGATACCGCCCCGAAGCCCTCGGAGCTGGCCGTGGGCATCTCGCAGGCGCTCGTCACCACGCTGATCGGCCTCTGGCTGGCGATCCCGGCCATCGCCTGCTACGGCCTGTTCAAGAACTGGCTGCAGCGGTTCAACATGGACGTCGACGACGAGGCGATGCGGCTGATGTCGCGGTTCCAGAACATGGGCAAGAAGGCCGGCTGACCGCCGGAAACGCGCCGCATGCCCCGGAAGCAGAGCGACGGACCGTCGAAGACCGACATCGACATGACGCCGATGATCGACATGACGTTCCAGCTGATCACCTTCTTCGTGTTCACGCTCAACTTCTCGCAGGCCGTGCAGGACGACCGCGTGCAGCTGCCCATGAGCCAGCTCGCCAAGCCGGCCGAGGGCCCCTCGGTGGAGCCGATCACGCTCCAGCTGATGGCCGACGGCCGGGTGATCTACGCCGGCGAGCCGGTGCCGCTGGCCGACATCGGCGGCTACCTCGAGAACGAGAAGCGGGTGATGATCGCCTCGGGCAAGGAGCCGAATGCCGCCACGATCATCGTCCGGGCCGACGGCCGCTCCCGCACGGGAGACGTGCAGGAGATGATCAAGGCCTGCCAGGAGAAGGGGTTCGAGAGGTTCGTGCTCCGCGCCGAGTACGACCAGCGGAAGTGACGGGAGGCCGGCCGTGGCCGCGAAGCGGGAAGCCCTGTCCGACAAGATCTCCATCGACATGACGCCGATGATCGACGTCGTGTTCCAGCTGATCACCTTCTTCATGCTCACGCTGAAGACGGTGATCACGGAGGGCGACTTCGACATCCGCATGCCCCTCGGCACGAGCGCCGGGGCCTCCCTGGAGGATCAGCTGCCCCCGGTGCGGGTGCGGATGACGGCCGGCCCGGCGGGCGAGCGGACAAGCCTGACGATGAACGGCCAGCCCGTGGCCGACTTCGACGACCTGCGGCGCCGGATCGTCGACCTCGTCGGCGCCGGCCCGGGGTCGGCTGCGGACCGCACCGAGGTGGAGCTCGACTGCGACCCGACGCTCACCTACGACAACGTGATCGGTGCCGTGACGGCGGTGTCGGGCATGGTGCAGCCCGACGGCACGGTGGTGGAGTTGATCAAGAAGATCACGTTCGCCCCGCCGCGGAAGCAATGACGCGCGGCCGCCGGGTGCAGGCTGCACGCCTGCACCGACGGGACGTGATCGTGACCCGTCGCCACGGGCGTGCAGCCTGCGGAATCCGCGCTACCGCCGCGGGTGAAACCGCCCATGCACGGCCTTCAGGCGGCTGGCGTCGACGTGCGTGTAGCGCTGCGTGGTGGCGATGCTCGCGTGGCCGAGCATCTCCTGCACGTGCCTGAGATCCACGCCCCCCGCCACGAGGTGCGTGGCGAAGCTGTGCCGCAGCGTGTGGGGGCCGATGTCGCTCGGCACGCCCGCGGCCTCGGCGTGCAGCCGCACCACCTCCCAGATCCGCATCCGCGAGAGCCGGTTGCCGCGGGCGGAGAGCACCGCCCAGGCCGGATGGCCCGCCGCCCGCGATGCAAAGGCCTGCCGAGGGCCGTCGAGCCACTGCCGCACCGCCGCCACCGCCCGGCGGCCGAGCGGCACCACCCGCTCCTTGTCGCCCTTGCCGCGGCAGGTGCAGAAGCTCTCGGCGAGGTGCACGTCGGCGAGCCGCAGGGTCGAGACCTCCGACGCCCGGCACCCGGTCGCGTAGAGCAGTTCCAGCAGGGCCCTGTCGCGACATGCCCGGGGCGACGTTCCTTCCGGCGCGGCGAGCAGCCGGTCGACCTGGTCGGGCGAGAGCGTGCCCGGAATGGCGTCGTCCCGCCGGGCGGCGGTCAGCAGTTCCGCCGGGCTCTCCGCGACCACGCCCTCGAGCTGCAGGAAGGCGTAAAAGGTCTTCAGGGTGGCCGATTGGCGGGCCACGCTGGCCCGTGCCAGCCCCTTCGCGGCGAGCGCCGCCAGGTAGTCGCCGAGATCGCGGACGCCGAGCGTCGCGGGCGATCGGCCCGCGAGCCACGCGGTGAAGTCGCGGAGATCGCGACGGTAGGCGGCCTGCGTGTTGGCGGCGAGGCCCCGCTCGTGACGGGCGTAGTCGAGAAACCGCTCCACGAGGATCGTCGCGGCCGCCCCCTGCTCCGCCGCCAGCGTCCCGTCGAGCAGGATCTTTCGCGTGCGGCGAGGCTTCGGCGTGTCGGTCACGCGTCGTATCCGAGGTTCGGGGCGAGCCACCGCTCGACCTCCGAGACGGCCATGCCCTTTCGGGCCGCGTAGGCCTCCACCTGGTCGCGGGTGATCCGATCCACCGCGAAGTATCGGCTTTCCGGATGGGCGAAATAGAGGCCGCTCACGCTCGCCGCCGGCAGCATCGCGCAACTCTCCGTAAGCCGCATGCCCGCCCCCTGCTCCGCCCCCAGCCAGGTGAAGATCGCCCGCTTCTCGGTGTGGTCGGGGCAGGCTGGGTAGCCCGGGGCCGGACGGATGCCGCGGTACTTCTCCTCGATCAGCTGCTCGTTGGTGAGGTTCTCGGCCCGGCCGTAGCCCCACTCCCGGCGAACCTTCGCGTGCAGCCACTCGGCGCAGGCCTCGGCCAGCCGGTCGGCGAGGGCCTTGGCGAGGATCGACGAATAGTCGTCGAGCTGGGCGTCGTACGTCCGGCAGAGCTCGTCGCAGCCGTGTCCCGCCGTGCAGGCAAACGCGCCGAGGTAGTCGCGGCGCCCGCTCTCCGCCGGGGCCACGAAATCCGCCAGCGCGTGGTACACCTCCTGCCCCTTCCGCTCCCACTGCTGGCGGAGGGTGTGCACCCGGCCGATCTCGGCCGTCCGCGATTCGTCGGCGTAGAGCACGACGTCGTCGCCCGCCGAGTTGGCCGGAAAGAAGCCGTACACCGCCTTCGCCTGCAGGGCGTCGTCGCGGACGATCCGGTCGAGCATGTCCAGCGCGTCGCGGTGCAGCTTCCGCGCCTCCTCGCCGACGATCGGATCCTCGAAGATCGCCGGATGCTTGCCCTTGAGCTCCCAGGAGAGGAAGAAGGGCGACCAGTCGATGAACGGGATCAACTCGGCCAGCGGCACCGGGTCGAGCGTCCGCACGCCGAGGAAGTCGGGCACGTCGACCGGAGCCGACGCCCAGTCGGTGGTCCAGCGCTTCGCGCAGGCGGCGGCGTAGGGGACGAGCTTCGTCTCCTGCCGCCGCTTGAAGTTCTCCACGTCGCGGGCCTGGGCCGCGCGGGTGGTGCGGACGAACTCCTCCCGGGCGGTCGGGCTGAGCAGCTTCTCGACCACGCCGGCGGCCCGCGAGGCGTCGTTCACGTGCACCACCGCCCCGGAGTATTTCGGCGCGATCTTCACCGCCGTGTGCCGGGCCGAGGTGGTGGCCCCGCCGATCAGGAGCGGCATCTCCAGCTTGGCGTGCTCGAACTCCTCGGCGACCTGCACCATCTCGTCGAGGCTGGGGGTGATCAGGCCCGAGAGCCCCACGATGTCGACCTGGTGGCGGATCGCCTCGTCGATGATCTTCGTGCAGGGCACCATCACGCCGAGGTCGACCACCTCGTAGCCGTTGCAGCCGAGCACCACGCCCACGATGTTCTTGCCGATGTCGTGCACGTCGCCCTTGACGGTGGCCATCAGCACGGTGCCCCGCTTCGTGTCGGCCGCCCCCGACGCGGCCCGCTCGGCCTCCATGTAGGGCAGCAGGTGGTTCACGGCCCGCTTCATCACGCGGGCGCTCTTCACGACCTGCGGAAGGAACATCTTCCCCTCGCCGAAGAGATCCCCGACCGTCTGCATGCCCCGCATCAGCGGGCCCTCGATGATCTCCAGGCTCGTGGCGTAGTGCTGCCGGGCGGCCTCGACGTCTTCCTCCACGTGGTCGGCGATGCCCTTCACGAGGGCGTGCGTGAGCCGCTCCTCGACGCCGAGCGTCCGCCAGGTGTCGACCTTCGCCGCCTCGCCCGTGCCGCGATTCTTCACCGTCTCCGCAAACTCGACGAGCCGCTCGGTCGCATCGGGCCGACGGTCGAAGAGCACGTCCTCGACCCGCTCCTTGAGGTCGGGCTCGATCTCCTCATACACGGCGAGCTGCCCGGCGTTGACGATCCCCATCTCCATCCCCGCCCGGATGGCGTGGTACAGGAAGCAGGAGTGCATCGCCTCCCGCACCACCTCGTTGCCGCGGAACGAGAACGAGATGTTGCTCACGCCGCCCGACACCTTCACCAGCGGCATCGACTCCTTGATCCGCCGGGTGGCCTCGATGAAGTTCACCGCGTAGCGGTTGTGCTCCTCGATGCCGGTGGCCACGGTGAGGATGTTGGGATCGAAGATGATGTCCTCGGGCGGAAAGCCGGCCTGCTCGGTGAGGAGCCGGTAGGCCCGCTGGCAGATCGCCACCCGCCGTTCGACGTCGGTCGCCTGCCCTTCCTCATCGAACGCCATCACCACCACCGCCGCCCCATAGCCGCGGACCGTGCGGGCGTGGTGGAGAAACAGCTCCTCCCCCTCCTTGAGGCTGATCGAGTTGACGATCCCCTTCCCCTGCACGCACTTCAGGCCCGCCTCGAGCACCTCGAACCGCGAGGAGTCGATCATGATCGGGACCTTCGAGATCTCCGGCTCGCTCGAGAGCAGCGTGAGGAACTTCGTCATCACCTTCACGCCGTCGAGCATCCCCTCGTCGACGTTCACGTCGAGGATGTTGGCGCCGTTTTCGACCTGCTGGCGGGCGACGCCCAGCGCCTCCTCGTACCGCTCCTCCTTGATCAGCCGCGCGAAGGCCCGGGAGCCCGTGACGTTGGTCCGCTCGCCGACGATCGTGAAGCTGCTCTCGGGCCGCAGCTCGAGCATCTCGAGGCCCGAGTAGCGGCTCCGCCGCGGCGGATCGGCCGGCTTCCGCGGCGGGTAGTTCCGCATCACGTCGGCGATCGCCTTGATGTGGGCCGGGGTGGTGCCGCAGCAGCCCCCCACGACGTTGAGCCAGCCGCTCTGGGCGAACTCCTCGAGCACGCCCGCCATCATCTCCGGCGTCTCGTCGAAGCCGCCGAGCGCGTTGGGCAGGCCGGCGTTGGGATAGCAGCTCACGAACCGCGGCGTGATCCGCGACAGGTCGGCCACGTGGGTGCGGAGCTTCTCGGGCCCGAGGGCACAGTTGATGCCGGCGGAGAGCAGGTCGACGTGCGAGATGCTCGTCCAGCAGGCCTCGACGGTCTGGGCGGAGAGCGTCCGCCCCCCCTCGAAGATCGTGAACGACGCCATCACCGGCAGCGGGCGGCCGAGGTCGGAGCAGGTCTGCTCGATGGCGTGCAGGCAGGCCTTGAGCACGAGCGTGTCGAAGGCCGTCTCCGCGAGGAGCACGTCGACGCCCCCCTCGATGAGCGCCTCGATCTGCTCCCGGTAGGCCGCCACCATCTCGTCGTAGGTCACGTCGCGGTGGCCGGGATCGGCGACGTTGCCGGCGATCGAAAGCTGCTTGTTGGTGGGGCCGATCGACCCGGCCACGAACCGGGGCTTGTCGGGCGTCTTCGCGGTGGCGACGTCGGCCGCCTCGCGGGCCAGGCGGGCCGCGACGAGGTTCATCTCCCTCGTGAACCCCTGGAGGCCGAAGTCTGCCAGGGCCACGCTCGTGGCCCCGAAGGTGTTGGTCTCGACGATGTCGGCGCCGGCCTCGAGGTAGGCCGCGTGGATCCCCTTGATCGCATCGCCCTGCGTGAGCGTCAACACGTCGATGCAATTCTTGAGGTCGCGGTGGTGGTCGGCGAACCGCTCCCCGCGGAAGCCCTGCTCGTCGAGGGCCAGCCGGTGCACCATCGTCCCCATGGCGCCGTCGAGGATGGCGATGCGGCTGTCGAGGATCGATCGGAGGAGCGCGGAACGGTCGGAGCGAGGAGCGGTGGACATCGACGAAAGGGATCCGAAAAAGGGGGAAGATGGCGGAAAATCTGCCGGTTGTCGGCGTTCCGGCATCATAGGCGACCGCGTGAACCGGGCATACTGGACCGCCTGGATGGCGCGATTCATCCGCTCCGATGATGCTGGCTGGGCAGGCGCGGCGCCGCGTGCAGGCGGTGGTTCAAGGCCTGCCGGCGGGGGCGACGATGCAGCGGCATGAGGCCGTCGATGAAGGTGATCGCCCGCATTCCAGCGCTCGTTGACGCGGCGGCATCGCAGCCCGTCGCCCCGTGCCACGACATCGCCCCGTGCCACGACATCGCCCCGGGCCTCGACATCACCCCGTGCCACGACGACGTGGTCGCGGCGGCAGTGGCCGAGTCGTCGTCGCCGTGCCGGCCGAGCGGACGTCGACCCCGGCTGCGACAGCCCCGATCCGGGTTTCCGACGGCATCGGTGACGGTGCTGGCCGTGCTCGCCGTGATCGTCTGGACGCTCGCGTCATGGAACGACGCCCGGCGGCTGGAGCGAACGCGTCAGGAGCGGCTCGCCCGCTTTCACGCACCGGTCACGACTCGGGGAACCTTCTCGCGATGACGCTCGACTTTCTCGACGCGGCGTTCGTCGAGCACTGGCGGACGTCGCTGACGCCCGTCGTCGCCGAACGACCCGCGGAGCCGCGCGTCCCGGCCGCCCTCGCGGCGGAGCGGGCGGAGGATGCCCGCGGCCTCCCGTCTCCCCTCGTGCCCCGCGACGGCGTCGCCGACCCGCCGCATGACGACTTCGTGGGTCGGCTGCTGGCCGCTGCGCCCGACGAATGGGCGGCCCTCGCCGACGAGGTGATCTCGGCCCGGAGTCGTGGTCGCCGCACCGTGGCGATCGTGGCCTGCGAGCCGGGCGCCGGCTGCACCACGCTGGCCGCCGGTCTCGTCCGCACGCTCCGCGGCCGTGGCCGCCACGCGACCAGCTACGCGACCAGCTGCGCGACCGCCGACGCCGGCTCCTCGGGCCCCACGCACGACAAGGCGATCCTGGTGGTCGACGGTGGCGTCTGGTTTCCGCCGGGGCGGATCAACCGGCAGCGGCTGCTGATCGCCTCCGCCGGCTGCGATGCCGTCATCCTCGTCGTGCGGTCGGGCCACGAGCCCCCGCCGGCGTGGTCGACCGCCCTGGAAGCGATCGGCGTCGAGCCGCTCGGCGCGGTGCTGTCGTTCGTGCCGCCCTCCCCGCCCCATGCGAGCCTGCCATGATCCAGCCACCGCTCCGGCAGCCCGATCCCACGCCCTCACAGCAGGCTGCCATCGCCAAGGTTGCCGCGGCGATCGCCCGCGCGGGGGGCGTGGCCCTGCTCTGCGGACCGCAGGGCGTGGGCACGTCGACCGTGCTCTCGATCCTGGCCGCCGGCGAGCGGAACCGGGGTCGCTCCGTCGAGTGCCGCGACCTCGCCGGCTGGCTCACCGGCAGCCCCTGGGCCGGCGACCTGCCCGACATCGTGCTCGCCGACGGGGCCCATCGCGCCGCCGACGGTGATCTGGCCCGCCTGCTGGCATCCTGCCGGCACCGCGCGTCGCCCGCCTGCCTCGTGCTCGCCGGCGAAGGCCGGCTCCTCACGCTCGTCGCCCGCGACTCCGCGGTCGAGGGGGCGGTGCACCTGCGTGCGAGCCTGAGGCCGCTGGGCCCCGACGAGTCGCGGATGATCGTCGGCCCGCGGCTCGCCGCCGCGGGCGTCGACCCTGCCTCCGCCGAGCGCGTCGCCGCGACGATCCACGAGATCGGTGGCGGGATTCCGGCGGCCATGCTCCGCCTCGCAGACCTCGCGGCCGTGGTCGCCTCCTCGCGACACGACCGGGTCATCGAGCCCGGCGACGTGGAGATGATCCACCGGCGGCTCTCGCCCCTCGCCGCCTGACGCGGGCCGGTCGCGGGCGGGCTCAGGCTTCCCGGCTGCGGGCGAGCAACGCCGCGACGGAGTCCTTCGTCGGCGGCTGCGGCGGGCGATCGACGGCGAACGGCGTCGGATCGAGCGGCGGCGTCCGCCCCTCGACGAGGTCGGCGATCAGCAGGGCGGTGCCCGGAGACTGATGCAGCCCGGCGCGGAAGTGTCCGGCCGCGACGAACGCATTGCCGCAGCCCGGCACCGGCCCGATCGTGGGCAGGCCGTCGTGCGAACCGGGCCGCAGCCCCGCCCACGACCGCTGCGGCGTGGCGGCGGCCTGATCGCCGAGCAGGTCGCGGACCACGCCCGCCAGCCTCGCGATCGCCGCCTCGTCGGTGGCGGTGTCGAAGCCCACGTCCTCGAGCGTGGACCCGGCCAGCAGCGTGCCGTCGGCGCGGGGCACGAGGTAATCCAGGCCCCGGTTCACCACGCGGACCAGGCGCAGGTCGGGCACGGCAAACTGGACGATCTGGCCCCGGATCGGCCGCGTGTCGATCGCGATGCCGACCGCCTTCCCCAGCAGGCCCGACCACGCTCCCGCGGCGAGCACGAAGACGCCCGCCCGCACCTCTTCCAGGCTGCCGCCGACATCGGCCTCGACTCGATCCACGCGGCCCCCGCTCATCACGATCTCGCGGACGGTCGCCCCGCGGGTGATCGTCACGCCGCGGCGGTCGCACGACCGCTCCAGGGCCTCGAGGTGCCGCGGGGGACGGATCTGGATCTCCTCGGGCAGCAGGAAGCCGCCCGTGACGGCGGCTCGTGCCACGGCCGCGGCCAGGGCCGGCTCCACCGCCGCCACGTCGTTCGCCTCCAGCCACTCGCAGGCCGCGCCCCGCGACCGCCAGTTCGCCGCGTCGGCCAGCAGCCGATCGCGGCCCCGTTCGTCGCGACAGACATGCACGCCGCCGCAGATGCGGAGGCCGTTGTCGATGCCCGTCTCGCGGCGGAGGTCATCCGCCCACTCGCGATGCAGGCGGTCGCTCCAGGCAGTGAGCCGCTCGTTGGGCGTGCACCCGGCGTGATCCGGCGCCGGCGGCAGGATGCCGGCCGCGGCCCACGAGGCGGTGTCGCGACGGCCCTCGCGGGTGAGCACCCGCACACGGTGGCCGCGGCCCGCCAGCTCCCGGGCGATCGACAGGCCGACGATGCCTCCCCCGATGATGCAGCAGTCGGTCATGCGCGACGGCGGGCGGTCAGGCGTTGGTGGGAACGTCGGGCGAATCGGCGATGTTCACCCACACGTGCACGTGCGGCGAGCCGCGGAAGTGCCAGACGAACGCCGGCGCTTCCAGCCTCCAGTTGTCCCAGACACCGTCGTCGCCGAGGTCGCCGTCGCGGTAGAAGGCGAGCCGGCAGCGGTCGAGCCCGCCCTGGCGGTCGAGGCAGCCCCGCACCTCGTCCCGATCCGCCGTTCGGTAGGGCTCGAGCAGCACGCCGAGCACCCGCTCCATCTCGGCCCGCTGGTCGGCGGAGAGGTCCGACGCCGCGATCCCCTGCGGCTCGCCGCCGTGGCGGAAGGCGACCGCGTTTTCGCGGGGCGTCCGCGGCACGATCGCCTGCTCCCGCTGCCGGCCGTCGAGCATGGCGAACACCCCGTTGGCGGCGACGGCCTGCGACCAGAAGACGTTGCCGGTGTGGGCGGCGTCCTCCGTGCCGCCGCCGGTGTCGTGGCCGTAGAAGATCGGCCCGCCGAAGGCGACGTGCTCGGCCGAGTCGCCGTCGCAGCGGAGGGTCATGTGGCGGCCGGTGAGCAGGAACTGAAAGCGTCCGCTGCCCGGCTCGCCCAGCAGGGCGATCGACTGGCCGTGCCCGAAGCCGCCGGTGTCGTCCTCGAGCTGGCGGTCATACCGCTCGTGCCACGCGGGATCGATGAGCTGCTCGAAGATCTCGCGGATCAGCCGCTGCTGGTCACGGGTGAAAAAGTCGCCGGCGACTTCGGGCTCGGTCGCGTTCCAGTTGTTGCCGACACGGCTTCGCAGCAGGCCGAACTTCGGGTGCACGTGATCCCAGGAAAAGCAGATCTGCTCCCGCTGGGCCGCGGAGAGCGACGCATGAAGCCGGCCGGCGAGGGTCTCGGCCGTCGGTGCGGCCGCCGCGGAATCCGCCACCGCGCGGGGGCCGCACGCCGTGGCGACGACCGATGCCGCCGAAGCCCGAAGCAGGTCTCGCCGCGAGAAGCGAGTTGGCATGGCCAGGATGGACCGCATGACTGAATCGTACGACACGGGCTCGGGCCCCGCCAACCGCCCCCGTAGCCGCGGGCGTGCAGCCTGCGGAACCAGTCCCCAGTAGCCGCAGGCGTGCAGCCTGCGGAACCAGCGCCGTGTTTGGTGCAGGCTGCAAGCCTGCACCTACGTTGTTGCGGAACCAGCGCCGTGCTTGGTGCAGGCCGCAAGCCTGCACCTACGTTGTTGCGGACTCACGCCGCGGCCTCGGCACCACGCTCATGGCCGCCGCTGGCAGGTGCCGCAGAAAAACGTCGCCCGCTGGGCTTGCACGATCCGCTCGATCGCGGCGCCGCAGCGCGTGCAGGGCTCGCCCTCGCGGCCATACACCCGGTGCCGCCGCTGAAACCGGCCCGCCCGGTTGTCGGCGGTGCGGTAGGTCTCGTCGCCGATGCTCGAGCCCTCGAGCCGCACGGCCTCGGCGAGCACGCGACGGGTCTCGGCGGCGATCCGCTGCCACTGCTCCCGCTTCAGCCGTCGGCAGCGGCTTCGCGGGTCGAGGCCCGCGCGAAAAAGGATCTCGGCGGCATAGATGTTGCCGATGCCGGCCACCGCCCGCTGGTCGAGCAGCGCCACCTTCACGGCCCGACTGGAACGGCCGAGGCACCCGGCCAGCTCGTCGCCCGACACGACGAGCCCGTCGGGGCCGTGCCGATGCGGTCCGCAGGCGGCGTCGAGGCCCGCGTCGTCGAAGAGCCGGATCGTGCCCAGGCCGCGGCGATCCCAGAACGTCAGCCGGCCGGCGCCGCGGCCCGCACACTCGAGCACCATCCGCACGTGCTCGGGCGACGGCGGCTCGACGAGCAGCATCAGCCCGGTCATCCGCGGCTCGATCGCCAGCCACCGCCGCCCGTCGCCATCCTGCGGCGCGAGTTCGATCACGATCCGCTTTCCCCGGCGGTGCACCGCCGCCATGGTGCGGCCGGCGAGCCGTCGGGCCAGCGACGTCGGCCGCGGCTCGATCGAGATCGGCCGCACGCGGCTGCGTGGAAACACGACGGCCTCGATCCGGCGGCCCGCCATCGCGGCGATCCCGCGACGCATCGTCTCGACTTCCGGAAGTTCGGGCATCGCTGGTGCGGGGCGGCGGCGGGCGTGAATGGTGGCGAATCCCGGGCAGGCTACAATCGTGTCGAAGCGTCCGGCAACCGGCCGGTTCGCGTCGGTTTCGCGGCCGTCGCCAGCCCGTGTTCCCGAGGAAATTCGCCCTCATGGTCCCGCCCTCCGTCACCGCCCCCCTCTCGAACGTACCCGATGCCCTCGGCCGCTTCGGGATGTTCGGCGGCCGCTACGTGCCCGAGACGCTCTCCGCCGCGCTCGACCAGCTCGAGCGGGCCTACGGCGAGGCCGTCGCCGATCCTGCCTTCGCCGCGGAACTCGACGGGCTGCTCTCGGCCTTCGTCGGCCGCCCCACCCCCCTGCTCTTCGCCCAGCGGCTCACCAAGCTCGCCGGCGGGGCCCAGATCTGGCTCAAGCGGGAGGATCTCTCCCACACCGGCGCCCACAAGATCAACAACACGCTCGGCCAGGGCCTGCTCGCGATCCGGATGGGCAAGAAGCGGATCATCGCGGAGACCGGCGCCGGCCAGCACGGCGTGGCCACGGCCACCGCGTGCGCCCGGTTCGGCCTCCAGTGCGTCGTCTACATGGGGTCGGAGGACGTCCGCCGCCAGGCGCCCAACGTCCGCAACATGCGGCTGATGGGGGCCGAGGTGCGGCCCGTCGAGACCGGCTCGCGGACCCTCCGCGACGCCATCAACGATGCCATGCGCGACTGGATGGGCTCGGTGGAGACCACGCACTACATCATCGGCTCGGTGGTCGGCCCGCATCCCTTTCCGCGGATCGTCCGCGACTTTCAGTCGGTCATCGGCCGCGAGACGATCGAGATGTCGCGGAAGCAGTTCGGGCGGCTGCCCGACACCGTCGTGGCCTGCGTGGGCGGAGGCAGCAACGCGGCGGGCATGTTCTTTCCCTTCGTCGACCACCCCGAGGTCCGCCTCGTGGGCGTGGAGGCCGGCGGCCGGTCGGGCAAGGCCGGCGACCATGCGGCGAGCCTCTCCTATGGCAGCCCGGGCATCCTCCACGGGTCGCTCTCCTACGTGCTGCAGGATCAGGACGGCCAGACGGCCGACGTGCACTCCGTGTCGGCCGGCCTCGACTATCCGGGCGTCGGCCCCGAGCACTCCTACTGGCACGACATGGGCCGCGTGGAATACACGAGCGTGACCGACATGGAGGCCCTCGACGCCTTCGACACCGTGGCCCGCAACGAGGGCATCCTGCCGGCGCTCGAAACCTCGCACGCGCTGGCGTGGGCGGCCCGCGAGGCGGCGCAGCGGTCGCCCGACGAGATCATCGTGGTCTGCCTGTCCGGCCGGGGCGACAAGGACGCGGCCGAGATCGCCCGCCTCCGCGGCCTCGCCGCCGACGGCGGCACGGCGTGAGGAGCATGCATCCGTGACGACCACCGCCACCACGCGGCCGATCGAGAAACTCGAGGCGATGTTCGCGGCCAACCGGGCCGCCGGCCGCAAGGCGCTCGCGCCGTTCGTGACCGCCGGTGATCCCGACGCCGACACCACGGTGGCGGTGATCGAGGCGGTCGCCCGCGCCGGAGGCTCCGCCTGCGAGCTCGGCGTGCCCTACAGCGATCCGATCGCCGACGGCCCGGTGATCCAGGCCTCCTACACGCGGGCCCTCGGCAAGGGGGTCGCGCTCGCCGGCGTGTTCGACATCGCGCGGCGGGCCTCCGCCTCGTGCGGGATGCCGATCCTGGCGATGGCCAGCTACTCGCTGATCTTCCGCCGCGGCATCGATCGCTTCGTGGCCGACGCGCTCGCCGCCGGCCTCGCCGGCTTCGTGGTGCCCGATCTGCCGCTCGAGGAGAGCGACGACCTCGACGCCGCCTGCCGCAAGGCCGGGCTGGCGCTCGTGCGGCTCGTCACGCCCACCACGCCGCCGGAGCGGGCCGAGGCGATCGCGCGGAAGTCGACGGGCTTTCTCTACTGCGTGTCGGTGGCGGGCGTGACGGGCGCCCGCACGGAACTCCCGCCGGGCCTCGTGGACCGCGTGGCGTGGCTGAAGACGAAGACCGATGTGCCGATCCTCGTGGGCTTCGGCATCTCGAGCGCCGAGCAGGTGAAGGCCGTGTGCAACGTGGCCGACGGAGTGATCGTGGGCTCCGCGCTCGTGCGCCGAATCGCGGAGCAGGCGGGCCAGCCCCGCGACACGCTGCTCACCGACGTGGGCCGCTACGTGGCCGAACTCGCCGCGGCGACCCGCTGACGAGGATCGTGCTGGAGCGGCGACCCCGCCCCCATCGCCTCCGGTATCGGGCCTTCGGCTCGCTGGCCGCGAGATTCTTTCTGGCCACCGCGACGAACGAACCTCTATAACCGAGCGTAGAAACAAGTGCCGGCCTCTCGCGTGCGAGCCCGCCATGTTTTCCGCCCGTGATCCTTCCGACATCGACCGCTTCTTCCGGGGCCTGACGGAGTACGCGTTTCACACGCGGCTGGGGATCGTTGACCCGCCGCTGGTCGACTACGTCTCGCTGCTGCTCGTGCGGTTTCTGCGGAACGACGCCGCGGCCCGGCCCGCGGCGGCCTTGACCGTGGCCACCGATGTCACCCGCTTGCTCGTCGCGGCGGCGGGGCGCCCCCAGCCTGACGACGCCCGCGAGGAATGCCGGCACATCGGCGACGTGACGCTGTTCTGGAGCGGGCTCTACCCCGAGGCCCTGCGCCGCGTGGAGGCGCCGGGCCGCGGCGATCGCCTGGCGGCCTACCGGTCGACGGGCAAGCGGGCCTACCACCTCGCGGCGACGCTGGAGCCGGCCGACGCGGAGCAGGAGCGATTGCTGCTCGAGCGGCTTTCCGACGACTACGACCTCTGCGTCGAGGGGCTCACCGAGGTGCGGCGAATCTGGGGCGAGGGCTGAGGGGTCGCCGGCCGCGGCCGCGACGCCGTGTGATGGCCGTCGGCGGATATCGCTGCCGCCGTTTGTGGTAGGTGCGGGCTTGTAGCCTGCACCAACCACCACGCGGATTCCGCAGGCTGCAAGCCCGCGGCTACGGGGAACATTCAGATCGTCGGTGCAGTCACACAGGACTGCCTCCACCTCGTTGGTGCGGGCTTGTAGCCTGCACCAACCACCACGCGGATTCCGCAGGCTGCAAGCCCGCGGCTACGGGGAACATTCAGATCGTCGGTGCAGTCACACAGGACTGCCTCCACCTCGTTGGTGCGGGCTTGTAGCCTG